>NZ_JBHTBJ010000001.1:0-510769 GCF_042664765.1 Paractinoplanes rhizophilus | reverse complement strand
CTGGTTGCGGCCGGTTCCGCAAGGCGGCTGGTCACGCTGGTTGCCATGGCCCGGGTCGTGGGCGGGCGCGCTGGTTGCGGCCGGTTCCGCGAGGTGGCTGGTCACGGTGGGTTGCCATGGCGCGGGTCGTGGCTGGGCGCGCTGGTTGCGGCCGGTTCCGCAAGGCGGCTGGTCACGCTGGTTGCCATGGCCCGGGTCGTGGGCGGGCGCGCTGGTTGCGGCCGGTTCCGCGAGGTGGCTGGTCACGGTGGGTTGCCATGGCGCGGGTCGAGGCCGGCCGCGCTGGGTGCAGCCCGTTGCGCCTCGCGTCGCCGCGATCTTGATGAGTTGGCGTCGGAAGCTGACAGCAACTCATCAGGCCGCGCCGCGCCCCGAGCCACGCCGCCGGATATATCCGGTAAATCGTGCTCTCGCGCGAGGGTGCCTCTCAGGATGCGGATGATCTTGCCGGAATGCGGGAGCGGGCGCCACTATCCGGGACGGCGCCCAGCATCCGGAAGCTGCCGCCGAATCATGAGAAGCGCGCCGTCGCCCAACCGCAACGGGCCGCGCCCGGCGTACCCGGCCACGACCCGGGCCATGGCAACCCAGCGCACCGACCCATCTCGCGGAACCGGCCGCAATCAGCGTGACCGGCCGCGACCCGGGCCATGGCAACCCAGCGCACCCAGCCGGAACAGGGCCGGGGCCATGGCAACCCAGCGCACCCAGCCGGAACGGGGCCGGGGCGATGGCAACCCAGCGCGCCCAGCCGGAACGGGGCCGGGGCGATGGCAACCCAGCGCGCCCAGCCGGAACGGGGCCGGGGCCACGGCAAGGCGAGGAACGCGAGCCGGATTCACCAGCCGGTGGGTGGGGCGGACACGTGGACGACCTTGGTGGCCGTCATCTCGTCGAGCAGCTCCGGCCCGTACCCGAAACCCTGCCCGCTCGAACGGCGCGGATGGGCCGCACCGCCCGGAGCCCCGCCGAAGACCGCGTTGATTTTGACGGTGCCGGCCGGGAGCGAGCGCCACGCCCGCTGCGCATGGCTCATCGAGCCGGTCAGCACCGAAGCCGCCAGCCCATAGGGTGAGTCGCTCGCCCGGCTCAGGGCCTCGTCGAACGACGACACCACCGCGACCGGCGCGACCGGGCCGAACGTCTCCTCCCGCATCACCGCCATGTCGTCGGTGCAGTCGGTGAGGACGGTCGGCGGGTACCAGGCGCCCGGGCCGGCCGGAGCCGCGCCGCCACAGAGGGCCGACGCGCCCGCCTTGAGCGCCTGCTGCACCTGCTCGTCCACCGTGTCGCGCAGGCGACGGTCGACCAGCGGACCGATCCGTGGCTGCCAAGCGTTCGCCTCCTCGGCCAGGGCGTCCAGGAAGGACGCGGCCACCGAGCGGTGCGCGTAGATGCGCTCGACGGAGACGCAGATCTGGCCGGAGTTCGCGAAAGCCCCGAGCGCGGCCTGCGAAGCCGCCCATTGCGGATCCACGCCGGCGTCGACGATCAGGGGGTCGCAGCCGCCGTTCTCGAGCAGGGCCTTCGCGCCGGTCCGGGCGCAAGCGGCGGCGATCGCGCGGCCGGTGACCGTCGAGCCGACGTGGGCCACCACATCGACGGGCGCGGCGGCCAGCGCCGCGCCCACCGGGCCGTCGCCGTTGACCAGGTTGAGCACGCCGTCGGGGAAGTGGGGCGCGAGGAGCCGGGCCAGGTGCCAGCCGGTGCCGGGGGTGCGCTCGCTGGGCTTGTGCACGACGGTGTTGCCGGTGACCAGAGCGGCTCCGAGCAGGCCGCACGCGACCGCGACCGGGTCGTTCCACGGCGTGATGACGGCGACCACGCCGCGCGGCTCGTAAGTCATCAGGTCGATCGCCTCGAGGTGGCCGGCCAGGGTGCGGCCACGGTGGACCGGTCCGAGCTCGGCGTACTGCCGCAGCGTGGCCGTGCCGGCGGCGATCGTGTCCCGGGCCTCGCCGACCGGCTTGCCCATCTCGGCCGCCATGGTCTCCGCCAGCGTCGCCGCGGAGGCCTCGACCGTGGCGGCGGCCGCCTGCAGCGCGGCGGCCCGGTCGGCGGCGGACACTGCGGCCCATCCGGGCGCCGCGGCGCGTGCGGCCCGGACCGCCGCGGTCACGTCGTCGGGGGCCGAGCAGACGACCCGGGTCACCGGCGCGTCGTCCGCTGGATTGACAACCGTCAATTCACGATCGCCGCCGCCGACGGACCAGTGGCCGGCGAGAAGTTGTTCGACTTCGAGCATGGTCGCCGGTTGCCCCAAAGCGGCCGAACCAAACGCGATTGTCATCAGTGCAGGTCAGCGCGATCCGAAGTTTTTCCCGAGAAGTCGATGATCACCACGACTAGGTTGGTGATCGAGGGGTAACCGCCGTCCATGCGAGTTCTGGGAATCAATGCGATCTTCCACGACCCGGCGGCGGCGCTGATCGTCGACGGTCGCGTGGTGGCCGCCGCGGAGGAGGAGCGGTTCAGCCGGCGCAAGCACGGCAAGCGACCGGTTCCGTTCGCGGCGTGGGAGCTGCCCGAGCTGGCGGCGGCCTGGTGCCTGAGCGAGGCCGGCCTGAAGCCGGGCGAGGTCGACGCGGTCGCGTACTCCTTCGACCCGGGCCTGACCCGGGACCTCGGCGAGCTCGGCGTGGCCGACCCGTCCGACCACATGCGCGTCGACTACGCCCGCCGGGCGCCGCAGTTCCTGGCCACCGCGCTGCCCGGCCTCGACCCCGACCGGGTGCGGTTCGTGCCGCATCACGTCGCCCACGCGGCCTCGGCCGGGATGTCGGTCGCCGAGGACAACGCGGTGCTGGTGCTGGACGGCCGCGGCGAGGTGGCCAGCCACCTGGCCGGCGTCTATCGCGGCGGCGAGCTGACCGTGCTGCGCACCCAGGAGCTGCCGCACTCGCTCGGCCTGCTCTACGAGGAGCTGACCCGCCACCTGGGCTTCCTGCACTCCAGCGACGAGTACAAGGTGATGGCGCTCGCCTCGTACGGCCGGCCGCGGTTCCTCGACCTGTTCCGCGAGCTGGTGCGGCCCACCGGCGACGGCGGCTTCACCGTCGAGCGGATCGACTGGACCGCGCTGACCAAGCCGCGCCCGGCCGACGGCGAGCTCACCGAGGCGCACGCCGACCTGGCGTCCAGCGTGCAGACCCGGCTCGAGGAGGTCATGCTCGACCTGGCCCGCTGGACCTACGACGCGGCCGGCGGGCCGGCCACGCTGACCATGGCCGGCGGCACCGCGCTGAACTGCGTCGCGAACGCCCGCATCGCCGCCGAGGGCCCCTTCGAGCGGGTGTGGGTGCAGCCCGCGGCCGGTGACTCGGGCACCGCGCTCGGCGCCGCCCTGGCGCTCACCGGCGAGCCCAGCGTCTTCACCACGGCGGCGCTGGGTCGCGGGTGGAGCGACGACGAGCTGGAGGCCGAGCTGCGCCGGGCCGCGCTGCCCTACGAGCGGCCCGCGTCGATCGCCGCCGAGGCCGCGAAGGTGCTGGCCGGCAACGGGATCGTCGCCTGGTACCAGGGCCGCTCCGAGTACGGCCCGCGCGCGCTCGGTCACCGCTCGCTGCTGGCCCACCCCGGCGACCAGGACACCCAGCGGCGGATGAACGACGTGAAGGGCCGCGAGCAGTTCCGCCCGATCGCGCCGATGGTGCGCGCCGAGCGGTTCGCCGAGATCTTCGAGGGCGTCTGCCCGAGCCCGTACATGCTCTTCGTGCACCGGGTGAAGCCCGAGTGGCGCGACCGCATCCCGGCGGTCACCCATGTGGACGGCACCGCCCGGGTGCAGACCGTGCACGCCGAGACCGAGCCGCTGGTGGCCGAGATGCTGGCCGAGTTCGACCGCCGCACGGGCCTGCCGGTCGTGGTCAACACCTCGCTCAACACGGCGGGCCGGCCTATGGTGGACACTCCGCGCGAGGCGATGGAGCTGTTCGGCTCGGCGCCCGTCGACCTGCTGGCGATGGGTCCGTTCGCGGTGCACCGCAGACGGGCGTTCGGGGCATGAGCTGCACGATCGTCATCCCCACGGTCGGCCGTCCCAGCCTGGCGCGGCTGCTGGCGGCGCTGGACCGGCCGGCCGACGTGCTGGTCGTGGACGACCGGCGGGACCGGTCGGCGGAACTCGGCGTGCCCGGCTGGGTCACCGTGCTGCCGGGTCCGGCGCGCGGCCCGGCCGCGGCCCGCAACCTGGGCTGGCAGACCGCCGAGAGCGAGTGGGTCGCGTTCCTCGACGACGACGTGGTGCCCGAGCCCGGCTGGCTCGACCACCTAGCCGAGGACCTGGCCGCGGCGCCCGAGGAGGTGGGCGGCGTGCAGGGCCGGCTGATCGTGCCGCTGCCGCCGGATCGCCGCCCGACCGACTGGGAGCGGGTGACGGCCGGCCTGGCCACCGGCGAGTGGATCACCGCCGACATGGCCTACCGCCGGGTCGCGCTGGCGCGCGCCGGCGGCTTCGACGAGCGTCTGCCGCGGGCTTTCCGCGAGGACGCCGAGCTTGCCTTTCGCGTACGGCGGGGCGGCTGGTCCCTGCGTCGCGGCCGGCGGCGGGTCACCCACCCGGTCCGGCCCGAAGGCCCGTGGGTCAGCGTGCGGACCCAGCGCGGCAACGCCGACGACGCCCTGCTCCGCCGCCTGTACGGGCCGCGGTGGCGCGCGCTGCTGGACGTCCCGGAGGGAAGGCGCCCCCGGCACGCGGTGATCGCCGCGGCCGGGCTGGCGGCGCTGGCATGCGGCGCGGCCGCCCTGGCCACCGGCCATCGGGGCTGGGTGGGCGCGGCCGGGCTCGCCGCCGCGGGCTGGGCGGCCGGAACCGCCGAGTTCGCGGCCGCTCGCATCGCGCCCGGCCCGCGCGACCCCCGCGAGGTGGCCACGATGCTCGCCACCAGCGTCGTCATCCCGCCGCTGGCCGTCGCGCACTGGCTGCGCGGCTGGTGGCGCTGGCGCGCCGCCCGCCCGATCCCGGTCATCACCGTGGGCGGTGAGCGCTCGGCGGGGGACCGTGCGCGCGCGGAGGCGGGCCGATGAGCCGGCTCTTCGACGCTGTCCTCTTCGACCGGGACGGCACGCTCATCGTCGACGTTCCCTACAACGGCGACCCGGCGAAGGTCGTCCCGATGCCCGGCGCCCGCGCCGCCCTCGACCGGCTGCGCGCCGCCGGCCTGCGCCTCGGGGTGGTCACCAACCAGTCGGGGCTGGCCCGCGGCCACTTCACCCGCGAGCAGCTCGACGCCGTCCACCGCCGCGTCGAGGAGCTGCTCGGCCCGTTCGGCACCTGGCAGGTCTGCCCGCACGGCGACACCGCCGGCTGCGCCTGCCGTAAGCCCGCCCCGGGCCTGGTCACCGCGGCCGCCGGCGCCCTCGGCACCACCCCGGCGCGGTGCGTGGTGGTCGGCGACATCGGCCGGGACATGGGCGCCGCCCTCGCGGCCGGCGCCTCCGGCATCCTGGTGCCCACCCCGGTGACCCTGCCCGCCGAGGTCGCCGCCGCCCCGGCCGTCGAGCCGACCCTGGCCGGCGCGGCCGACCGGATCCTGGTGCGGGAGGACCTCGTCCGACCGGCGCCGCGCCCGGGCCCGGCCGGCACGGTCCTCGTGGTCCGCTCCGACTCCGCCGGCGATGTGCTGGTCACCGGGCCGGCCATCCGCGCCGTCGCGGCCGGCGCCGGGCGGGTGGTGCTGCTCTGCGGACCGCGCGGCCGGGCCGCCGCCGAGCTGCTGCCGGGCGTCGACGAGATCGTCGAGTGGGGCCTGCCGTGGATCGACGCGCACCCGGACCCGGTCGACCCGGCCGGCATGGCGGCGCTCGTCACCCGGATCGAGCGGATCGGGGCCGACGAGGCGGTCATCTTCACCTCGTTCCACCAGTCGCCGCTGCCGCTGGCGCTGCTGCTGCGCCTGGCCGGGGTCGGCCGGATCAGCGCGATCAGCGAGGACTACCCCGGTTCCCTGCTGGACGTGCGCCACCGCGTACCCGATGACCTGCCCGAACCCGAACGTGCCCGCAGCCTGGCCGCGGCCGCCGGTTTCGCCCTGCCGGTCGGCGACGACGGCGCCCTGCGCCTGGCCGCCGCCCGCGGAGCAACCGGCACGAGCGGGCCAGGCATGAGCGGGCCAGGCATGAGCGGGCCCGGCACGAGCGCGGCCGGCACGAGCGGGCCCGGCACGAGCGCGGCCGGCACGAGCGCGGCCGGCCTCGGAGCAATCGGCCCGGGAGCAACCGGCCGGGGGGATTACGTCGTCGTTCATCCGGGAACGGCCGCCGCGGCCCGCGCCTGCCCGCCCGCGACATTGCGGGCCGTCGTCGACGCGCTCGCCGAGGCGGGCCACGACGTGGTGGTCACCGCCGGCCCAGGGGAGGAGCTGCTGGCCGCGCAGGTGGCCGGCGCCGGCGCCCGCTGGACCGCGCCCGGCTCGCTCGCGGCCATGGCCGGGCTGATCGCCGGGGCGTCCTGCCTGGTCGTCGCCAACACCGGGCCGGCCCACCTGGCGGCCGCCGCCGGCACCCCGGTGGTCAGTCTCTATGCGCCCACTGTCCCTTTCGGACGGTGGGGTCCCTACCGCGTTCCGGTGGTGCGCCTCGGCGTCCCGGACGCCCCCTGCCGGGACTCCCGGGCCATCACCTGCCCGGTCCCGGGACACCCGTGTCTGTCCACTATCGACCCGGCCGCGGTGCTCGACGCCGTACGTGTGCTCGGCGCCCGGCCCCCCACCGAGCGCGAGGTTGCCGCGTGAGAATCATGCTCTGGCATGTGCACGGCTCCTGGACGACGGCGTTCGTCCAGGGCAAGCACCAGTACCTGATCCCGGTCAACGAGGCCCGCGACAGTTGGGGCCGGGGCCGCGCGCAGACCTACGACTGGCCGCCGACCGTGGAGGAACGGCCCCTGGCCGCGATCCGTGACCCCGACGTCGCCATCGTGCAGCGCCCCGAGGAGCTTGCGCTCGTCCCACCCCGGGTCCCGATCATCTACGTCGAGCACAACACCCCGAAGGGGGACGTGCCGAACACCCGGCATCCGATGGCCGACCGGGACGGCGTCCTGGTCGTCCACGTGACCCACTTCAACGAGCTGTTCTGGGACTGCGGGAGCACCCGCACCACGGTCATCGAGCACGGCGTCGTCGAGCCGGAGCCGCGCTGGACCGGCGAGTTGCCCCGGCTCGCCGTGGTCACCAACGAGCCGATCCGCCGCGGCCGGGTCACCGGGACCGACCTGTTCGGCCGGTTCGCGGCGGTGGCGCCGCTCGATGTGTACGGCATGGGCGTGGCCGGCCTGGCCGGCGACCGGATCGCCGCCCATGACGACCCGCCGCAGCGCGCGATGCACGCCGAGGTCGCGCGCCGCGGCGCCTACCTGCACCTGTGCCGCTGGACCTCGCTCGGGCTGAGCCTCATCGAGGCCATGCAGATGGGCATGCCGGTGATCGGCCTGGCCACCACCGAGGCCATCGAGGCGGTCCCGCCGGACGCCGGCGTGCTCTCCACCGACGTGAGCGTGCTGGCCGAGGCTGCCCGGTGGCTGCTCGAGGAGCCCGCCGCCGCCCGGCGGCTGGGCGAGCGCGCCCGCCAGGTGGCACTGACCCGTTACGGCCTCGACCGGTTCCTCGCGGACTGGGACCGGCTGCTGGAGGAGGAGACATGCGCATCGCGATGATCTCGGAGCACGCCAGCCCGCTCGCCACGCTCGGGGGCGTGGACGCGGGCGGGCAGAACACCCACGTCGCCGAGCTGTCGGCCGCGCTGGCCGCGGACGGGCACGAGGTACGGGTCTACACCCGGCGGGACGCGGAGCTGCCCGAGGCGGTCCCGCTGGGCGACGGCGTCGAGGTGGTGCACGTGCCGGCCGGGCCGGCCGCGCCGCTGCCCAAGGACGAGCTGCTGCCGCACATGGGCGCGTTCGCCGAGTGGCTGTCCGCGGACTGGCGCGACACCTGGAAGCCGGACGTGGCGCACGCGCACTTCTGGATGAGCGGGCTGGCCACGGTCACCGCGGCGCGCGATCTCGGGGTGCCGGTGCTGCAGACGTACCACGCGCTCGGCTCGGTGAAGCGCCGCTACCAGGGCGCCGCCGACACCAGCCCGGCGCAGCGCATCGGCTACGAGCGGGCGCTCGGGCGGGCCGTCGACCGGGTGGTCGTGCAGTGCCAGGACGAGGTCGCCGAGCTGGTCCGGATGGGCGTCCCGCGCACCCGGATGGCGATGGTGCCGTCGGGCGTGAACACCGATCGCTTCGCGCCGGCCGGGCCGGCCGTGCCGCGCGAGCCCGGCCGGCAGCGGATCCTGACCGTGGCCCGGCTGGTCGAGCGCAAGGGGGTCGAGGACCTGATCCGGGCCCTGCCCAAGGTGCCGCGGGCCGAGCTGGTTGTGGTGGGCGGGCCGCCGGACGGCGACCTCGCGCGCGACCCGTACGCGTGCCGGCTCGGCGCCCTCGCCCGCAAGTGCCGCGTCGAGGACCGGGTCCGCCTGGTCGGCGCCGTGCCCGCCCAGGAGATGCCGGCCTGGTACCGCTCGGCCGACCTGCTGGCCGCCACCCCGTGGTACGAGCCGTTCGGCCTGACCGTGCTCGAGGCGATGGCCTGCGGCGTGCCGGTGGTGGCCTCGGCGGTCGGCGGCCTGGTCGACACGGTCGTCGACGGCGTCACCGGCGACCTGGTCGCACCCCGCGACGTGACCGGGCTGGCCCGCACCCTGCGCCGCCTGCTGGCCGACGACACCCGGCGCATCTCGTACGGCGCGGCCGCGCACGACCGGGCCGTCCAGTCGTACTCGTGGCCGCGGATCGCCCGCCGCCTGGCCGGCGTCTACACCACGGTGGCGGCCGCCCCCACGGGGGCGATCGCCTGATGGATCCGCTGGAACAGCACCTCACCGCGCTGTCCGCCGCGATCGGCGAGTTCCCCACCGTCGGGGCCCGGCTGGCCGGCTGGGGCGCCGAGCTCGCCCGGCACCTCGGCGGGGGCGGCCGCCTGCTGGTCGCCGGCAACGGCGGCAGCGCGGCCGAGGCCCAGCACCTGGCGGCCGAGCTGACCGGCAAGCTCCGCGAGGATCGCCGGCCGCTCTCCGCGATCGCGCTCACCGCGGACTCGTCGGCGGTGACCGCGATCAGCAACGACTACGGGTACGACGAGGTCTTCGCCCGCCAGGTGCGGGCGCACGGCCGCCCCGGCGACGTGCTGCTCGTGCTTTCCACCAGCGGCCGCAGCCCGAACCTGGTCGCGGCGGTGCGGGCGGCCCGCGAGTGCGGGTTGCGCACCTGGGCGATGACCGGCGCCGGGCCCAGCCCGGTCGGCGACGCCTGCGACGAGGTGCTGCGCTGCCCGTCGCCGGAGAGCCAGGTCGTGCAGGAGCTGCATCTGGTGGCGGTGCACGTGATGTGCGAACACGTTGATCTTGCCCTGGGGACCGAACCGCTGAAGGGGAGGACGATGAAGAGGCTGGTGATAGTGGGGGACACCCTGCTCGACCGGGACGTCGAGGGGGCGGTCCGGCGGATCGCCCCGGACGCGCCCGCCCCGGTGCTCGACGAGGAACGGGTCCACGAGCGGCCCGGCGGCGCCGGCCTGGCCGCCCTGCTCGCCGCCGCCGACGGGCACGAGGTCGCGCTGGTCACGGCGCTGTCCTCGGACGCCGGCGGGGCGCGGCTCAGCGAGATGCTCACCGCGGCCGGCGTCGAGCTCTACGCCCTGCCGCTGCCCGGGGCGACCCCCGAGAAGGTGCGGCTGCGCTCCGGCGGGCAGGTCCTGCTGCGCCTCGACCGGGGTGGCGACCCGGTGCCCCCGGGCGATGCCCCGCCGGCCGCGCTGGACGCGCTGCGCGATGCCAAGGCCATTCTGGTCAGCGACTACGGCCGTGGCGTCGCCCGGCACCCGGCCCTGCGCGCCGCGATCGAGGCCTCCGCCGCGCCGGTGGTGTGGGACCCGCATCCGCGTGGCCCGGCCCCGGTCCCGGACGCCCGGCTGGTCACGCCCAACCTCGCCGAGGTGTGCAAGCTGTCCGGCGACGCCGGCGACGGCGCCACCCTCACCACCGCCCAGCGGGCCGGCCACCTGCTGCGCCGGCGCTGGCGGGCCGCCGCGGTCGCGGTGACCTGCGGCCCCGGCGGCGCGGTGCTCTGCCATTCCGGGCCGACCCCGCTGGTGGTGCCGGCCCCGGCGGAGGCGAGCGGCGACACCTGCGGCGCGGGCGACCGGTTCGCCGTCGCCGCGGCGCTGGCCCTGGCCGACGGCGCGCTGGTCTCCGAGGCGGTGCAGGAAGCGGTCCGGGCGGCCACGGCCTTCGTGGCCGGCGGGCTGCCCGCAGCGCTCGGCGCGATGCCGGCGTCCCCGGCGGTGAGCGGGCCCGAGCGGGTCGGCGCCGACCAGGCCGGGGCGCTGGTCACCGAGGTCCGCGCCCGGGGCGGCGTCGTCGTCGCCACCGGCGGCTGCTTCGACCTGCTGCACGCCGGCCACCTGGCCACCCTGCGCGCCGCCCGCCGGCTGGGCGACTGCCTGGTCGTCTGCCTCAACAGCGACGAGTCGGTCCGCGGACTCAAGGGCCCCGGCCGCCCGCTCACCGCCCAGGCCGACCGGGCCCGCCTGCTCGCGGCCCTCGACTGCGTCGACGCCGTCGTCGTCTTCGACGAGCCCACCCCCGAGGCCGTGCTGTCCTGGCTGCGGCCCGACGTCTGGGTCAAGGGCGGCGACTACGCCGACGGCGGGCCCGAGTTGCCCGAGTCCGAGCTGGTCGCGCATTGGGGCGGGCAGACCGTGATCGTGCCGTACCTGGACGGCCGTTCCACCACCAGGACCATCGCCGCCGCCCGGAGCGGCTCGTAATGGGAGGGACAACCATGGACGCAGTGCTGATCACCGGCGGATCGAGCGGCCTCGGCGCCGCCGTCGCCGACGCCGTCCGCAAGGAGGGCGGCCGCCCCGTGATCGTCGATCGGCAGCGGCCCGCCGACGGCCTCGACTGGATCGAGTGCGACCTGAGCGACACGCGCGCCGCCGAGGACGCCACCCGGCGCGCCATCGCGCTGGCCGGCGGCCGGATCGACGGCGTGGTCACCGCGGCCGGCTTCGATGTCCCCGGGGCGCTCGCGGACATCCCGGCCGAGGTGTGGGAGCGGATCGTCACCGTCGACCTGCTCGCCACCGCCGCCGTCGTGCGGGCCGCGCTGCCCACGCTCGAGGAGACCCACGGCAGCATCGTCACCGTCGCGTCCACGCTGGGCGTCAAGGCGGTCGGCGACGCCACCGCGTACTGCGCCGCCAAGTTCGGGGTGGTCGGCTTCACCCGCTCGCTCGCCGCCGAGCTGGCCGGCCGGGTCAACGTCACCCTGCTCATCCCCGGCGGCATGCGCACGCGCTTCTTCGACGACCGCGACGAGCAGTACAAGCCCGGGCCGGACGCCTCGCTCAACGAGCCGGCCGACACCGCCGCGGCGGTGGTGTTCGCGCTGAGCCAGCCGCCCGGCTGCTCGATCCGGGAGCTGGTCGTCGCGTCCGAGCGGGAGACCTCGTACCCGTGATCCTCGCCCTTCGCGCGCTCGGCGTCGGCGACCTCGCCACCGCCGTGCCCGCCCTGCGCGGTCTGCGGGCCGCCTTCCCCGGCGAGCCCCTGGCGCTGGCCGCCCCGGCCTGGCTGACGCCGCTGATCGACCTGATCGGCGGCGTCGGCCGGATCGTGCCGACCGACGGGCTCACGCCGCGCCGCTGGGACATCGAGCGGCCGCGGCTGGCGGTCAACCTGCACGGGCGCGGGCCCGAATCGCACCGCCTGCTGCGCGCCGCCGCCCCGGAGACGCTGTGGGCCTTCGCCAACGCGGACGCCGGCCACCTCGACGGCCCGCCGTGGCGGGAGGAGGAGCACGAGGTCCGGCGCTGGTGCCGGCTGCTGTGCCGGCACGGGGTGACCTGCGACGAGAGCGACCTCGCGCTGGCGGTGCCGGATCTGCCGGCGCCGCGCGGCGTGACGATCGTCCATCCGGGCGCGAAGGTCCCGGCGCGTCGCTGGCCGGCCGACCGCTTCGCGGCCGTCGCGCGCCATCTCGGCGAGGCGGGACACCGGGTCGTGATCACCGGTTCCGCTTCCGAGCGAGATTTGCGCGTACGGGTGGCCCGGCGCGCCGGCCTGCCCGCGTCCGCGCTGCCGTTCACCGGCCTGGGCGAGCTCGCCGCGCTGGTCGCCCACGCCCGCCTGGTGATCAGCGGCGACACCGGGATCGCGCACCTGGCCACCGCGTACGCGACGCCGTCGGTCACGCTGTTCGGGCCGATGTCGCCGGCGCGCTGGGGGCCGCCGGACCGCCCGTACCACCGCGCGATCTGGCACGGCACCCAGAGCGAGCCGGGCGACCGGCCCGGCCCCGGCGTGCATCCCGCCCTGCTCGCCGTCGGCGAGCACGAGGTGCTCGAGGCCGCGGCGGAGGTGACCGGCGTCGCGGCCGTCCGTTCGGCTCCGCCGGGAATCGCGCGGCCGGCCTAGGAACGCGGCTGCTCGTCGCCGGTGGCCTCCTCGTCCTCTTCCTCGTCCTCCTCGTCGATCCAGTTGTGCCGGTACCACGGGATGCCGGCCCAGAAGGTCAGGAAGAAGACCGCGGTGAGGCCGCCCAGCAACAGCGCCATCGGCATGCTGAGGATGAAGTCGACGACCAGGAAGACGCTGCTGACCATCGCGACCAGCAGGAACGCGAGGCCGCCGGTGGCCATCCGGTGCGCGTAGCGGACGAGCTCGGGCTTGCGGCCCTGGCGGAACAGCGCGCGGTGGAACGCGACCGGCGAGATGATCATCGCGGTGGAGGCGGCGGCGGCCAGCAGCGCGACGATGTACACGTCCTTCTGGAACGCGGTGGTGCGCGGGAAGCCGTTGCTGAACGGCAGGGTCAGCAGGAACGCGAACAGGATCTGGATACCGGTCTGCGCGACCCGCAGCTCCTGCAGCAGGTCGGCGAAGTTGCGGTCCCAGCGCTTCTTCTCGTCCTCATACCGGACGCGGCGTTTCTCGGGGGCCATGCCGCTGGGTGCCCACTTCAACGATCATCGAAACGCCGCCGGGCGGCCGCGTCAGCGGTCGTCGAAACGCCGCACCACGAGCAGCGCCACGTCGTCGGTGGGACGCTCGAGGCCCATGGTCGCCATGATGCCGGCGCAGAGCGCCTCGGCCGGCGCGGCCTTGACCACGTCGATGAGCCGCTCCACCCCCTCGTCGATGACCTCGCCGCGCCGCTCCACCAGGCCGTCGGTATAGCACACCAGCGCCGCTCCGGGCGGCAGCTCGACGGTGGCAGTACGCCGCGGGCGGTGCTGGATGTCGACGCCGAGCGGCGGGTCGGCCGGCAGCCGCATCACCGTGGCCCGCGCGCCCGGCAGGGCCAGCACCGGCGGCGGATGCCCGGCCGTGGAGACCCGGACGGTGCCGCGGTCCGGTGAGATCATGGCGTACAGCGCGGTGGTGAGGCTGCCCGCCTCGAAGTGCCGCACCTTGCGGTCGAGCAGGCTGAGCGCCTCGGCCGGGTCGTCGGTGATCAGCGTGTACGCCCGCAGCGCGCTGCGCACCCGGCCCATCACGACCGCGGAGGCCAGGCCGTGCCCGGAGACGTCGCCGATCACCACGCCGAGCCAGCCCGAGGGCAGCGTGAACACGTCGTACCAGTCGCCGCCGATGCCGAAATCGTGACCGGGCACGTAGCGGGCGGCGAGCTCGACGCCCGGCACCCGGGGCAGCGTGCCCGGCAGCAGGCTGCGCTGCAGGGCGAGCGCCGCGGCCTGCTCGAGCTTCTGGCCGCGGATCTGCCCGGCGGTGCCGGCCCGGTCGGCGGCCAGCTCGAGCAGCTGGATGTCGTCGGCGCCGAACTCGTACGGGCTGAGCATGCCGACGTGCAGGACCCCGACCACCTCCCCGGCCGCGAGGATCGGCACGCCGAGCAGGGAGCGGATGCCCTTCTCCAGCAGGATCGGGTTGACCACGTCCTCGGCCGTCACCTCGGCGACCACCACCGGCCGGCCGGTCTGCGCCACCCGGCCGGCGAAGCCTCGCCCGACCGGGACGCGGACGCCCTGGCGTATCTCCTCCTCCAGGCCCTTGGCCGCGGTGGCGACCAGCTGCCGGGAGTGCGGGTCCAGCAGCAGGATCGCCGCCGTGTCGGCGCCGAGCAGATCGCGCACGCGTTCCAGCAGCTCGTCGAGGAGATCGGAGGCGTCCAGCCGGGACAGCGTGGCGTCGGTGATCGCCTCGAGCCGGCGCAGGCGCTCGCCGTTCCGCTTGCTGTCCAGGCCCATGGAGAACAACCTACTCAGGATTCGTCCGCGAGAAGGTCGCGCACCGCCTGCTCGGTGTCGCGCGCGACCGTCTCACCCTTCTCGTAACGATCGATGACCCGCGGATCCACATACGACGCGCGAGCCACCGCCGGCGTGTTGCCGAGCAACCCGGCCACCTCCTTCATGGCGTGGGCCACGACCTTCTTACGCTTCGCCTCGGTCGGTTGCGGGCCGGCCTCGGCGAGCGTCACGGCCGCCTTGACGGTGCCGTGCCACGTGCGGAAGTCCTTGGCAGTCATGCGCTGCCCGCTGACGTCCTGAAGATAGTCGTTGATCATCCCGGCGTCGACATCGTGCCACGTCCGGGTGTGTGGATCCCAGAAGGCGAACAAACGTTCGTCGCCCCGGCGTCGCCTCTTGAGCGCGGTCAGCACGGCGCACACCTCGCCGTCGTCGACCGTGCCGCTGTGCTCGACCCCCGCCTTGCCCGGGAATCGCAGCAGCGCACAGCCGCCCCGGGTCCGTACGTGCGAGGCGCGCAGGGTGGACAGCCCGAAGGACGGGTCCTCGTCCCGGGCGGCGTACTCGTCGCTGCCGATCCGGAACATGCCCAGGTCGAGGATGCTGACGACGGCGGCGAGCACGCGCTCGCGGGTCAGGCCGCGGCCGGTGGTGAGGTCGGCCTGCAGGCGGCGGCGCACGCGCGGCAGCCGGCCGGCGATCTCGCGTACCCGCCGGAACTTCTGCTCGTCGCGGCCGGCGCGCCAGTCCGGGTGGTAGAGGTACTGCTTGCGGCCCGCGTCGTCGATGCCGGTGGCCTGGATGTGCCCGCGTGGATCCGGCGAGATCCACACGTCCCGCCAGGCCGGCGGGATGACCAGCCCTTTGATCCGCTTGATCGTGGCGGCGTCGGCGATCCGGGCGCCGCCGGCGTCGAGGTACGTGAAACCGCGACCGGACCGGCGGCGGGTGAGACCGGGTCTGGTCAGATCGCTGCGCCGCAGCCGCACCACGGGTTCCTCCAGCACCATTCCAGGGGCCGAGGGGATGCCCCGGCATCGAAGTCGGCAAACCTGATTGGCGGCCGTGAACGGGGGTAGGCGCCGGGGGTGGCTGAGATAACTTCCGAACTTTTGATCAAGCGGCTGGCCGAGTGGGGCGTCGACACGATCTTCGGCATACCCGGGGACGGCATCAACGGGATCATGGAGGGCCTCCGGCGGCACGCCGACAAGGTCAAGTTCGTGCTGGTGCACCACGAGGAGGCGGCGGCGTTCATGGCGTGCGCGCACGCCAAGGCGACCGGCCGGATCGGCGTCTGCCTGGCCACCTCGGGCCCGGGCGGCATCCACCTGGCCAACGGGCTGTACGACGCGAAGCTCGACCACGTGCCGGTGCTGGCGATCACCGGGTTGCAGGAGTCCAGCGTGCTGGGCACCGGGTACCAGCAGGAGGTCGCGCTGGACCGGCTGTACGAGGACGTCACCGAGTACAACCAGGTGGTGATGAACCCGGCGCAGATGCCGGCCCTGGTCGACGTGGCGATCCGGACCGCGTACGCGCGGCGCGGCGTGGCCCATCTGACCTTCCCGAACGACATCCAGATCGCGCCGGCCGGGGAAGACCCGTACCAGACGGTCGCGCCGGTCCGGCCGCCGTCGACCGCGCCGATCTACGTGGATCCGATGGTGTGGCCGCGCGACGGCGACCTGCGCCGGGCCGCCGACGTGCTCAACGCGGGCACGAAGATCGCCATCCTGGCCGGGATCGGGGCGCGCGGCGCGGGCCGGTGGGTCGAGCAGGCCGCCGAGAAGCTGGGCGCGCCGATCGTGAAGTCGCTGCTCGGCAAGATGGTGGTGCCGGACGACTCGCCGTACACCACCGGCGGGCTCGGCCTGCTCGGCACCAAGCCCTCCGAGGAGCTGATGGAGGAGGCCGACACGCTGCTCATGCTGGGCACGAACTTCCCGTACACCAAGTTCCTCCCGGAGCCCGGGAAGGCCCGGGTGGTGCAGGTCGAGATCGACCCGGCGCGGGCCGGCACCCGGACCCCGACCGAGGTGCCGCTGGTCGGCGACGTCGGCGCGACGCTCGAGCGGCTCCTGCCCCTGCTCGACGTCAAGGACCACGCGTTCCTCGGCAAGTACCAGGAGAAGACCCGGGACTGGCGGGAGGCGATGACCGCGCTCGAATCGGCCGACCGGGACCCGATCGCCCCGCAGTACCTGGCCCACGAGCTCGACGTGCAGGCGGCCGACGACGCCATCCTGACGTGCGACTCCGGGACGATCGCGACGTGGGCGGCCCGGCACTGGCAGATCCGCGGCCGGCGCGAGTTCTACCTGTCCGGCACGCTCGCGACGATGGCGCCGGGGCTGCCGTACGCGATCGGGATCCAGCACGCCCACCCGGGGCGGCAGGTCATCGCGTTCGTCGGCGACGGCGGGTTCGCGATGCTGATGGCCGAGTTCCACACCGCGATGCGGTACGGGCTGCCGATCAAGGTGGTGATCAACAACAACAACGCGCTGGGGCAGATCCTCTGGGAGCAGATGGTGCTGGGCTACCCCGAGCACGGGGTGCGGTTCGGCGAGCCGCTGCCCGACTACGCGGCGTGGGCACGCGGGTGCGGCGGGTTCGGCGTACACGTCAACAAGCCCGGCGATCTGCCGGGCGCGCTGCAGGAAGCCCTCGCCCACCCGGGCCCCGCGCTGCTCGACGTCGCGGTCAACCCGGACGAGCCGCCGCTGCCCGGAAAGGTCAGCTACGACCAGGCGAAGAAGTTCGCCGAGGCGTGGCTGCACGGCCAGCCGCGCAAGGCGTCGATCGCGTCGACGCTGTTCAAGGACAAGATCCAGCAGTTGAAGGGCTGAGCATGGCGGTCATTTCCCTGCCGCACCCGACCGCTCGCCGGAACCCGCCCGCCGCCTCCTACGAAGCGCTGGAGGCGGCGCTGCGGTCCGCCGTCCGCGGCGAGGTGCGATTCGATGCCGGCGCGCGGGCGGCCTACTCGACCGACGCGTCGAACTACCGGCAGGTGCCGATCGCGGTGGTCTGCCCGCGGGACGTCGACGACGCGGTCGAGGCGGTCCGGGTGTGCCACGAGCACGACGTGCCGCTGCTCAACCGGGGCGGCGGCACCAGCCTCGGCGGCGAGTGCTGCAACGTCGCGGTGGTGCTCGACTGGACGAAACACGTGCGCGGCGTCGAGTCGGTCGACGTCGACGCCCGCACGGCGGTCATCCTGCCGGGGACCACGCTCGACGACGCGAACGCGGTGCTGCGCGAGCACGACCTGATCATCGGCCCGAAACCGGCCACCCACTCGCACTGCACCATCGGCGGGATGGTCGGCAACAACTCGTGCGGCGCGACGGCGCAATGGAGCGGCACCACCGCCGAGAACGTCGCCCGCCTGGAGATCCTCACCTACGACGGCCGCCGGATGTGGGTCGGACCCGGCGAGGGCGACGAGGACATCCGGCGCGCGTTGCGCGAGCTCTACGACCGGTACGCCGACCGGATCGCGACCCGGTTCCCGGACATCCCGCGGCGCATCTCCGGGTACAACCTGCCGGCCCTGGCCGACCTGGACCTGGCGCGGGCGCTGGTCGGCACCGAATCGACGTGCGTCACCGTGCTGCGGGTCGAGATCCGCTTGCTGCGGCCGCCCCCGCATCTGGTCACCGTGGTGCTCGGCTATCCCGACATCGCGTCGGCCGGCGACGCGGCGCCGTCGGTCGCCACGCATCAGCCGATCCAGCTGGAGGGGCTGGACGAGAAGCTGCTGCGGTACGAGCGCGAGGAGCACCGGCCCACCGAGATCCTCGACATGCTCCCGGCGGGCCGGGCCTGGCTGATGGCCGAGCTCGGCGGCGAGACCCCGCAGGAGGCCCGGGCGGCGGCCGAGCGGCTGGCCGGCGACCGCGGCGTAATCCTCGAGGACGAGCTGCGGGAGCGGCTCATCAAGGTGCGCGAGGCCGGGCTCGCCACCACCGCCCGCACGCCGAACGGCCCGGACGCCTGGCCCGGCTGGGAGGACTCCGCGGTCGCCCCCGAACGCCTCGGCGACTACCTGCGGGCCCTGCTGAAGCTGCTGGACGAGTACGGCTACGGCGCGACCAGCCTCTACGGCCACTTCGGGCACGGCTGCGTGCACTGCAGCATCCCGTTCGACCTGACCAGCGTGGACGGCATCAAGGCGTACCGGTCCTTCGTCGAGCGCGCCGCGCGGCTCTGCGTCGAGCACGGCGGCTCGCTCTCCGGCGAGCACGGCGACGGCCAGGCGCGCGGCGAGCTGCTGCGGACCATGTACGGCGACGACATCGTGCGCGCGTTCGAGGAGTTCAAGGCCGTCTTCGACCCGCGCAACCGGATGAACCCGGGAAAGGTCGTCCACGCCCGGCCGCTCGACCACGATCTGCGCCTCGGCGCCGACTACGCCCCCGCCCAGCCCGCCACCCACTTCGGCTACCACGAGGACGACGGCAGCTTCGCGCGCGCCGCCCTGCGCTGCGCCGGGGTGGGCGAGTGCCGCCGCTCGGCGCCGGACGGCGGCGTCATGTGCCCGAGCTTCCAGGTCACCCGGGACGAGGAGCACTCCACGCGCGGCCGGGCGCGGCTGCTGTTCGAGATGGTCAACGGCGGCGTGATCGACGACGGCTGGCGGAGCGAGGCGGTCCGCGACTCGCTCGACCTGTGCCTGGCCTGCAAGGGCTGCCGCAGCGACTGCCCGGTGCAGGTCGACATGGCGACGTACAAGGCCGAGTTCCTGTCCCACCACTACGCCGGGCGGATCCGGCCGCGCGACCACTACTCGCTGGGCTGGCTGCCGGCGGCGGCCCAGGCGGCGGCGCTTGCCCCCGGCCTGGCCAACACCATCGCGCGCTCGAAGACGGCCAAGCGGCTCGCCGGGATCGACCCGCGGCGGTCGGTGCCGCGCTTCGCGCCGGCCCGCATCGACCGGTGGCTGCGCAAGCGCAAGTCCCCGCCCGGCCCGCTCGGCCCGGTGCTGCTCTTCACCGACTCGTTCACCACCGCGTTCGCGCCCGGCATCGCGGCCGCGGCGGTCGGCGTGCTGGAGGCGGCCGGGTTCGAGGTGGTGGTGCCGCCGCGTACTGTCTGCTGCGGGCTCACCTGGATCTCGACCGGGCAGCTCGGCGTCGCGTCGCGCGTGCTGCGGCGCACCGTGGACACGCTCGCGCCGTACCTGCGGGCCGGCCTGCCGGTCGTCGGCCTGGAACCGTCGTGCACGGCCGTCTTCCGCTCGGACCTGCCCGAGATGTTCGGCCGCGACCAGGACGCCGACCGGCTCTCCCGGCAGACCCACACGCTCGCGTCGCTGCTGGTCTCCCGGGCGCCCGGCTTCCGGCCGCGGCTGCCCGGCGACGAGCCGGTGCGCGCGATCGTGCAGAAACACTGCCATCAGCACGCGGTGCTCGGCTTCGACGACGACCGCCGCCTGCTGGACCGGATCGGCGTCGACGTGTCCGAGCCGGCGTCCGGCTGCTGCGGCCTGGCCGGCAACTTCGGCATGACCGCCGCCCACCGGGACGTCTCGCTGGCCTGCGCCGAGCAGGGCCTGCTGCCGGCCGTGCGGGCCGCGGCGCCGGACACGCTGGTGCTCGCCGACGGCTTCAGCTGCCGCACCCAGATCGACGACGCGAACACCGGCAAGCGGCCCCGGCACCTGGCCGAGGTGCTGCACGCCGCGGTGCGAGGCCGCCGTGTCCCTTGACCTGTCCTGGGCGGCGTACCGGGTGCCGACCGACGGCCCGGAGGGCGACGGCACCTTCGCGTGGGAGGCCACCACGGTCGTCGTCGTGCACGCGCGGGCGGCCGGCCAGACGGGCCTGGGCTGGACGTACGCGCCGGCGGCGGCCGGGCACCTGATCGGCGAGCTGCTCGCGCCCGCGGTGGCCGGCCTGCCGCCCACCGACGTGCCGGCCGCCAACGAGGCGATGGTCCGCGCGATCCGCAACGTGGGCCGCGCGGGCGTCGCGGCGACGGCGATCTCGGCCGTGGACGTCGCGCTCTGGGATCTCAAGGCCCGCCTGCTCGGCGTACGCCTGGCGACCTTGCTGGGCGTGGCCCGCCCGTCGGTTCCGGTCTACGCCAGCGGCGGCTTCACCACGTGGGACGACAAGCGTCTCACCGGCTGGCTCGCCGACCACGCCGGGATCGGGCGGGCCAAAATCAAGATCGGCGAGTCCTGGGGTACGCGTGAGGCACGCGACCTGGCTCGCATCGCGGTCGCCCGGCGCGTGCTGGGCGACGGCGAGCTCTACGTCGACGCGAACGGCGGCTACTCCGCGAAGCAGGCCATCCGCCTGGCCGCCGAGTTCCCCGGCGTGCGCTGGTTCGAGGAGCCGGTCTCGTCGGACGACCTCGACGGCCTCCGCCGGGTGCGTGCCGCGATCGCCCCCGACGTGGCCGCCGGCGAGTACGCGTACGACCTGCCGTGCTTCGCCCGCCTGGCCCCGGTCGTGGACTGCCTGCAGGCGGACGTCTCACGTTGCGGCGGCATCACCGAGTGGCAGCGGGTGACCGCGCTGGCCGCCGCGCATCAGCTGGAGGTCTCCGGCCACTGCGCCCCGGCGCTGCACCTGGACTGCGCGGCCGCGACTGCCAACCTGCGGCACCTCGAGTACTTCCACGACCACGTCCGGATCGAACGGCTCTTCTTCGACGGGGTCACGCCGCTCGGGCCGGGCGGGACGCTGACCCCCGACCTGTCCGCCCCCGGCCACGGCCTCACCTTCAAGGCGGCCGACGCCGAGCCCTACCGCGTGGCGTAGGCCCTGTTTCGTAACCCGACCAGGGCTGCGGCGTGGCCTGGACCTCGCCTCGCACTTGGCCGGGTCACGAAACAGGGCCTAGCTCGCTCGGTGCGGTTGCCGCGTCTCCTTGCGCTCGGCGAGGTCGCCCAGGCGGCTCAGCGTCTCGGTGTTGCGCCCGTGCAGCACCAGGTCGTTGATCTTGTTCTTGACCCAGTGCAGCGGCCCGGCGTGGAAGTCCTCGCGGATCGTCACCTTGGTCGCGCCCGGCCCGGCCGGCTCCAGCACGATGTCGACGGTGGCCTCGCCGAACGGCCACAGGCCCGCCCGCAGCGTCAGGCGCCGGTCGGTCTCCACCGCCGTCACGGTCGACTTGTCCTTGAGCGAGAGCGGCCACGGCCCCGCCTTGTGGTGCAGCGAAGCACCGACCGCCGGCCAGGACGGGTCGACGTCGCGGATGTGGGCGGTGCCGACCACCCAGTCGCTGTAGGCCCATCCGTCGCTCAGGACCGCGAAGAC
This sequence comes from Paractinoplanes rhizophilus, assembly GCF_042664765.1. Classification (NCBI taxonomy): domain Bacteria; kingdom Bacillati; phylum Actinomycetota; class Actinomycetes; order Micromonosporales; family Micromonosporaceae; genus Paractinoplanes; species Paractinoplanes rhizophilus. The sequence goes on along the minus strand of NZ_JBHTBJ010000001.1, from coordinate 489,234 downwards.
GCGGTCCGGGGTTGCCGAGATCGTGCGGGTCACCGTTGCCATGGCATGCGATTACCCCGCGACAGCCGCTGATAACGCGGGGTCGTACGTCCGCCTGGCCGCCGTGGTTCTGCTCAAATGTCGACCAGGACCTTGCCGACCGCGCCGTTCTCGACCGCCTGCTGCGCCTCGGCGGTGCGGGCCAGCGGGAAGCGGACCAGCGGCAGGCCGTGCTCCTCGCCGACCGGCAGCGCGCCGTCGCGGACCGCGGCGGCGACGTCCTCGGCGCCCGCGGCGAGCGCCTCGTCGCCGACCGTGTAGAGTACGAGGAACTGGAACCGGGTGTTCAGCGTCATGTTCTGCCGCACGTCCAGCTCGACCGGCTTGCCGCCGTCGTTGGCGTAGGTCGCGATCGTGCCGCGCGTGCGCAGCACGGCCAGGTCCAGCGCGAGGTTGGCGCCGAGCGCCACCTCGGCCACGATGTCGACGCCGTCCGGCGCGATCGCCCGGATCTCGGCCGCCGGGTCGCCCTCGCGGTAGTTGACCACGTGGTGGGCGCCGGCGGCGGTGGCCAGCCGGGCCTTGCCGGGCCCGCTGACCGTGCTGATCACGGTGCCGCCGGCCCAGCGGGCGAGCTGGATGGCCGCGTGCCCGACCGCGCCCGCGCCGCCCGCGACGAGCACCACCTTGCCGTCGAGCGCGCCGGGCCGCAGCCGCCGCGGGCCGTCCTCGGCGACGGTGAGCGCGCGGTGCGCGGTGAGCGCGGGCACGCCCAGCGACGCGCCCACGTCGAAGCCGGCCTGATCGGCCAGCGGCACGGCCCGCGCCGCCGGCGCCACCGTGAACTCGGCGGCGGTCCCGCCGGACAGTCCCGCCCCCGCCAGGTACAGCCAGACCCGCTGCCCGGTCCGCCCCGGGTCGACGCCGTCGCCCACGGCGTCGATCATCCCGGCGCCGTCGAGCTGCGGAATGATCTCCGGGTGCTGCATGGGGTTGGTGGCGCCCGAGCGGTTCTTCCAGTCGGTGGGGTTGACCCCGGAGACGGCGAGCCGCACGCGTACCTCGCCGGGGCCGGGCGCGGGCACGTCCCGGTCGACGAGCTCGAGCACCTCGGGGCCGCCGTTGTCGCGGTAGATGATGGCCTTCATGGATCGACCGTACGTCGCACGTCTCGCGCCCGTCGCCGAAGGCGTACCGGATCGTGCGGTTGCGGACGCGTAACCCAATGGTTACGCTTCCGGCGTGGACGAGGTGGCGGGCGCGATCGCCGACCCGGTGCGGCGGGAGATCCTGCTGATGTTGCGCGACGAGCCGCTCTCGGCCGGCCAGATCGCCGGCCGGTTCGCGATCAGCCGCCCCGCGGTCAGCCGCCACCTGCGCGTGCTGCGCGAGGCCGGCCTGGTCCGCGACACCGCCGCCGGCCGTCGCCGGCTCTACGAGCTGGTCACCGCCCCGCTCGACGAGCTGTCCGGGTGGCTGGAGAGCGTGCGGCGCCCGTCCGGCTGGCCGCAGCGCCTCGACGCGCTGGAGACCGAGGTCTACCGCACCCGCCGCGAGCGGCGCACCGCCGCCGGACGCACCGCTTCTCAGGAGGAAACCGCATGAGCCCGACACCGGCCGGCCGTCTCTTCGGCGACGACCTCGTGCTGACCCGCACGTTCCGCGCGCCCATCGACGACGTCTGGGCGAGCCTCACCGATCCGGAGCGCACCGCCCGCTGGTTCGGCGCTTGGGCGGGCGACGCCGCGCCGGGCCGGATCGTCAAGGTGCAGATGGCGCAGGAGGAGGGACAGCCCTGGATGGACATGACCATCGACGCGTGCGAGCCGCCGCGACGCCTCGCCCTCTCGGCCGGCGAGGAGCCCGACCGCTGGCGCCTCGATCTGACCCTCATCGAGACGCCGGGCGGGACCGAGCTGCGGTTCACCCAGCACCTGACCACCACCGACGGCGTCGGCGAGGTCGGGCCGGGCTGGGAGTTCTACCTGGACGCCCTGGTCGCCGCCCGCGACGGCCGGCCGCTGCCGAGCTTCGACGACTACTACCCGGCGATGCGCGAGCACTACGAGGCGCAGCGATAGCGTCAGTCGCCGCCGGTGCGCAACACGTCGGACAGACCCTGGCGGCGCCGCACCGCCCCCTCGGCCGGCACCACGACGAGCAGGGCGAGCAGCAGCACGAGCGCCAGCGCGCCGAGCGCCCACCACGGCACCACCGTGGCCGGCGCGGCCGACTGGCCGGTGATCAGGCGCAGCGAGAGCGGGCCGAAGCCGAGCCAGACCACCGACAGCCCGAGCAGCGGGCCGAACACCGCCGCCGCCAGCACCGGCGGCAGCAGCTCGCCGGCCGCCACCCGGTGCGTGTCGCGCGGCCGCAGACCCAGCGTGCGCAGCCGGGCCAGGGTGCGCCACCGCTCCGGTGCGGTGGCCGCCGCACCCAGGGCGAAGCCGAGCAGCCCGAGCGCCAGCAGGGTCGCCGCCGCCGCGATGTCGAGCGTCAGCAGCCCGGACGTCAGCGCCGCCGAGCGCCGCTCGGCCAGCACCTCGGTCCGCACCACCGGGTGTCCGCTGATCGCCACCGCGTCCACCGCCCGGGCCGCGCCCGGCCCGGTGGCCCAGATCGTGTCCGGCTCGCTGGGCAGGGCCGACGCGTCGACCACCACGACGTCGCCGAGGTTGTTGAGCTCCGGGGCGACCCCGACGGCGGTCACCTCGACGGCCTCGTCGGGGTCGTCGACCCCGTAGCCACTCGTCCCGTAGGTGCCCGCGCCGTCGCCGACGTAGAGCCGCAGCTGCTGCCCGGGCCGCAGGCTGTCGTCGGACGTGCGGACCAGTGCCCCGCCGGCCGGCAGCCGGTCCAGCGCCGGCAGATCCCCGAGCGGTGTGGACGCCAGCATCCGGCGGAACGCCGCCGCGTCGACGATCACCAGGCTGGGCGTGACCGACGTGTCGTTCGTGACCACCCGTACGCCGGAAATGACCTCGCCCGCGACCGCGGCCGTGACCCCCGGCGAAGCGGCGATTTTCGCCGCGAGCTGCGGCGTCGACCCGGTGGCGTCGGGCGAGACGTCGAGCCGCGCGTCCGCGCCGACCGTGTGCCAGGCCCCGTCCGCGAGCCCGTGCGAGACGGTCGCCGAGAGTGTGACCGCGAACGACGCGAGCGCGGTCGTGGTCGTCAGCACCAGCAGCGGGAGCGCCCGGCCGGCCGTGGACGCCGCCTGCGCGGCCCCGAACACCGCCAGCGGCCGGCGCGACCGCAGCGCCCGGCGCAGCGCCAGGCCGGTACCGGCCGGCATCAGCCGCAGCAGCACCAGCGTGCCGGCGATGACCCCGAGGGCGGGCGCGGCCGCCGGCAGCGCCGAGTCGCCCACGCCGCGCTGCCGCAGCGACACGATCGCGCCCACCGCCGAGAGGACGATGGCGACGTCGAGAGCCGCGCGCCGCAGCTGGGCGGTGCGTTGCTGCCAGCGGCGGGCGGCCCGGTTGGCGGGCGTACGCCGGTCCCGCGTGGCCCGGGCCGCCGCGACCGTCCCGAATCCCGGCCCCGCCAGGACGGCGCACGCCACCACCGGCCAGACCCCGGCGATCGCCGCGTCGCCGGCGATCGCCAGCGCGAGAAGCACCCCGATCGCCGCCGCCGGGAGCGTCACGGCCACCGACTCGATCAGCAGCTCGGTCGCCAGGGTGGGCAGCGACGCCCCGCGCCGGCGCGCCGTGGTGAGCGCCGCCGCCCGCCGCCGGGTCAGCAGGTCGGCCGCGAGCAACAGCACCAGCACGCCGCCGGCCAGCACGGCGATCAGCAGCACCGAGGCCTGCGCGGTCGCCGCGTCGACCTGCTCGCGCACCTTGTGCAGCACCCGGTCGAGCTGGGTCTGCCACTTGAGCGAGTCGTCGCGCTCGGCGGACGACGCCGACTTGGCCTTGAGCGTGGCGACCGTGACGGCCAGGCGCTGCGCGGACTCCCAGGTCAGCTCGTCCGGGTCGGCCGAGAACCAGACCGTGCGCCGCAGCTGGTCCTGCAGGGTGGCGAGCCGGGCGTCGGGCAGCGAGTCGGCGGAGAGCAGGCCGCCCAGCCGGGTGGTGCCGGCGCCGTCGAGCCCCAGCGTGGGCCGCAGCACCCACGGCGTCCGCTGCCAGGCGGGGTCGGCGGTGTCGACCGGCTTGAAGATGCCGCTGACCTTCACGTTGTACTTGTTGCGCTGCTCGTCCTGCAGCGGGATGTGGTCGCCCGGACGCATCTTGAGCGCGGCCGCCTCGGCCTCGGAGAGCCCGACCTGCACCTCCCACGGCGCGCCGTTCAGCGCGATCTCCCGGTTGCCCTCGGCGGTGCCCTTCGGCGCGCCGCCGGCGACCCAGGTGACCGCCGGGCCCTGCTCGCCGCTGCGCAGGTAGGCCAGCAGGAAGTGCCGCTGCACGCTGCCGTCGGTGACCAGCAGGGAGAGGCTGGTGACGGTGGTGACCGGCGGTCGCAGGGCGGCCCGCAGATCGGGCGCGAGCGTCGATTCCGCCCGCTCGCGCATGTCTTCCATGTCTTCGGCGAGGCGGGCATTGCGGACGCGTCCGCCGGTGGGCCCGTAGTCGTCCTCCCACCGGGCGTCGACGCGCACGGCGGAGTCGTCGGGCGCCTCCCGGATCGCGTCCCGGGCGGCGTCGTCGGCGGTGGCCCGCAGCAGCGGCGGCACCACGGCGGCGAGCAGGCTGATCGCCGCGACCACGATCGCGACCAGCAGCAGCGGACCGGCGTCGGCCCAGGCCCGCCCGCGCACGCTGGGCCAATGCGGTGCCGGAAGGAATCTCATGAGGCCACCCGCAGGTGCGCGGCGTCGGCCCGGCGGGCCTGTACGGTGACGACCGCGGCCACGGCCAGCGCGGTCCCGGCGACGAGCAGGGCGAGCAGCGCCGTCTCGGTGAGCCATGGCCAGTGCGCCTGGGCCGGCGGCACCGGCGCCGCCCCGGTGTCGGAGCGGATCATCAGCGGCGCCACCACCCAGGTCGCGAGCGCCCCGACCGCCGCCCCGGCGGCGAGCAGCGGCAGCAGCACGGCGGCGTGCTCGCCGAGCAGGGCGCGCCTGATGTCACGGCGGGACATGCCGAGCCCGCGCAGCCGGGCCACCTCCAGCGCGCGGATCTGCACGTCGCAGGTCACGTGCAGGATCACTCCGCCGAGCAGCAGCAGGATCGCGGCGGCGACCAGCACCCGCAGCACCGCCGGCAGCGAGGCGCGCAGCGGGCTGCCGGTGAGCCGCTCGGTCTCGCCGGCGCGGGTGGTGACCACGCCGAGGTGCTGCCCCTCGACGCGTTGCTGCGCGCCGGCCCGGGGGTTGCCGACCCACCAGGCGCTGACCGGGGAGTCGAGGTCGCCCCGGGCGATCAGGGCGCGGGAGAGCGCGTCGACATCGGCCAGGGCCGCCGCGGCGCCGGGCGCGGCCGGCACGGACGGGATGACCTCGGTGACCACGGTGTCGACCGGCGTGACGCCGAAGGTGAGACTGAGCTCGCTGCCGGCCTTCGCGCCGACGTTGCGGGCGAGATCGTCGGAGATCGCGATCGGCACCGGGCCCGGGTCGCCGAACGCGGTGACGACCAGGGTCCGGCTCGCGTCGGTGGGGTCGGCGAACTGCAGCGCGCCGGACATCCGCATCCGGTCCCCGGCGACCGACACCTTGGCGCCGGTGAGCTGCCGCGACTCCGGCGAAGCGGCGCGCGCGGTCCAATGTGGCGCGGCGCCGGTGGCGCCCGGGACGGTCAGCGTGACGTCGACGGCGGCGACCGCCTGCCAGTCGAAGAGCTGGCCGGCGAAGGGCATGGCCACCGCGACGAGGCTCAGCCCGGCCGCCGGAACGCAGCCGGGCACCTTGTGCGGCCGGCCGTCGAGCGGGAGGTCCGGGCCGGAGCAGGAGGTCCGCAGCCCGGTCTCGTCCTGCAGGAGCAGCCAGGGCGTGACCGAGACAGCGGCGTTGCCGGTCGCGGTGCCGGAGACCACCGGGGTGGCGCCCTTCGGCAGCGCCAGGCCCGCGACCGGCGTCGCCGGGGTGAGCGGCGCGACGATCTGGGCCCAGCCGCGGTCGCCGTCGCCGCGCCCGCGCAGCAGGCCGCTCGCGCGCCGGGTGTCGACCGCCACGAGCTGCGGGGAGGAGTCCGGGCCGCCGAGCCATTGGCCGACCGCGATGCTGTGCCGGGCGACCGGGCTCACCACGCCGCCGGTGGCCGCCGCGACCGCGCCGCTCTGCCCGGTGACCGGGGGAGCGCCGAGCTCGATGGCGAGGTCGGTGCCGACGGCGAGGTCGGCCTGGTCGTGCTGGGAGGCGGTCCAGGTGGCGCCGAACGCGGTGCCGAACGTCGCGGCCGCGCAGCCGAGGCCGATCAGCAGCCCGGCGGCGATGGCCTGCGGCCGGCGGGCGGCCTGGAACGCGGCGAGCGGCAGCACGAGACCGCGCCGCCGGGCGGCGAGCCGCTCGGCCCAGCCGAGCGCGGGCGGGACCAGCCGCAGGGCGAGGGCGGTCCCGGCGGTGAGGAGCAGGGCGGGGGCGAGCACGCGTACGGCGTCGGCGCGCGTGCCCGAGGCCGCGGGCTGGGTGCTCAGCTGCCACCAGCCGACCCCGGCCAGCGCCACCAGCAGCACGTCGGCGCCGGACCGGGCGAGCAGCTCGCGGCGGCGGCGCCGGTCCCCCGACGGCATCGTGGGCCAGACCGCGAGCGTGACCAGCAGCAGCGCGAGGGCCAGCACGCCGGACCCGACGGTGACGAGCTGCGTGACCGTGACGGCCGGCCGGGCGGACAGGCCTGCGCCGGAGAGCGGCGGCACGTGGGTCAGCGCCGAGTGCAGCACCGAGGAGGCCGGGATGGACAGCGCGGCGGCCAGCAGGGCCAGCCCGAGGGCCTCGACGGCTGCGGCGGCGGCGAACTGGCCGCGGCTGGTGCCGAGCGCGGTGAGCAGGTCGCTCTCCTCGGCGCGCACGCCGGTGGCGAGCCGGCCGGCCAGGGCCAGCGCGATGGCGGTGAGCACCAGGCCGATGAGGGCGAGCGCGAGGACCGCGCCCGCCGTCAGCTGCTGCTGGGAGCGGGCGCCGAGCAGGGTGGCGGGCAGCGGGGAGGTGACGCGCTCGATGCGTACGCGGTCGGCGAGCGTCCCGGCCAGCTTGCGGTCGGCGGCGAGCAGCGCGGCGGCGAGCTTGTCGAGGTCGCGGGCCCGCGGCGCGGACAGGTCCGGCCGGGCGGTGACCTCCAGCCGGTCCAGCGCCGAGCCGCTGGCCAGCAGGTCGGCCAGGTCCACCAGGAACGGCCCGTACGCCTGCATCTTGCGCCCGAACGCGGCGTCGGTGGGCGTCGGGTCGAAGCCCTCGCCGGCGAGCGGATCCCGGTCCCAGCCCGCCGCGGGCAGCGGGTGCACGAGCCCGACCACGGTCACCTCGACCGGCGGCGCCGGGTCGCGGGTCATCTCCGCGCCGAGCCGGACCCGGCTGCCGACCTTCACGCCGAGCAGCCGCGCGGTGTTGTCGAAGAGCGCGGCCTCCAGCGGGGTGCCCGACGGCGCCGCGTCGGCCGCGGCCCGCGGCCACCGCCCGGCGATGAGGGTGGCGCGCGAGGCGAGACCCTCGACCCCCGACATGTACGCCTCCCGGTCGCCCGGCAGCGCCCGCATGACCGACGACGCGCGGGTGGTCGTGGTCGACGCGAACGGCGCGATCGCCGAGGTCAGCACGGCCCGGGTGTCGGCGGCGACCGAGCGGGCGTCGCCGGGCGCGATGGTGACCGTGTACGCGGTGACCGCGACGTCGTCGGCGTCGGCCCGGGTGGCGGCGACCTCCACGGCCCGCTCCGACGTGCGGGTCACCAGCAGCGCGCAGGCGCCGAGCAGGGTGGCGCCGACGGTGAGCACGGCGAGCAGGGCGGCCAGCAGCGGCCACTGCGCGCGGGCGCGCCGGGCGAGGAGCGCGATCACGGGAGCAGGTGTCCGTCGGCGATCTGGATGACCCGGTCGGCGAGCGCCATCATCACCGGGTCGTGGGTGGAGACGAGCGCGGTGACGCCCTCGGACTCGACGATGCCGCGCAGCAGCGCCATCACCGCGAGGCCGGTCTCGGCGTCGAGCTGGCCGGTGGGCTCGTCGGCGATGAGCAGCCGGGGCGACGCGGCCAGCGCGCGGGCGATCGCGACCCGCTGCTGCTGGCCGCCGGAGAGCTCGCCGGGCCGCTGCCTGGCGTGGTCGGCCAGCCCGACGAGCTCGAGGAGCAGCTCGACCCGGCGCTCGCGCTCGGCGGCCTCGGCGCGGGCCAGGCGCAGCGGCACGCCCACGTTCTCGGCGGCGGAGAGCACCGGGATCAGGCCGAAGGTCTGGAAGACGTAGGAGACCTTCTCGCGCCGCAGCCGGGAGAGCCCGTCCTCGTCGAGGCCGGTGACGTCGACGCCGTCGACGGTGACCGAGCCGGCGTCCGGCCGGTCGAGGCCGCCGATGACGTTGAGCAGGGTCGTCTTGCCCGAGCCGGAGCGGCCGACGAGCGCGACCATGGTGCCCGGCTCGACCTCGAAGGAGATGTCGTCGAGCGCGTGCACCGCGGCAGGCCCCGATCCGAAGGTGCGGTGCACCCCTGCGACCGTAAGAAGCGGCGCGGTCATGCGTCCGGCCGGATCGTGACGTGGTCCGGCTCCAGCGCCAGCCGCACCCGGCGGGTGAGGGCGAGGGCCTCGCGGTAATCGGCCGGGATCTGCACGCGGCCGGCCCGGTCCATCACCGCGTACTCCTCGGCGATGACGTGCTCGCCGCCGTCGTCGGCGGTGGCGGTGCGGCGCAGCACCTCGCTGCTGGTGCGGCCGTCACGGATGGCCACGGTGCGCTCCACCTGGCCGCTGACCGCCGGGTCGTGGGTGACGACGACGATGGTGACCCCCAGGTCGCGGTTGACGTCGCGCAGCGCGCCGAACACCTCGGCCGAGGTGGCGGTGTCGAGCTCGCCGGTCGGCTCGTCGGCGAGCAGCACGCGCGGCTCGTTGGCGAGCGACACCGCGATGGCGACCCGCATCTGCTGCCCGCCGGAGAGCTGACCGGGCCGCCGGTCGGCCAGCTCGCCGACCCCGAGCGCGCCGAGCAGCTCCCGGCTGCGCTTGTGGCGGGTCCGGGCCGGCACCCGGGCCGCGGTCATCGGCAGGTCGACCATCTGCCCGGCGGTCAGGTACGGCACCAGGTTGCTCGCGGTCTGCTGCCGGACGAAACCGACCGTGTGCCGGCGGTACCGCACCCGGTCGGCGCGCGACATCGACAGCAGGTTCCACCGGTCGACGCGGGCGCGGCCGGCGGTCGGCGCGTCGATCCCGGCGAGGATCGACAGCAGCGTCGACTTGCCCGACCCGGAAGCGCCGACCACGGCGACCATCTCGCCGGCCTCCACGATCAGGTCGAGACCCTGCAGGGCCTGCACCTCGACCGGCCCGGTCTGATAGATGCGCACCAGGCTCTCGCAGGCGATCAGCGCCTCGGCGCCGAACTCGGGCGCACGCGGCGGCGGGGGCGGCAGGGACAGCGGAGTGGACATCGGCGATCACCCTATACCGGCGCCGCCAACCGTGATCAAGGGTCAGACCAGGCGCAGCCGCCGGTCCGCGACGCCGATCGCGACCCGCTGGCCCCAGGAGAGCTCCAGCGCGTCGGACTCGAGCCCGTCGCCGAACACCACCAGCCGCTCCGATTCGCTGGTCAGCCGCACCTCCTCGCCCGCCGTCAAAAACCCGGCGGCTTGCCGCACGCCGGTGGTGGGTGAGGGCCATGCTTCGCGTACGAACCAGCACAGCGCCCGCTCGTCCGCGGCCGGCATGGCCGGGGCGGTCGCGCGCTCGCGGGCGATGGAGGCGCACCAGCCGGTGGCGCCGGTGCCGGTGCCCACGATCAGGCCGGAGGAGGACTGCCGCTCCCGGCCACCGTCCGGAGTGGTCAGCAGGTAGCGGGCGGACTGGTGGCTCGGGTGGCCGGCGTAGACCTCGTTGAGGCCGTACAGCTCCTGGCCGTCGTCGAGCCGCGCGACCACCATCGTCCGTTCCTGTCCCAGCCCGTCCTGTCCCCGCCCGCCGGCCCGGCGCAGCAGATCGGCCACCTCGGCCGCGCCGTGCCGTACCAGCACCCCGGCGTTGCGGCCGGGCTCCGGGTCGACGCCGATCACCGGCTGGCCGTCGACGTACTTCGCCACGTTCGCCACCAGGCCGTCCGGGCCGACGGCGACGACGATGTCCTCCGGCCCGAACAGGAACCGCGGCAGGTCGGCGCGCTCGACGTGGCCGCGCCGCCAGTCGGCCGGGATCGCGCCGCCCACCTCGGTCAGCGCGGCGGTCAGCGCCTCGTGCCGGGCGGTCACCTCGGCGAGGTCGCGCCCGCGCTGGCGCAGGAAGTAGGCGGCGGCGCCGCGGGTGCCGTGCCGGACCAGCAGCTCGTCGAGCTCGCTGCGCCGCGACACGACCACCACGCGCGGGGTGAGCACGCTCATCCCAGCCGGCCGATCAGCTTGCCGAGCAGGTCGGGGGTGACGGTGAGCTCGCCGATCGCGGGCACGTGCGCGGCCAGCTCGCGCAGCGCGAGCGACTGCAGGACGGCGGGCGGCAGGTCGCGGTAGGCGGCCAGGCGCGCGGCCTCGGCCTCCGCCTCGGCCAGGCCCACCACGCGGGCTCCGGCGGCGCGCGCGTCATCCCGTACGCGTGCCGCATCTGCCTCGGCACCCGCCGTGAGCCGGGACCGTTCCGCGGCGCCCTGCGCCGCCACCTCCTGCCGCTCCGCCTCGCCGCGCGCCGCGACCAGCCATGCCTCGGCGTCCAGCTCGGCCTCCCGCCGCGTGTTCGCGCCGCGCTGCTCGACCAGTTGCTGCTCGCGCCGGGCCAGCTCGATCTTGCTCTGCAGCTCGTTCTCGGCGATCGCCCGCTCCTGCTGCACCGCGTTGGCGCGCCGGGCGTAGGTGGCCCGGTCGGCGTCCTGCTGCACCTGCTCGCGGGTCGGCGTCTGCAGCGCCCGCTCCAGCTCGGGCTCGGGGCGGATCGCCGCCACCCGCGCGCTCACCACGGTCACGCCGGTCTCGGTCAGCCGCGGGTCGCCGGCGAGCACGTCCGCGACGGCCTGCCGCACCGGCGCGATGCCGGTGGTCAGCGCCTCCGCGAGCGGCACCCGGGCCAGCACGTCGAGGGCCGGCTGCTGGGCCAGCTCGGCCAGCAGCGTGGCGACCTGGTCGAGCGGCTGACCGCGCCAGCGCCCGCGGTAGGGATCGATGGAGAAGTCGAGGCGGGTCGCGGCGGCGGCCGGGTCGCTGAACCGGTAGGTCACCGTGGCCTGCACGGTCACGTCGGCGAAGTCCTCGGTGCGGGCGTGGAACAGCAGTGGCAGCTCCCGGTCGTCGACCGGCACCTCGGACAGGACCGCGGTCAGCGGCCGGTACCAGAAGGAGAGCCCCGTCCCCTGCGCCCGGACCTTTCCGCCGGCCGTGTGGCTTACCCAGCTGGTCGGGGCGCCGCGCAGGTGCCGCAGGTGCAGTCGTCGTGTCACGTCAGCCATGTCGGCCGTCCTCCCACTTTGTCGTCAGGATGACGATAAAGGAGTCCGCTATTATCGTCAACATGACGTTAAACACGGTGGCCGTCACGGTGGATCTGGTGCTGCTCACCATCCGGTCGGCGGAGCTGCAGGTGCTGCTGATCCGGCGGGCGATCCCGCCGTTCCGGGGCGCCTGGGCGCTGCCCGGCGGCTTCGTCCTGCCCGACGAGGATCTCGATGCCGCGGCGGCGCGCGAGCTGAGCGAGGAGACGGGGCTGCGCCCCGGATATCTCGAGCAACTTGCCACGTACGGGACGCCGGGGCGTGACCCGCGCGGGCGGGTCATCACGGTGGCCTACCTCGCGCTGCTGCCGGACCAGCCGCTCCCGGTGGCCGGCAGCGACGCCGCGGTCGCCTCCTGGCTGCCGGTGTCGTCGGTTTCCCCGGCTTCCTCAGAGTCGCCGGGTTCCTCGGGGGCGCTGGCCTTCGACCACGCGCGGATCCTCGCCGACGGGCTGGAGCGGGCCTCGGCCAAGCTCGAATACACGCCCTTGGCCACTGCGTTCTGCCCGCCGGAGTTCACCATCGCCGAGCTGCGCGCCGTTTACGAGACGGTGTGGCGCACCCGGCTCGACCCGCGGAATTTCCATCGCAAGGTGACCGGGGCGGAAAGTTTCGTGGAGCCGACGGGTGCGACCGCGATCCGGGATCGGGGGCGGCCGGCCCAGCTGTATCGGCGGGGGACGGCGACGCTGCTGCATCCGCCGTTGCTGCGGCCGTAAAGGCCGGGCGCGCTCGCGCACGCCCGGCCTCGATAGGGGTTACCTCAGCGGTGGCCGGGGCGGTGGTTCCCCGGGGCCCCGCCGATCTGGCGGATCACCGGCAGGCTGAGGTTGGCCCGGGTCCACTGGGTGCGGGCGTGCCGGCCGCAGTCCGTGTAGGACATCGACGCGCGCAGCACCACCACGCCGCTGCGGCGGGCGATCGGGTTGACCCGGATCGGGGTCGCCGCGGTGCGGCCCGGGCGCAGCGTGTTGCCGGTGGTGAACGTGGTCGTGCGGCGCAGGCCCGGGTACGAGACCCGCACCTGGCGGCCGCCGTCGACGGCCACCTTCGCGTTGCAGACCGGGCGGTTGGTGCGCCAGTAGATGTTCACCCAGCTGGCCGTGTTCGCCTTGACCGCGGTGAGCCGGTTGCTGACCGGCTGCGGGCCGCGCGCCACGGCGGACGCCGGACCGGCCGCGGCCACGGCCGCCACCGAGCCGGCCGCGCCGGCCAGCGCGACCGCCGCGATCACTCGCTTGATCGTGCTCATATGTCTGACCTCCTGTGTCAGGATTCCGAGCGATGGGGGAGCCCCGCTCGCGATAGGTCAGACGTTAGCGTTTTGTCCGATTCGCCGGACGCAGGCGCGCGGCGAAACGGTCATATCTGGACAAAAGGTCGCCGCTGGATGGCCGAAAGTATGATCGCGTCGTGCATCGCAGCCGCCTGTCCACCGTGCTCATCGACGTCCCGTCCGCCGCCGCCGGCGAGGCCGCCGCCTTCTGGTCCGCGGCGCTCGGCGTCCCGGCCCAGCCCGTCCCCGGCGAGGAGCAGTTCACCGCACTGCCGGGCGCGCTCCCGGGCCTGACCCTGGCGATCCAGGCCGTCGACGACCAGGCGCGCTATCACGTCGACTTCGAGACCGACGACCTCGACGCCGAGACCGCCCGGCTGATCGGGCTCGGGGCGCTGCAGATCGGCCAGTGGCTGGAATGCCGCATCCTGCGCGCGCCCGGCGGTCACCTGCTGTGCGTGATCCCCCGCCACAGCGACGACTTCGACCGCTACGCCACGGTCTTTCCCTGAGGGCCGGCGGACTCCTGCGTCTGGGTGGTCTCCGGCGCCTTGGCGGTCCCCGGCGTCTGGGTGGTCTCCGGCGTCTTGGCGGTCCGCGGCGTTTCGGCGGTCGCCGGATACGAGCCCTCGGGGTGGTCACCCACCGTGCCGCCCAGATAGAACGGCACGTCCTCCAGCGCGCGACCCAGCGATCGCCGGATCGCGTTGAGCAGCGCGAGGTGTGCGGCGGCGGCCGGCCGGGACGCCTCGTCCAGGCCCTTCTCGTCGACCGGGTCCGTCGCCGGGTCGCGGGTCGCCACCTTGCCGAGGAAGATCGCCACGGCCTTCGCGAACCGGTCGATGGCCCGCGCCACCTCCAGCGGCGCGACCAGGCTGGCGGCGGTGAGCGCCGCGCTCCAGGCGGCCCAGTCGACATCCGTGCCGCGGCGGTCCAGGTGCGCGCGGCGCAGGGCCATCATGAAGCGGGAGTACTGCGCGAACAGTTCCTGGTAGGCCTGCAACTGCCGGTCCCGCAGCCAGTGCCGCTCCTGGACCCGCCGGGTGACCGCCCCGCCGACCAGCACGCCGAGCGTCGCCGAGAACGCGCCCCCGAGTGTCGTCACGATCACCGGCGTCAATTCCACGACGGACTTCTTAGCGGGGCGGCGGCCGTCCTGGCAAGGCCCGCCGGTGTCAGCCCAGGGCGTTGAGCCGCGCCTCGATGCGCTCGCGGCGCTGCTCCAGCACGTCGATGACGGCCTCGGTCTCGTTGATGCCGGTCAGCTCGGTGGCGATCTCCTCCGGCTCGATGAAGCCCTCGGAGGTGTCGCTGTCCCGCCCGCGGCGCGCCTGCGCGTCGCCGACGAGCCGGCGCAGCTCGGCGAGCTCCGCGTCGACGTCCTTGAGTTCCTGACGCAGCTGCTCGGCCGTGGTCTCATCGGTCATGGCCCCATCCTAGGTACTGCCCCCGGCCGGCGCGTGGCGCGGGGCCCAGGTCGGCGCCGCGAGTCGTCGGCCCGGGCTGCCTGGCGGCGCCGCGAGTCGTCGCCCGGGGTGCCTGGCCGCGCCGCGAGTCGGGGCCGGTCAGCGCCACCAATCGTCGAGCGGGGTCACCGGCAGGGCGCGCTTGTGGCGGGTCGCCCGGAAGACCGACTCGACCTTCGCGGCGACCTCGGGGGCGACGTCGGCGCCTTCCAGGTAGTCGTCGATCTGGTGGTAGGTCAGCCCCAGCGCGACCTCGTCCGGCAGGGCCGGGCGGTCGTCCTCGAGATCGGCGGTCGGGATTTTCTCCCAGACGCTCGGCGGGGCGCCCAGCTCGCGCAGCAGGGCCGCGCCCTGGCGTTTGGTGAGGCCGGTCAGCGGGGTGATGTCGACGCCGCCGTCGCCGTACTTGGTGAAGAAGCCGGTCACCGCCTCGGCGGCGTGGTCGGTGCCGGCCACCAGCAGATTCAGCTGACCAGCGATCGAGTACTGGATCACCATGCGCTCGCGGGCCTTGATGTTGCCGCGGACGAAGTCGCGCAGCCGGGGCTCCCCGCCGAGCAGCTCGGCGAGGCCCAGCGCCGACTCGGCGGCCACCGCGTCGGCGGACGGCCGGACGTTCACGGCCACGGACCGGTCCGGCCGGATGAAGTCGAGCGCGATCCGGGCGTCGTGCTCGTCGGCCTGGACCCCGTACGGCAGCCGGACGGCGACGAAAGTCGCGGGCCGGCCCTCGGCCCGCAGCTCCTCGGCGGCCAGCTGGCACAGGCGGCCCGCGAGCGTGCTGTCCTGGCCACCGCTGATGCCGAGCACGTAGCCCTCGGCGGGCGTCGACCGCAGGTAGTCCTTGAGGAAGCCGACCCGGTCGCGGATCTCCGCCGCCGGGTCGATGCTGGCCTTGACGCCGAGCTCCGCCAGGATGTGCTTCCTCAGGTCGGTCATGCCCGCACTTTACTGACCGGCATCCCCGGCACGGGCCGCGATCCCAGCACGTCCAGGGCGCTCCCAGCAGGTCCAGGGCCTCGGCGACGACCGGCGCGCCGCTCGAGCAGGCGACGGGCGTTAGATTCAAGGCGTGGATCTCCGGGACGCGCTCGACGAACTGCGCGACGTGCCCGCCGCCGTCGCGGGCGTCTCCGTCGCCGGAGCGCGGGACGTCGCCGCGAAAGGGACGGACGAATTTTCGTGCTTTCGCATCGCCTCGCTGACCAAGGCCGTCACGTCGGCCGCGCTCGTGCTCGCCCTGCGTTCTCGCGGTGTGCCGCTCGACACTCCCGCGATCACGCTGCTGCCCGCCCTCGGGCCCGATTGGCGGGCGCGCACGGACATCACCGTCGCGCAGATCCTCGGCCAGGTCGCCGGCCTTCGTGAATCGGTGACTGCCGCGAACGTCGCTTCCCTTCCGCTCGCGGAGGCGGCCCGGCTGGTGGTGCGCGCCGGGAGCGAGCGGGTGCCCGGCGCGCGCTGGTCCTACTACAACGGCAACTATTTCCTGGCCGGCGCGATACTTGCCGGCCTCGACGACACAACTTTCGAGAAAGCTCTGGCCGCCCGCCTGCTCGGCCCGTGGGGCATGTCCCGCACCGGCTTCGCGACGCCGGCGAAAGCGATCGGCGGCTGGGACGGGCCGGAGGCGCTGCCCGCCATCGACTACCCGCCGTCGCGCCGCCCGAGCGGCGGGCTCTGGTCCTGCGTCCCCGACCTGCTCAGCCTGGGTGAGGGCCTGCTCCGCGAGCCGGCGGCGCTCGCCGCGATCCGCCGCCGGCAGACCACCGAACACGACCCCATGGCGTACGGCCTGGGCTGGGCGCTCGGGCCGAGCGGTCAGATGTACCTCAACGGCCGGCTGCCCGGCTATCGCGCCGCGATGCTGCTGATCCCCGACCGGGAGTACGTGAGCGTCGTCCTCACCGCCCAGCAGCGCGCGCTGCCCGCGGCCGCCAACCTCCTCAGTGACCTGCAGCGGCCCCTGACCGGCGACGACCTGAGCGCCGCCGTCGACGAGTTCGCGGCTTGACCTGAGCATCGACCCGGCTGGCGACGGCCGGCCAACGGCCGACCGCCGGGTGACAGCCGGCCGGCCGCCGCGCATCAGGGGGAGCGCAGCGCCTCCGCCACCGGGCGGCGCCCGCCCAGCCGGGCCGGCACCGCGGTCAGCGCCGCCACCCCCACCACCGTCGCCAGCACCAGGGCCGACACCTGCCAGAGCGACGGCAGGGTAGCCGCGTCCCGGCTGCCGCCAGTGATCGCGACGATGGCGACGAACAGCAGGAAGCCGCCCGGGAACACCCCGATGACCGCCCCGAGCAGCGCCGGCAGCACCTGCGCGGCGGACAGCGCCGCCGTCATCTCGCGCGGCGTCGCGCCCAGGGCCCGGGCCAGCGCCGACGCGTGCCGGTTGTCGAGGACGGTCGCCCAGGTGATGACGACCGCGTTCACCGCGGCCAGGCAGAGCAGGATGACCGTCCACACCAGCAGCACCTCGCGCAGCGCGGCGGCCCGATCCGGCTGGGTGTCCAGCACCGCGTTGAGGATCAGCGCCACGTAGACGCCGCTCACGGTGATCGCGACGCCGGCCACCGCCAGCGCGGCCCGGCGCGGGCGGCGAGCCGCGACCCGCACCGCGAGCAGCAGCGGCACCGGCAGCCGGGCCGAGGCGGCGATGATCCAGCCGACCCGCCGGGGCGGGCGCGGCGTGTCGGCGAGGGCGTCGACGGTGCTGGACCGGGCGGCGCGCAGGGCCGGGACGAGGGTCGCCAGGACCGCGACACCGAGCGCGGCGGCGGTCACCAGGCCGGCCGTGGCGGGCGTCAGCGCCGGCGTGCCCGCGCTGCCGATCAGGCCGGCGGTCGGCTGGATGAGCAGCGGCGCGGTGAGCGTGCCGAGGGCGAGCCCGGCCGCGGCCGCGACGACGGCGACGAGCAGGTATTCGGCGAGCAGCACGGCGGCGACCACGCCGGGGGTGCCGCCCGCCGCCTTGAGCAGGCCGACGCGCCGGGTCTGGTCGGCCATCCGCCCGCCGACCAGCACCGAGAGGCTGGCCACGGCGAGCAGGCCGAGCAGCCAGGCGCCGATCATCAGCAGGATCCGGGTGTCGCCGGCGACCTCGGTGGCGTCGGCCAGGACGCTCTGCCACGCGGTGCCGTGGTGCGCCTCGGCGAAGGCCGGCGCCTGGGCCGGGTCGGCCAGCCGGAGGTTCATCAGGTAGCTGCCGGCCGCCATGCCGTCCAGGTCGGGCCGGGCGACCCAGATCAGCCCGGGGTCGTGCAGCAGGTGGGGCAGCTCGCCGGGCGCGGCGCCGCTGACACAGCCCCCGGCGGTGATGCAGGAGGCGGCGGGATAGGGCGCGATGGCGGCGGTGACCCCGATGCCCGCGACCTCGAACGGCTTGCCGCCCAGCGCGATGCGGTCGCCGACGTGCAGGCCGAGCTCGGCGGCGAAGGCCGCCTCGACGACCGCGCCACCCTCGCGGACCCAGCCGCCCCGGACCGTCGCGGGCTGGTCGACCGTCGTGGGCTCGCGGTCGCGGCCCACGACCTGCACATCCGCCGTACGTGTGCCGGTCTTGATCTTGGTCCCGGCGACCGGAAACGGTCCACTGTGGCCGACCACGCCCTCCGTCCGGGCGAGCCCGGTCAGTTCGTCGGCCTGCATGCCGATGGAGACCACGTCCGGGCCGTGTGTCGCGTGGCGGGTGTTCTGATAGGGATCGCCGGCCGCGTCCCGCACGACCAGGGCGAGCGTCAGCGTCGTGGTGGCGGCCAGGATGGCGACGAGCAGGAGGGCGGCCTCGACGCGGCGCCGGCGCAGATCGCGTACGGCGAGGCGGCAGACCAGAAGCAGGCGGCCCATCCTCAGTCGTCCAGCCCGATCAGGGCGCCGAGCCGTCCGGTGGTGCCGCCGGTCAGCCGGGTCTCGTCGACGAACGCTCCGTCCCGCATCGAGATCATCCGTTCCGCCGTGGCCGCGACCCGTGCGTCGTGCGTGACGATGACCAGGGTCTGCCCGGCCTCGTGCAGGCTGTCGAAGAGCTGAAGAACGTCCAAGGTGGCCGCGGTGTCGAGGTTTCCGGTCGGCTCGTCGGCGAGGACGATCGACGGCTCGTTGCCCAGCGCCCGGGCGACGGCGACCCGCTGCCGCTGGCCGCCGGAGAGCGCGGCCGGGAGGAACCGCGCCCGGTCGGCCAGGCCGACCCGCTCCAGCAACTGCTCCGCGTGCCGCCGCGCGGGCCGCGGCGAGCGCCCGGCCAGCAGCGCCGACAGCTCGACGTTCTCCACCGCGGTGAGCTCCTCCATGAGGTGGAACGACTGGAAGACGAAGCCCACGCCGGTGCGCCGCATGCGGGCGAGCGCTCGCTCGCCGACGTCGTCGATGCGGCGGCCGTTCAGCGTCACCTCGCCGGCGGAGGGCCGGTCGAGGCCGCCGAGCAGGTGCAGCAGCGTGGACTTCCCGCAGCCGCTCGGTCCCATCACCGCCACGGTCTCGCCGGCGGCGACGTCGAGGTCGACCCCGTCGACGGCCCGCACCAGGCCGCTGCCCCGGCCGTACTCCTTGCGCAGCCCGCGGGCGCGAAGCACGATGCTCACGTTTCGCTCCTTCGACGAGTCCAGTTCTGCTCGCACGCCTCCAGCCAGCGCAGGTCGGCCTGCAGTCGCAGCACGACGCCCTCCAGCAGCAGCGCCGCGCCGGAGCCGGCCGGCTCGGCCATCGCGGCGCGCTGGGCGTCGCGCAGCCGCCGCAACAGCTCGCGCCGCTGGGCGTCCACGATGGACAGCGGGTCGGCGAGCCGGGCCGAGGCGGCCGCGATCAGCTTGAGGTGGAACTCGGCGAGGTCGGGCCGCGGCCAGCTCACCTCGGCGATCCACGCCGCGACCCGCTGCTGGCCCGCCGGGGTGAGCGCGTAGACCTTGCGGTCCGCGCGCTCCCCGTCGGACCGCTCCGCCACCAGCAGCCCGGCCTTCTCCAGCCGGGTCAGCGTGACGTAGACCTGTCCCGCGTTCATCGCGTCCCCGAGCGGGCCGAGGGCGTCCCGCAGCCGGGCGCGCAGCTGGTAGCCGTGCGTGGGCTCCTTGGCCAGCATCGCCAGCACGACTTCCTGCTGCATCGGCCCAACCTCCTCCGGTGGTCGGACCCAATGTCTAACGGTTAGCTATCGGTGTCAAGGGCCGGTTCCGAAGGGGCGAACAATCGCTCCTCGTCCAGGGCCGACGTCTGCACGACCAGAACGTCGCAGACCGCGTTGCGGACCACGCCGGCCGGCACCGAGCCGAGCAGCTGGCCCTCGTCGGCGCCGAGGCCGCGGTTGCCCACGACGATGAGGTTCGCCGGGTTCGCGCCGACCACGTCCAGCAGGGCCTGCGCCGGGTCGCCCTCGACGAGGCGCTGCTCGATGTAGCGGGCCCGCTCGCGGGTCAGGCCGGTCACCGACTTCGCCAGCGCGTCGCGGGCGGTGTCCACGCCGACGATCTCCCGGTGCGCGCCGGCCGTGGGCTCGCTCTCGGCCGGGTCCGCCCGGTACGCCGTGACGACCACGAGCCTCGCCTGCGCGGCCTGCGCCACCTCGGCGGCCCGGTCCACGGCGTACAGGCTGGTCGCCGTGCCGTCCGAGCCGACCACGACCCGGTCGTACACGCTGATGCTCCGCCTCGCGCCGAGCGGCACGATGGGGGATTCGTCGGCCTCGTCGGGCGGATTGACCCAGAGCATCGCCACGGCGCCGATGCCCATCAGCACGCCGGCCAGCAGGATCGCGTTCGAGCCCTTGCCGTCCAGGAACCGGTTGAAGATCCAGCCGAAGGTGACCGTCTCGATCAGCATCGGCACCACGATCATCATGTTGAGGATGCCCATGTAGACGCCGGTTCGCTTGGCCGGGACCATGCTCGCCACCATCAGGTACGGCACGCCGACCGCGCTCGCCCAGAAGATGCCCAGCCCGATCATCGGGACCAGCGCGAGGTACTGGTTGCCGATCTGCGCCAGCCAGATCAGCGCCACCGCGGCCAGCCCGAGCGCGATCGCGTGCACCCGCTTCGCGCCCAGCCGCCGGGAGAATCCGATCAGGAACAGCGCCGAGATCATCGTGACGAAGTTGTAGGCCCCGTTCATCAGGCCGCTCCACGCGATCGCGCGGTCCCACGCCGGGCCGCCCTGCTCCGGGTTCGCGCCGAAGACCGTCTCGCCGATGCTCACCGCGAGGAACTGCCAGTAGATGAACATCGCGTACCACTGGAACAGGAACACCACGCCGATCTTGTGCATCGCCACCGGCATGGTGCGCACGGCGTCCGCGATGTCCCGCACGAAATTTCCGACACCCTTCGGCGCCGCCCGCATCTCGGCGAGCTCCTCGTCGGTCGGGGTTATCTCACGGGTACGGGCCATCGCCGTGAGCACTGTGAGCAGGATGCACACCGTGCCGATCATGAAGCACACGTACATCCAGTAGGGAACCCCGTTCCCGGCGGTCCGATCGAGCGCGGAAACTTTCTGCAGCAGGAACAGCGAGATGTTGGCGAGGACCGCGCCCGCCCCGGTGAACATGCTCTGCGTCAGGAAGCCGCGGGCGAGCTGGGATTTCGGCAGCCGGTCGGAGATGAACGCCCGGTACGGCTCCATCGAGGTGTTGTTGCCGATGTCGAGCAGCCAGAAGCAGATCACGCCGAGCCAGAGCATCCCGACGAACGGGAAGGCGAACAGGATGATCGCGCACAGGATCGCGCCCGCGGTGACGAACGGGCGCCGCCGGCCCCAGCGGGGACTCCAGGTGCGGTCGCTGATCGCGCCGATCAGCGGCTGGATGATCAGCCCAGTGACCGGACCGGCCAGGTTCAGGATCGGCAGCTGGTCGGGATCGGCCCCGATCAGCAGGAACAGCGGGTTCACCGCCGACTGGGTGAGGCCGAAGCTGAACTGCACCCCGAAGAACCCGAGGTTCATCATCAGGATGGCGCGACCGGTCATCAGCGGCTTGCGTTCGGCCTCAGCGGTCGTGGCGAGTGACTGCGTTGTCGTGGTGGTCATGGCGACCCCTTCGACGGAGTGACCTACGTCACGAAGCTAAATCCGCCGGGGAGGCGTCGCAACCGCAGTCGTCGATCTCTCGACGTGCCTCACCTCGTGTAATACGTTCAAGAGACTCTCCGGGAAGGGGCGGCCATGCATCAATGGAAAAGGATCGTGGTCGGTGTCGACGGATCGCCCGGCAGTCGCAAGGCCCTGGCCTGGGCCGCCGCCGAGGCGGCGGATCACGGCGCGGATCTGCTCGTGGTGAATGTCTGGGAGCACACGCTGCTGCCGCCGGCCGGGAGCGTCAGCGTGTCCGAGCACTACGTGCCCGAGCCGAGCCAGACCACGACCGACGAGCTGGTCCAGGTGATCAAGGAGGAGCTCGGCGACGATCCGCCGGTACAGGTCCAGGCCCAGGTCAAGCAGGGCCGGCCGGCCAAGGTGCTGATCGACGAGTCGGCCGGCGCCGACCTGCTGGTGGTCGGCCACCGCGGCCACGGCGGCTTCGCGGGGCTGGTGCTGGGCTCGGTGAGCCAGCACGTCGCCGCGTACGCGAAATGCGCCGTGACCGTGGTCCGCTGAGCGTGACTCGGACGCTTTCCAGCGCCGCCACCGGGGTTCCGGCGCGGCCGTCGCCGTGACCATGGTCCGCTGCGGGCGACTCAGACGCTTTCCAGCGCCACCTCCGGGGTCCGGGGTTCCGGCGCGGGCCGGCGCCGGAACGCGACGAGCAGCAGCGCCGCGCCCAGAAGCAGCGCGAGGGCCGCCGATGCCGCGGTCACGTGCATCGCGCCGATGAAGGAACTGTTGGCCGCGTCGGCGAGGCCCGGCCGCTGAAGGGCGTCGGCGACCGCGCGGGTGTGCTCGGCCGACGCGGCCGCGGCGTCCCGTGCGCCGGGCGGCAGGGCGGTGAGCGAGGGCGCGATCCGGTCGCGGTAGGCGGTGGTCAGGATCGTGCCGAGCAACGCGATGCCCAGCACGCTGCCGACCTGCCGCACGGTGTTGTTGACCGCCGAGCCGGCGCCCATCCGGTCGACCGGCAGCACGGCGATGACGGCGGCTACGGTCGGTGCGATCGTGAGTCCCATTGCGACACCGCTGACGAAACCGACCGCGCAGAACCACGCCACCGGCGTGTCCACGCCGAACGAAAGATTCGCGAAAAACGCCGCCGTGACCACCAGCAACCCGATGCCGCTGACCAGCCCGACGCCGTGGCGCCCGGCCAGCCGCGCGCCGAGCGGGGAACCGGCGGCCAGGCCGATCGCGCCCGGCAGGAACGCCAGGCCGGTCTCCAGCGCGGTCATCCCGCGGGCGCCCTGGAGATAGAAATTTCCGTAGAACATCTGCCCGGTGATGCCGAAGAAGAGCAGGCCGAGCGCCACGTTGCCGGCGCTGAACCGGCCGTTGCGGAACAGCCGTGGGTCGAATGACGGCTCGGGGGAGCGCCACTCGAAAACGGTGAACGCGGCGAGCAGCGCCAGCCCGGCCAGCACCGGCGCCCACACCCGGGCGCGCGCCCAGTCGGTGTCCTGCCCGGCCTCGATCAGGCCGTAGGCGAGCAGGGCCAGTCCGGCGGTCGACAGGACCAGTCCGGCGGGGTCCGGGCGGCGGCGCGCCGCCAGCTTCGGATTGGGTACGACCCACGCGATGCCCGCCAGCGCTATCCCGACGACCGGCAGGTTGACCAGGAACACCGACCCCCACCAGAAGTGGTCGACCAGCACGCCGCCGAGCAGCGGCCCGAGCGCGACGCCGACCCCGGCCGAGGCCGACCAGGTGGCGATCGCCCCGGCCCGGCGCGCGGGCGGGAACGTCGCCCCGATGATCGCCATCGAGCTCGGCATCATCATCGCGCCACCCAGCCCCATCAGGCCCCGGGCCAGGATCAGGCCGGTCGCGCCGCCGGCCCAGGCGGCCCAGACCGACGCCGCGCCGAAGCAGAGCAGGCCGAGCACCAGGATCGTGCGATGGCCGTAGCGGTCGCCGAGCGCGCCCGCGGCGAAGAGCGCGGTGGCGAACAGCAGTGAATACGCCCCGACGGCCCACTGGAGCTGGCCCGGGGTGGCGCCCAGGCCGGTGCGCGGGTCGGCGATGCGCTCGAGCGCGATGCCCAGGATCGTCGTGTCGATCCAGATGAGCACCGCCGCGAAAACGAGGACGGACAGCACGCGGCGCTGCCGCGGTACGCTGATTGACAGGTCCCTTACGGTCATGCTTTCACCCTGGCAAGACTGTCAGGTCCCTGTCAATGTCGCGTGACGCACAATGGTCACGTGAACCCACCCGACGGCTGCTCGACGTTCCTCGTCCGCCATGCCTGGCTCGCGCTGCGCGGCGTCGTCGCCGAGGCGCTCGTCCAGCACGACCTGTCGGTCGCCCAGTTCGCCTCGCTGCTGATGCTCGACGAGTCGCCCGGCCTTTCGGTTGCCGACGTGGCGCGAAAGGTTTCCACCGCCCGGCAGTCCGCCAACGAGATGCTCGGCGGCCTCGAGCGGGCCGGTCTGGTCGAGCGGCGGCCACACCCGAACGACCGCCGAAGCCAGCAGATCTTCCTGACCGGCGCGGGCCGGCAGCGGCTCGCCGAGGCGATGCCGACGGTGCACGAGGTGGAGGCGCGGCTGGCCGCGGGCTTCAGCGCCGAGGAGATCGCGGTCGTCAACGCCTGGCTGCGGCGGATGACCGAGGCCGCCGCCGAGGGCGAGGAGATCCCGACGCTCTGACGTCCGTCCGGCCGGTCACCTGGGCCGCGGCGGTCGCCAGGGCCGCGGCGGTCGCCAGGGCCGCGGCGGTCGCCAGGGCCGTGGCGGTCACCTGGGCCGCGGCGGTCACCTGGGCCGCGGCGGTCACCAGGGCCGTGGCGATCACCGCAGGGTCAGGCGGATCACCCGGCCGCCGATCTCCCAGCAGCGGCGCAGGCCGGCCGCGTCCGGGTTTCCGTCCCGGTCCAGCGCGATGTTGTTGAAGCCGGCGAAATTGTGGTTGTCGCGGGCGATCACCTCGTACCCCCGCGTCACCCCGGCCTCGTCGGTGATCGCCTCGACCGTGGCCCGGCGCCGCCGTCCCTTGTAGGTCACGTCGACCGTGTCGCCGGTGCGCAAGTTTCGCGCCCACGCGAACGGCGTGCCGATCAGCAGCGCGCCCTGGTGGGCGGCGTAGGCGACCGGCACGGTGTAGCGCTTGCCGGACTTGCGTCCGACGACATGGACGGTGATCAGGCGGGTGCCGACGGCGCGGGCTATCAGCGGGGTGCGCAGGAGCACGCGCACGACACGGTTCGCCGCGCCCTGGAAGCGCAGCGTCTTGGGCAGCTGATCGTTGGCCATAGCATGACTCTCCCACCCGCGAGCCCGTCGCCCGTGCCCGCGAGCTGGTCGCTCCTGCCCGTGAGCCCGTCGTCTCTGCCCGCGCGTGTGCCCCTGCTTGCGACTGTTTCCCTGCCCGCGAGCGTGCCGCTCCTGCCCGTGAGCGTGCCGCCCCTGTCCGCGAGCGTGCCGCCCTCACCCGCGAGCCCACTTCCCGCGTTCGTGTGTTCCGCGTCGCCAAGTCGGCGCCCGCGTTCCGATCAACCCGGCCGCCGTCCCAGCATGGGATTTCGGAGGTGAACAGGGGCATGACATTCGTATACGTTTTCGTTCTGGTGGTTTTATCTTTCTGCGCGCTCTGGGTATGGAAACGCGTGGGCGAGCCCGCCGCGGCACGCCCCTGGCGGGCATACCGCGCGGCGTCGAGCACCGAGGGCGTCCTGGCGGCCCAGCTGGCCGCCGGCGACATCACCGACGACCAGTACGCCGACGCGATGGCGGAACTTGCCGCGAAACACTGCTGAGACCCGCCACCGGATTCTCGGCATACTGGCGCGGTGACGCAGAGGCTGCCGCACACCGCCGGATCCCTGGCCGCGGACCTGCGCGCCCTCGGGCTGGCGTCCGGGGACACCGTGCTGGTGCATTGCTCGCTGCGCGAGATCGGTTTCGTCGCGGGCCTGGCCCAGGCCGTCGCGCAGGCGCTGCTCGACGTGCTCGGCCCGACCGGCACGCTGGTGGTGCCGACGCACACCACCTTCAACTCCGACCCGGCCGCCTGGCGCAACCCGCCCGTCCCCGCGGAGTGGTGGCCGGTCATTCGCGAACAGAGCCCCGGTTTCGACCCGGCGATCACGCCGAGCTGGTGGGTGGGGACGCTGCCGGAGATCGTACGAAAATGGCCCGGCGCCCTTCGCAGCGATCATCCGCAAATGTCGTTCGCCGCGATCGGCGCCCGGGCCGAAACTGTCGTGCGCGACCACCGTCTGCAGGAGGGACTGGGCGAGGCCTCACCGCTCGGCGCGCCGTGTCGCCTGCGCGGCCGGATCCTGCTGATCGGCTGCGACCACGACCGCAACACCTCGCTCCACCTCGCCGAGTGCCGGCAGGTCCCGCCGGTGATGACCGAATACGGCGCGGCCGTGCGGCGGCCCGGCGACACCTCGCGCTGGGTCACCTGGACGGCGCCGCTCGCCGACAGCTCCGATTTCGCCGAGCTGGGCGCCGCCTACGAGCGGAACGGCGTCCTGGCCGTCGGGATGGTCGGCGACGCGGTGGCCCGGCTGATGCCCCAGGCCGAGCTGGTCGACTTCGCCACCGCCTGGATGCGGCGCTTCAGATGATGTCCCAGTCGAGCGTGCCGTCCGCGTCGACGCGCGCGCGATACCGGCCCCCGTACGGATGCCCGGTCTCCAGCGATGTCGCGGTCCCCTCGAGCATTTCCACGAAACTTGCCGGCCATCGAGAGAAATCGGTGCCGTCGTCCGGGTAGAACTCGCCGACCCGTCCGTGCCCGCCGGGCCGCTGGTCGGCGAACAGGCATCCGCCGCCGCCGTCGCGGGCGAACGGCACGAACGCCTTGTGCCACCAGGGGTTTTCCCCCGCCCAGTCGCCGACCTCGCCGGACACGACGCCGCAGGTCACCTTCCAGTCGCCGAGGATCTCGTCGAGGGGTTCCAGCACGTAGAACGGCGGCACCGCGAAACCGGCCGTCCAGGTGACGCCGTCGTGCCGGCGCAGCGAGGCCACCAGGTCGGGCGGAAAGGCCACCGACATCTGCCGCTGGATCGCGTCGATCCGCGCGGCCGGCGCGCCCGGCCGCAGCGAGCGGGCGGTGGCCGGGGCGTGCTTGGCGAGCCACTTCTCGAGCCGCCGCCAGGCCGCGTCGACCCGGGCGGTGGTGGCCTTGTCGGGCCGGGCGACGCGCACCCCGCCCGCGTTCTGCGGGCAGGCGTTGACCGCCGTCCGCGGGCGTGCCGGCGTGGCCGGGTTCGGCGCCGGAGCAACGTACGCCGAGTATCGGGTGGCCGGCACCTGGCCGGCGCTGTACTTCACGTCGGCGGATCCCCGTCCGAACCAGGCCACCCCGCACACCACCAGAACCATCGCCACGAAGACCGCCAGCAGCGCCAGCACGAGTCGTTTCCCGCTGACCGGTGCCCGACCGCCGGTGCCCGGCCCGGCCGCCGCCGGTGTGTCCGGGGCCGGCGTGACCGGCCCCGGCGGGGGAGTGGCGCGCAGCGCCGGATCGAGCCACTCGGCCGCCTGCGAGAGGTCGTCCGGCAGCTCGGCCGGGATCCGCCCGGCCGCCGCGACCGGCAGGCTCTCCTCGTCGACCTCGCCGATCGTCACCACAGCGGCGACGATCCCGTGGCCGGCCAGCGCGCCGAGCGCCAGCGTGGTGTGGTTGACCGCGTCCGGTCCCGGCCCGGTCACCACCACGGCCGGCGCGCCCACGGCGTCGGCGAGGTCGGCGAGCGTCCACCCGTCGCGCCCGACCGGCACCAGCAGCCCCGCGTCCGAGCCCACGAGCACCAGCCCGTGCGCCCAGTTCACGGTCACGACCATGTCCCGGGCCCGCTCGAGGCTCAGCTCACCCGCCGCGGTCAGCTCGAGAACCGTGGCGAGATGCCCGCGGATCGGATCGCCGGCCGCGATGCCGCCGCCCACGACGACGACCGCGACCGGCACCTCGGCGACCGCCGCCAGCACGGTGGCCGCCGCCCGCCAATCGACACCGGTCGACGTGGCCGCGATCATCCAGGGCCCGCGCCCCGGCCACCCCCGTTTCACGCCGACACTCTATAGAGCCGCCACGCGGCCGATTCCGGCGGCCGGAAACGTCGCAATAGCCTGCGCGCGCGGTGGTCAGAAACGTCGCAGGGGCTTCGCGTGGGCCGGGTTCCGGCGGCCAGGAACGTCGGAACGGCGGCCTGCGCTGCCGTCACGCCGACCACCGCGCCTGCCCTCGCTTCCGGGAGATGGTGGTGCCCCGGGGCCGGGGGCATGGCGGTGGCCGACGCGATGGCTCGTGCCTAGCAGCTCAGGTTGCCGCCGGTGCCGACGCCGAGGATGCCGGCGAACCGGGTGTAGAGGGTGATCCGGCTCTGCACCTGGGCCGGATTCCCGCCGTTGCACTCGATGCTGTTGATGGCCCGGATCGTGGTGCCGAAGCCCTGGCCGTTGACCATCGCGTTGTGCGAGGTCGTGCCCGCGTTGCCGGTGCCGGTCATCCAGTACCACAACCCGGTCTGCCACGAGATCGACGAGTTCGTGCCGACCAGGCCGGGGTTGTTCAGCAGGTCGACGCCGAGCGCGTTGCCGGCCGCGTAGTAGTTGAAGTTCCAGCTCAGCTGGATCGGGCCGCGGCCGTGGTAGGCGGACTGCCCGGCCGGGCACCCGTAGGGCTGCGAGTAGTCGCAGTAATGCGGCCAGTTCGCCTGGTTGATCTCGTCGATGTAGACGAGCCCGCCGGTCTCGTGGCTGACGTTGGCGAGGAAAGCGGCGGCTTCCTGCCGCCGCACGGTGTCGCTGCCGGTGGTGGCGAAGGCGGGAAACTTGCGCATCGCGTCGGTGAGTCCCGCGTACGTGTAGAAAGAGTTGCGCCCCGGGAACATCTGGTTGAACTGCGCTTCGGACACCACGAAACCACCGTTGCCGCCTCCGTTGCCCCCGCCGCCGCCCGAGCAGTTGTACGGCGACCAGAACCAGGTGCTGATCGTCGGGTCGTACCCCGGGTTCTCGTGGGTCGCCTGGTAGTAGAGGCCGTTGGTGTAGCGGACGATGGCGCCGACCGCGTAGTACTGCCCGGCGACCCAGTTCGGATAGTTGCAGGTGCCGCCGCCTCCGCCGCCGGACGAGCCGCCGCAGGATCCGTTGTCCTGCCAGACGCCCGAGCCGCCGGTGCTGGGCGCCTCGCCCTGCGTCCACCACTTGGCGGTCCAGTTGTGGCCGTTGTAGGACGCGGTCATGCCGCCGGTGTACACCGCGGCGCTGTTGTAGGGGGTGACGCAGGCCGCGGCCGCGTCGGATGCCGTGCTGGGGATCACCGCGCCCGCCGCGGCGATCAGGGAGATCACCGCCGCGGCGAGCACTGTGAGCAGGCGCTTTCGAGTCATGGCATCGACATTGTCAAATGCCAGTGCATCTGTAAAGAAACCTTACCCATAGGGGCAAAGGTCGAAGCTTTAAGTTACGCAGCGCCGTCGCCGATGACTACGGAGTTCCCACCCCCGCTGCGAGTGAGGCCCAGCATGCCGAACCGTGATCGTGCATGGCTGTGGTACCTGCTCATCGGTACGGTTGTCGCGGTCGCGTACATCGTGCTGCCCAGCAATCCGGCCACGAACTGGATCTTTCCGCTGGTCAACGCGACCGGCGGCATCGCGGCCTTCGCCGGCCTGCGCCGCAACCGGCCGAGGAACCGCTCCGCCTGGGCGATGCTGGCCACCGCGCTCTCGCTCTCGGCGGTCGGCGACGTCATCTTCGCCGGCTACGAACTCTTCCGGGCGGAGCCGCCGTTCCCGTCGATCGCCGACATCCTCTACATCGCCGCGCACCTGCTCGCCGCCGCCGCGGTCGTCCGCCTGAGCCACCACGCCGGCCGCGACAGTTTCCTCGAGGCCGGCGTGCTCACCGTCCCGCTCGCGCTGCAGTACTGGATCCACATCATCAGCCCGAGCATGCACGACCAGACCGGCAACGCCCTGGCCGTACTCGTCGCCGTGGTCACCCCGGCCGGCACGCTGATCGTGCTCTTCGGCGCGCTGCGCGCCGGTCTTTCCATGGAGATGCGAAAGATGCCGGCCCGGTTGCTGGTCGCCGGCATGGTCTGCTGGTTCGTCCCGGACGCCTATTACGCGACCGCCAGCCTCAACGGCACCTACGTCGCCGGCGGCTGGCTCGACCTGGGCTGGATGCTGATGCCGCTGCTGCTCGGCGCCGCCGCGCTGCACCCCCAGATGGCGCAGCTCAACGTGCCGCTGCACGTTTCCACGAACATTCTCAGCGTGCGCCGCTACCTGGTGGTCATCGCCGGGGTGCTGGCGCTCGACGCGTACGCTGCGGTCCGGGCCCACGGCACGGACCGGCTGGTCGGCCTGGCCGTGCTGGCCTCCGCGACGCTGGCGGCGGTCCGCATCCGCCGCCCGCTGCGCGACATGGGCCGCCGCGCCACCCAGGACGCGCTGACCGGGCTGCCGAACCGGACCGAGCTGCTGCGCCGGCTCACCTTCGCGCTGGCCGAGCTGCCCTCGGACGGCAGCAGCCGGGTCGCGCTGCTCTTCTGCGATCTGGACCGGTTCAAGGACGTCAACGACAGCCTCGGCCACCAGGCCGGCGACCGCATGCTGGTGACGATCGCCGAGCGCATCGTCGCGACCGTGCGCGGCGACCAGGACATCGTCTTCCGCCTGGGCGGCGACGAGTTCGTCATCCTCATGCCGGGCGCCACCGACGAGGATACCGACGCGGTCGCCGAACGGCTGGTCACCACGTTCACCGACCCGATCGTCATCGACGGCGTCGAGCTGTTCCCGTCGATCTCGGTCGGCGTGCGCACCACCGACGACTACCAGGCCGACCCGGATGAGCTGCTCCGCGACGCGGACACCGCGATGTACCACGCCAAGAGCAGCGGCCGCGGCCGCGGCGAGCGTTTCGACGACCGGTACGCGGTGGCGGCGAGCGCCCGCCTGCGGCTGGACACCGAGCTGCGGCACGCTCTGGTCAACGGCGAGCTGCTCTGCCACTACCACCCCGAGATCGACCTGGTCACCGGCCGGCTCTACGCCCTCGAGGCGCTGGTCCGCTGGCAGCACCCGGAGCGCGGGCTGCTCCCGCCGGACGAGTTCGTGCCGCACGCCGAGACGCACGGCATCATCGGCCAGATGTTCGAGCAGGTCCTCGACGAGGTGCTGACCGCACAGGACGGCTGGCTCACCGAGTTCGGCTGGCGCCCGACGGTGGCGGTGAACGTGTCGCCCCGGCAGCTGAACGACGCCCGGCTGGTACCGGTGGTGCTGGCCGCCCTGACGACGCACGCCGCGCCGCCGTCCGCGCTGATCCTCGAGGTCACCGAGACCGCGCTGGTCGACGAGGCGGTCATGACCGGCACCCTCGCCGAGCTGCGCCGGCACGGGGTGGCCGTGGCGGTCGACGACTTCGGCACCGGCTACTCGTCGGTGTCCCGGCCGGCCGACCGGCACTGGGACGCGCTGAAGATCGACCGCAGCTTCGTCTCGGACTTCACCGACGACCCCGCGCGCGAGGGCGTGGTGCGCGCGATGATCGCGCTGGCGCACGCGCTGGGCCTGCGCGCGATCGCCGAGGGCGTCGAGGACGAGCCGATTCTCGAGAAACTGCGCGACCTCGGGTGCGACGCCGCGCAGGGCTACTTCTACACCCGCCCGATCGACGCGGCCGCGATCAGCGACATGATCGCCGTTTCGCCGCAGTGGAGTGGCTCGACGGTCGCTGTTTAGGGTCCGGCCGGTGTTTCAGCCGGGCTGTGTCTCAGCCAGGCCGGTATTTCGGCCGGGTCCGTGTTTCGGTCAGGTCGGGGTTCGGGTTAGCAGGAATGCGGGCGCGGGAGCGGCCTGCCAAGCTGGAAGCGTGACCTTGCGCTGCCTCCTCGTCGACGACAACTCACAGTTCCTCGCCGCCGCCCGCGACCTGCTCGAGGGCGAGGGACTGACCGTCGTGGGCGTGGCCGGGCACATCGCCGAGGCCGTGGGGCAGGCCGCCGACCTCGGCCCCGACGTGGCGCTGGTCGACATCAACCTGGGCGGCGAGAGCGGCTTCGACCTGGCCGAGCGGCTGGTCCCGACCCCGGTGATCATGATTTCCACGCACTCCGGCGACGACTACGTCGACCTGGTCGAGGAAAGTCCGGCGATCGGTTTCCTGGCGAAGACCGCGCTTTCCGCCACCGCGGTGCGAAACTTGCTGCGAAACTAACGCGCCTCGAGGAACGCCAGCACGGCGAGGACCCGCCGGTGGTGGTCGTCGGTGTCGGGCAGGTTCAGCTTCGTCAGCACGCCGCGCACGTGCTTCTCGACCGTGCCCTCGGTGATGAACAGCCGCCGCGCGATCCCGGCGTTGGAGTGTCCCTCGGCCATCTGCCCCAGGACCTCCCGCTCGCGGGCGCTGAGCACGGCCAGGGGGTCGTTGCGGCGTCGTGCGGTGACCAGCTCGGCCACCAGGCCCGGGTCGATGACCGAGCCGCCCTCGGCGATTCTTTCCAGCGCGGCGAGAAACTCCGAGACGTCGGTGACCCGGCTCTTGAGCATGTACCCGATGGCGCGCCCGCCGGCCAGCAGCTCCATGGCCTGGTCGACGTCCGCGTACGCGGAGAGCACCAGGATCCCGACCTCGGGCAGCTCCCGGCGCAGCTGCCGGGCGGCCTCGAGTCCCTCGGTCGTGTGCGTGGGCGGCATCCGCACGTCGGCCACCACGATGTCGGGTTTCGTGCGCCGCGCCAGCTCCAGCAGCTCGGCTCCGTCGCCGGCCTGGCCCATCACGCTCAGGCCCGACCGCTCGAGCAGGCTGGCCAGCCCCTCGCGCAGCAGGACGTCGTCCTCCGCCAGCACCACTCGAAGACCGGTCACGGAAGCATTAAATACCGGCTAGCCGGTAACGAGGAGTCCGGCTGCCCTCGATGTGCCGAAGGCCGCCTTTCGCGAGGCTCTTGGTATGTGCGATCACCACCCCGAGTGCCCTCCGATCGACCAGCCCGGCTGGGACTCCGCCCGCGTCCTCGTCCACCACGCCGAGCTCGGCTGGACCATGCTGTGCAACGGCGCGATCGTCCTCGACGCCGCCGCCCGGCCCGCCCCCGCCCCGGTCGTTGCCCCGGTCGGTGCCCCGGCTCCGGTCGCCGTTCCGGCCCCGATGGCGGCTCCCGTCACGGTCACGGTCACCGCTCCGGCTCCGGCTCCAGCTCCGGTTGCGGCTCCGGCTGCTGTTCCCGTCACGGTTGCGGCCCCCGCCATGGTCACACCTCTGCGCCGCGAGCCCCGGAAGGCCGGCGTCCCGCTCGCGGCATAGAGACCGGGCCGACCCAGGAACTTTCGCGCGCAAGAACCTCCGCGTCGCAAGAACCAAGCCGCCGCAAGAAACGCGGTGCGCAAGAACCCCGCCGCCGCAAGAAACGCGGGGCGAGCAAGAATCTTTTCCGGGGCAAGAACCTCACTCGGTAGGAAACTGTCGTGACCCGGCACTCGGCGACCCGCGACAGGTCCTCAGCCGAGCGGGATCCGGCACGTCGCCGTCGTTCCGCCGCCCACGGGGCTGACCAGCTCGAACGTCCCTCCGAGCGCCGCGATCCGGTCCTTGAGTCCGACCAGCCCCGACCCCTTGCCCTCGTCCGCGCCCCCGGCCCCGTCATCGCGCACGACGAGCACGAGCGTGTCGTCGTCGACCGAAGCGTCGACCGCCACGACCGACGCCTCCGCGTGTTTCACCGCGTTGGTCACCATCTCCGAGACCACGTAGTACACGCCGACCTCCACCGGTTGCGGCAACCTTTCCGCCAGGTCGACGGAAACTTCCACGGGCACCGGCGAGCGCCGGCCGAGCGCCCGCAGCGCCGGCCGCAGCCCCGAGTCGGTCAGCACCGCCGGGTGGATTCCGCGGGAAAGTTCCCGCAACTCGTCGATCACCGTCGTGAGGTCGGCCGCCAGCTCGGGCAAGTTCGCGGCCTCGGCGGTGCGAAGCCGCAGCGACAGCGCGACGAGCCGCTGCTGCGCCCCGTCGTGCAGGTCCCGCTCGATCCGCCGGCGCGCCTCGTCGGCGGCCGCCACGATCCGGGCCCGGGAGCTGACCAGCTCGGCCCGGCTCTGCGCGTCGGCCACCGCGGTCGCCACCAGCTCGGTGAACTCGGCCATCCGCGCCTGCGAGTCCGGCGGCAGCCGATCCTCCGAGCAGACCAGGAACATGCCCCAGACCCGTCCGTCCACGTGGATCGGCGTGCCGAGAGCGTTGCCGTCCTGGGCGGGTCGCCCGGTGCCGCGAACCTTCGCGACCAGTTCGTCGGCCGGCGTCATCGCCCCCTCGACCGCGACGTCGGTCGCGCCGCCGTCGCGTTCGAAACGGATCAGCCGCGCGGTCCCGTTGCCGAAGTGCCGCAGCACTTCCCGGGTGACCGCCGCGAAGACCGACCGCGGCGACTCGCCCCGCGCGATGAGCAGGGCGAGCCGCCGCAGCGACGCCTGGGTTTCGGCGAGGTCGCCCCGGGCCCGCTCGGCGGCGAGCGCGCGCCGTCCGGCCGAGGTGGTGACCGAGCCGACGATCACCGCCATCACGATGAACAGCCCGAGCACCGCATACGCCGCGTCGTTCAGGTCGCGCAGCGGCGGCAGGAAGTACCAGTCGTAGGCCAGGATCGCCGCGACGCCGCTGGGCAGGGCGTAGAGGATCCCCGCCGCGCGCGCGATCCCGAGCACCACCAGCAGCAGGGCCAGGCCCATCACCAGGTCGGGAACGTGCCCGCGCGCCGCCGAGCAGACGAGCGCGGAGACGACGAACGCGCCCACGCCCGCGACGATCGCCAGCGCGACCTCGACCGGGAACGGAAGGCGGGATCGCACGCGTCAGGCGGCCCGTTCGGTGAGCCGGATGACCGGCATCTCGCGGTCGGTCTTCCGCTGATAGCCCGCGAAACGCGGCGCCGCCTCGCTGATCTTCTGCCAGGCCTGGTCGCGCTCGGCGCCGGAAAGTTGCGCCGCCGTGACCGGAACTTTCCGCCCGCCGATCTCGATGGTCACGTCCGGATTTGCGGCGAGGTTGTAGTACCAGGCCGGGTTGCCGGCCGCGCCGTTGGCGGACGCCACGACCAGCCAGGTGCCGTCGCCGCCCGGAAAGCTGCGGACCGGGGTTTCGCGGGCGGCGCCGCTCTTGCGTCCCACGGTCGTCAAGACCAGCATCTCGCCGGCCTTGCCGCCGCGGATTCGCTTGATCGTCATCCGGTTGGCCCATTTCAGCAGCGCGCCGCGGGGCTGACGGGCGCCGTGCGTGCCCTTGCGGGTGGTGTCGAAGCCCAATGCGATCTCCTCGCCTCACCGGCCGGGGTGCGGCCGTCCCGCTGCGATTCTGCTCGATGACTTTCGCGTACGCGACAGCCGCCGTGAAAAGCTTCGGCCTGGCCCTGTCCCTACCAGCCTGGACACGGCCTCCCTCCGCGGGCCGAGCCCCGGCACGCTGGAGGCATGGTGGTTTTCGGTTTCGGCATGCACAGCGGCTTCGCCGACCTGACGGAGCTGACCCGGATGGTGCGGCAGGCGGATGACGACGGGCTCGACCTGTTCTCCCTGTCCGACCATCCCTATCTGGGCGCGCGGCTCGACGCGTACGCGAGCCTGGGTTTTCTCTTGGGAAGCACCCGGCGGATAGCCGGCTTCGCCAACGTCACCAACGTGCCGCTGCGCCCGGCGCCGATGCTGGCGCGCACCGTGACGTCGCTGTCGGCCCTTTCCGGCGGCCGGGTCGTGCTGGGGGTGGGCGCGGGCGGCCTGTGGGAGCGGATCACCGCGATGGGTGTGCCGCGACTTTCCCCGGCCGACGCGGTGGCCGCCTTCGAGGAAGCCGTGCTCGTCATCCGCATGCTCTCCGGAGGCGGCGCCCCGGTAACTTTCCACGGCACTTTCCACTCGCTCGACGAAATCGAGCCGTCGACCGTTTCCGCCCCCGAGATCTGGACCGGCTCGGTCGGGCCGCGCTCGCTCGCCGCCACCGGACGGGTCGCCGACGGCTGGATCCCCGGCCACGCCGCCGACTGGCGGAGCCCGCGCTTTCTGTCGTCGCGCCCGATCATCGACGAGGCCGCCGCGGCGGCCGGCCGGGACCCCCGCTCGATCCGCACCGTCTTCAACTTTCCCGGCCGCATCACCGACCGGCCGCTCACCCGGACGAGGAACCCCGAGGGGCGCTGGATCGGCGGCTCGGCCGACCAGTGGATCGAGGAGCTGACCGGCGCGGTCCTCGATCACCACGCCTCGGGCTTCATGCTCTTCTCTCCGCAGGGTGGCGCCGCCGACGAACTTTCCCTCAGGCGCTGGGCCAACGAGATCGTCCCGGCGGTGCGCGCCGCGGTTAATCCGTTGCGCACATCGCGCGGCGAAGGCTGACTGCACGGATGCCGCTGGATTTCGCTGCCTCCTATGACGAGCTGAAC
Organism: Paractinoplanes rhizophilus; assembly: GCF_042664765.1. Lineage (NCBI taxonomy): Bacteria > Bacillati > Actinomycetota > Actinomycetes > Micromonosporales > Micromonosporaceae > Paractinoplanes > Paractinoplanes rhizophilus. Next base: position 453,468 of record NZ_JBHTBJ010000001.1, on the reverse strand, counting down.
CCGGGCCGCGACGACCATCTCTTCTACTTGGCGCTCGCCGCCGAGACCGGAGCGACGCGGGTGCTCGACCTCGGATGCGGCACCGGGACACTGACGCGGGCCTTGGCGGCGGCGGGCCGCAGCGCCGTGGGGATCGACCCCGACGCCTCGATGCTCGCCGTCGCCCGCGAACAACCCGGCGCCTCGCCGGTCGACTGGCGGCTCGGGTTCAGCGACCGAGCCGACACCGGCTCGGCGGATCTCGCCGTCATGACCGGCCACGCGGCGCAAGTTTTCCGCGATGACGCCGAATGGGCCCGCACCCTGGCCGACCTGCACCGGGCGCTCGTCCCCGGCGGGGTGCTGGCCTTCGAGTCCCGCAATCCGGCCGCCCGCGCCTGGGAGCGCTGGACACGCGAGCAGACGCTGCGTCTCGTCGGCCCGGTCGAGTTCTGGCACGAGACCGCGTGGGTGTCGCTGCCGCTGGTCGCCTACGACACCCGTACCCGTGACCAGCGCACCGGCGCGGAGACCGCGGACCGCGACATCCTCGCCTTCCGCGCCGGGCCGGCGCTGGTCGACTCGCTCGACGACGCGGGCTTCACCGTCACGCACCGATACGGCGACTGGGAGCGCGCTCCGCTGGCCGCCGAGTCGCCCGAGATCATCCTGGTCGCCCGGCGGCGCTGACGACTACTGGGGGACGTTCCACGCCTTCGCGCTGACATTCAGCACGCCGGTGTTGTTGTCGACCGTGATCGCGTCGATGGTGACGAACGCCAGCTTCTGGCTGATGCCTTGCGTCGCCGCGGCGTCCTGCGAGGTGAGGAAGCACAGTGTCATGCCGCGGGTAGGTGCGATCGGCGATCGTCCCGGATCCGTCCGGATAGTTTCCAGGCAGTCGGCCGGCGTCGCGCTCGCGCCGGGGACGACGGCGAACGGCAGTTTTGTATCGATCTTGCCGGGGTCGCAGCCCGCGTAGCCGAACTCGCCGGTCTCGGCGACCGCCCCGACGCGGGGTTCGTCGAGATCAACAAGAGCGTAGTTGTCCGGCCACCTGCACCCCTCCGAGCGGATCTTGAGCTTCTCGCCCTCGTACGCGACCTCGAACTTCGCGGTCGGGCTGATGTCGCCCGGGGAGGCCGACGTCGCCGGATCGGCCGCCTGGCCGGTCGCCGGATCGGCCGCCGGGTCGGTGGTTTCGGCGGCGGACGGGTCCCCGGCCGGCGTGCCGGCGGGATCGTCGGGGGTCGGGGTCGCGACCGAGTTCATGGCCGCGGGAGCCGGCGCGCCGCCGGCGCTCGCGGCCAGCGTGACGGCCTGGTCGCTGCGGCCAAGGGCGAGGGCCGCGAGGGCAGCGCCGGAGAGTCCGAAGACCAGGGCGATCACCGCGACCACCAGCGTGGCGATCTGGAGGCCGCTCCGAGGCGTGGCCGCCGGTATTGCCGGCGAGGGTCCGGCGGGAACGGCCTGCGTGGCCTGTGTCGGCGGGCTGGCCGGCGGAGCGGGTGGGCGTCCGGGCGCGGCGGGGATGGCCTGTGTGGTCTGTGCCGCAGGGCCGGCCGGCGACGCGGGCGGGCGTCCGGGCACGGCGGGGACGGCTTGCGTCGGCGATGCGGGCGGGCGTCCGGGCACCGCCGGGGTGGCTTGCGTCGGCGACGCGGGCGGGCGTCCGGGAACGGCGGCGGAAGCGTGTGCCGACGCCTGGGAATGCGGTGGGAAAGGGCCTGGAGGATTCGACACCTGAGTCGCTCCCTTGTGGATTCGCCTAGGAATGGACGAGGCTGGGATTTCCGAGAGTGAGCTCACTTTCGGGTGATTCGCAGATAAGCTGGATTCGCATCTTCTCGACGCCCTCGAAGGGTACGTACAGCCGATCCTGAGGTCCCCTTTTCAGGGTACGGTTCGCCACTTCCCGGCCGTCCGAGAAGATCTTTATCTGTACGCGGCTGTCGGCGTCGGGCGCTTTCGAGACGGTCAGATTCGTCGCCAGGCTCGTGTATCGGTTCAGCAGGTCGTATTCGACCGTGCGCTGCCGATCGGACGATTGGCCGCTGGCACACGGCATCGTGAGGTTTCCGGCACCCGCGTGAATGTACGCCGCCCCGGCGACCGGCCGGAGCTGCGACAAAGGGACGCGTTCTCCACCCGCCGCGGCCGGCCCGCCGGAACCGGCGTCGCCGATCGCGTCGCCCGTGTTCGCGCCGGCTGTGTCCGCGGCGGCCGTGTTCGCGGCGGCCGGCGGGCGCCCAGTCTCCTCGGAGGAGTGCGGTTGTATCCAGGCGAAATAAGCGAACACCGCGGCCACGATGGCGACCACGACGCCGATCGCGCCCAGGGCCACCTGCATCCAGGACGCCGCGTCCGCCGCGGCCGCGGCGTGCTCTGCCGGCGGCGTACGGGAACCGGGGTTGCCGTTGATTTTGCGGTCCTTCAAGGGCATGAGTGGCTCACACGTGCCGGACGATCGAGCCCGCCATGCGGTCGTGCAGGGTGCGCTGCCGGTCGCCGAAGACCATGAAGGCGTCGACCCAGAAGTAGATTCCGCACGTCACGGCGTCGAGCAGCCAGGCGAGCAGGCCGTCGAGGAAAATTTCGCGAAACGCCGTGCGGCCCCATCCGAACGCCTCGCCGGTGTGCACGTCGGCGATCACGTGGCCGAGCAGGCTCTTCGCGGGTGTCTGGCCGTTCGCCCAGGTGACGCAGGACCAGATCAGCCAGCCGATGCCGAGGGTGACCACGAAGAGCAGGCCGTCGAGCAGGCGCGCACCGAGCCGGCCGCCCGCCGAGACCAGAATGAACCCGTAAGGATTAACCGGAATGGGTGGAGCCGTCGGCGAATAAGGCATCGGCGCCCCACGATAGGGCTGAATCGCCTGACCGGCCGGTGGGTAATAGGGTTGCGCATAGGGGTATGCGGGCCGATACGTTTCGCCCTCGTGCGGTTCTGTCATGTGATCGAGCGCCCTCGTGAAAGGAAGAATGTGGAATCACGCTGATCCAGATCTTGGATGCGCGATATCCGCCGCTCGGCCGTTCAATGTGTCCGGTCGGTCCATTGGCGCGGTGGTCGCTCGCCGAGGGCACGGGCAATCGCCGGTCGCTGCGGGGCCGGATGTCCACAAGCTCATCGACGAAACGATCGCCGCTACTGCCGCGGTCGCTTCGCCGACGACCGCGGGATTCTGCTTTCACGTTCGGGGGCCGGCGATTTCGTGGGCAGATCGTCGGCCGGTGCGAGCCGCCCGGCCAAGCGGCTCGTCCCACGACGAAAGTTTCCAAGGTTCCGGCATGCGCGCCGATGGCGGATCCTGGGTGTCGTGAAGGTGGTTGTCGAGGGGACACGCGCGCTCTCGTTCGCCGACGGGTCACCGGTGCGGGCCGCGTCGGCGATCGTGTCGTTCGGGGACGGCTGGCTTGTCGTTCAGGACGACGCGACCCATGCCGCCTGGGTGCGGCCGTCCGGAATCACGCCGGTGCGGGTGACCGACGCCGTCGAGGGCCTCGACCTGTTCGGCGAGGCGGCGGGGACCAAGCACCTCAAACCCGATTTCGAGGCGGCCTGCCCGATCGGGGACGCGGCGCTGCTGCTCGGCTCGGGCTCGTCGCCGGCCCGGATGCGGGGCTCGCTGGTGCGGCTCGACGCCGACGGAGAGCCAGGCTTCACCGGCGCGAACCTCTCGCGGGTCTATCGCGACGTCGCGGCGGCCATGGGCCTGACGGATCAGCTCAACCTCGAGGGCGCGTGCGTGCTCGGGGACCGGCTGCGGTGGTTCCAGCGGGCCAACCGGGCGGCCGGAGCGCCGACGGTGTCGGTGGACATCGACCTGGAAACATTGCTGGCAACTTTCGAGGGCCGGGACCGAAAGGTGACGATCGCGAATGTCCGCCGCTACGCGCTCGGGGACGTCGGCGGGGTGGCGCTCGGGGTCACTGACGCGGTCCCGGCCGGCGACGGGCTGGTGCTGGTCAGCGCGGTCGCCGAGGACACGTCCAACGCGATCGACGACGGCCCCCTCGCGGGAGCGGCCCTGTTGCTGCTGGACGACGAAGGCGTACGGGACAGGGGTCTGCTGAGTGCCAAGGTGGAGGGCCTGACTTTCGCCGGGACGACGCTGCTGGCGGTGGTCGACGCGGATGACCCGGCCGCGCCCTCCCAGCAGTTGACGCTCAAGGTCACTTACTAAGCAGCGCCCGCGCCGGAGTCAGCGCCCGCGCCGGAGTCAGCGCCCGCGCCGGAGTCAGCGCCCGCGCCGGAGTCAGGACCTCGTTCCGGCCCCGACTCCGGCAGAGCCGCAAGGGTCCGCGGCCGCTGCGGTCGTCAGGCCGTGACGGCGAAGCCGCCGGTCCACGAAATTTTCTCGCCGGCGGCCAGCGTGATCTGCAGGAAGGCGAGCGCCTCCAGCTCACGCGCCCGCTTGAGCGACCCGGCGTCGATGGCCTTGAGGCCGGCAGCGGCGACCACGCCGGAGAGCAATGCCTTGGCGTTCGCGTCGTCGCCGGCGATCAGAACGGTGGTGGTCTCGGCGCCGATGCTGCCGGAGGCGAGGGTGCCGCCGAAGTTGGTGTTGAAGGCCTTCAGGACCCGCGCGTCCGGCAGCGCCGCGGCGATCTCGGCGGCCGCCGAGCTGTCGGCCGGCACGGTGAGGCCGTCGAAGGTGGCGAAGTCGATCGGGTTGGTGATGTCCACCACGACCTTGCCGGCGAGCTGGTCACCGCGCTGGGCAAGAACGGTCGCGACCGACGGGTACGGCACGGCGAGCACCACGATGTCGCCGGTGACGGCCTGGCCGGCGTGCGAGGTGTTGAGCAGCTCGACCTCGTTGCCGCCCTTGGCCGCGATGCCCGCGATCGCCTGGCCCATGTTTCCGCTGCCGATGATGCTGATCTTCGCCACGATGACCTCCTGGAGACAATTGGTTGTAGAAACAACTATCGCACGACGACGTAGTTGTAGCAACAACCAATGCGCCTGTCAGAATGTGATCGTGGATACGCGATGGCTCGACACGGGGGAGATGGCGGCCTGGGTGCGGCTGGCCGCGGTGCTGGAGCTGTTGCCCGCCGCGCTGGACGCCCAGCTACGGCGCGACGCCCAACTCACGCACTTCGACTACTACGTGCTCGCGATGCTCTCCGAGGCCCCGCAGCGCACGCTCCGGATGACCGCCCTGGCCGAGCGCACCACCGCGACACTTGCCCGGCTCTCGCACGTCGTGCAGCGCCTCGAGCAGCGCGGCCTGCTCGAGCGGTTCCCCTGCCCGGAGGACCGGCGAGCGACGAACGCCCGCCTCACCGCGGCCGGCTGGGAAAAGGTCGAGGAAAGCGCGCCGGGCCACGTCGCGACCGTTCGCGAGTACGTGATCGATGCGCTCACCCGTGAGCAGGTGGTCCAGCTGGCGGCCATCGCCGACGCCGTCCTGCACCGCCTCGACCCGGACGGCGCCCGCTCGGCGATCTACGAGAGGTACGACCGCTGAAGGGTCACCTCCGCGTGCCGGGGCCCGCCGGCGCTGATCGAGAAGGGAGCGCCGGAAATTTCGTAGTCGCCGAGGAACCCGCGCACCGTCAACTTTCCGTCCGCGTCGGTGCGCATCTCGGTCGGTGACAGCCACCACTCGTCCTTGATGAGCGATTCGAGCGCATCGTACGACGGCTTTCGCGAGCCGTCCGCCCGCACCAGCCCGATCGGCGCGCCGAGCCAGGCGCCTTCGTCGGTCAGCCCCCAGTAGTTGATGCCCTGCACGGCCGGGTGCTCGACCAGTGTGCGGTAGTGCCGGACGATCTCGTAGGCCTGGCGGGCCTCGCCGACCGGCGTGCTCGGCCAGGACGAGATCTGGTAGTCGTTGAGGTCGACGATCTCCTTCGGCATCAGGTGGCCGGAGACCAGGCTCGTCTCGGTCATGTACAGCGGCAGGCCGAAGCGGGCGAACCGGTCGAGCACCCCCTGGGTGTAATCCTCGCCCCGATAACCCTGGTGCATATGGGTCTGCAAGCCGATCGCATCGACCTCGATACCGGCCTCGAGAACACCTTCGATCAAGCACTCGTACGCCGAGCTCAGGTCGAAGTCGTTGAGGACGAGCGTGGCCGACGGGTTGGCGGCGCGCGCCTCCTCGAACGCCATCCGCACCATCGCGATGCGACCGCGGTCGCGAGCCAGCGGGGTGATGGCGTTCTCGCCGTTCGCGAAGACCGGCATGATCACGGCCTCGTTGATCGCGTCCCAGGTGTCGATCAATCCGGCGAACCGACCCACCACCTCGCGGATCCTGTCCCGGACCCGGCGCTCGACCTCGTCCAGCTCCATCCCGAGCAGCCAGGACGGCTGCACCGTGTGCCACAAGAGCGGGTGACCCTTGACCGTGACGCCCTGATCGGCGAACCAGCGTGCCACTTTCTCGAGCCGGACGGCGTCCGTCTTGCCCGGTAGCGGCTCATATCTGCCCCAATAGAAGGGCAAAGTCGCGGTGTTGAAGAGGTTCGTCCACAGCCCCGCGAGGACGTCGAGCCCCGGCCCCCTGTGGATAACTCCGCCGAAGCTCTCCACGTCGTCTATAACTTCCGGATCGGGCCCGCCGACGAGCGGAACGAAATCGAAGCCGATGTTGCCGAAGGCGAACGCGTGCCGTTGCTGGGCGACCGTCAGGAGACGGTCGGCGACCGGACGGCGGTCGGGTCCGAGCACGGTGAGCGTTACCTCGCCGTAGCGATGATCGAGAGTCGACATCATGGAAACTTTCTCTAGAGATTGCGAAAGTGTCGTGGAAAATCGCAGCATAGGTAGGTCCGCTCAACGCCGTCAACGGCGCGGAATCGCACAGACAGGCTCGATGCACATGCCCGGCAAACCCCGCGCCGTCACGCAGGCCGAAATCGCCAAGCAAGCCAGCACCACCGTGCCCACAGTGTCCAAGGTTCTCAATGGCAGGCCCGGCGTCTCGGACGAGCTGCGGGCCCAGATCGAGGCCGTGGTCCAGCGGCTGGGGTACCAGCAACCGGCCCGGAAGCAGCAGAGCGCGCGCCTGATCGAGGTGCTCTGCTACGAGATCGACAGCCCGTTCGGCAGCGAGGTGGTGGCACACATCGAGCAGGCCGCCCGGCAGAGCGGCTTCGGTATGGTGCTGACCGGCTCGAACGCCGACAACCGGCCGCATCCGGGGTGGGTCGACGACGTGGTGGGCCGGCAGCCCGTCGGCGTTGTCCTCATCGCCTGCCGGCTGTCCGAGGCCGACCGGAAGATGTTGCGCTCGCGCAACATCCGGATCGTGGCCATCGACCCCGCCGGCACCCCGGCGCCCGACATCCCGTCGATCGGCTCCGCCGACTGGAAGGGCGGCTACCTGGCCACCCGCCACCTGATCGACCTGGGGCACCGCCGGATCGGGATCATCACCGGCCCAGCCGACATGATGGCCTCGACCGCCCGCCAGTCCGGGTACACCGCGGCGCTCGAGGCGGCGGGCATCCCGATCGAGCCCTCGCTCATCCGGCCGGGCCAGTTCCACCATGCCGACGGCCTGGCCGAGGGCCTCGCGCTGTTGTCACGCCCGGACCGGCCCACCGCGATCTTCGCCTCCTCCGATCTGTACGCGCTGGGCGTCTACGAGGCGGCCCGCTCGCTGGGCATCGGCATCCCCGACGAGCTGTCCGTGGTGGGCTACGACGACCTCCGGATCGCGCAGTGGGCCGGGCCGCCGCTGACCACGGTGCACGTCCCGCTGGCGAGGATGGCTCAGGACGCTGTGCACCTGATCCAGCGGCTCGGCGAGGAACCCGAGCTGAGCTCCAGCCGGACCGACATCGAGACCACGCTGGTGGTCCGGGCGAGCACGACCGTCCCAACGAAAGTTTCCAACTGAACAAGAAACATTGACGCGCAAGTTTCGTGCGGCCTAGCCTCGGGCAACAGCCAGGGCGGTCCCGGCCACTGGTCCGGACCGCCCTCTTACTTTCCCGACGCCCGCAAGCTCCATGAGAAGTGGAGAGGGTCCCATGCGCCTTCTGCCCGTCCTCGCCGCCGCGACTTTGGCCATTTCCGCCCTCACCGCTTGCGGTGGCGGATCCGACAACTCCGCCGACGCCGGGAGCGCGACCTCCGGCACCGTGAACTGGTGGGGCTGGACGCCGACCGACAACGCGACGGCCGACACCTACATCGCCGCGTTCAACCAGAAGTATCCGGACATCAAGGTCAACTTCAAGCTGGTCAGCATCTCCGACTGGGTGGCCGCGCTGCGTCCCGCGCTCGCCTCCGGCAACGGCCCCGACGTGTTCGACATGCAGCCCGGGGCGTACGTGTCGCAGTTCAAGTCCTTCGCGGTCGACCAGACGAAACTGGCCGAGGACGCGCTCGGCGCCGACTGGAAGTCCAAGGTCGCGCCGATCGGCATCAGCGGGCTCTCCGCCGACGGCAAGCTCACCGCGCTCTCGGTGGGCTCGGTCTACGCCGGCATGCTGTGGATCAACGGCGACATCTTCAAGAAGTACGCGCTGCAGCCGCCCACCACGCTCGCCGAGTGGGAGCACGTCTGCGACGTCCTCAAGCAGAACAAGGTCGGCTGCTTCGTGCAGGGCGCCGCGCAGGAGGGCTTCGACCAGGACACGCTGCAGTCCATCGCCAACTCGGTGCAGCCCGGACTCTGGACGAAAGTTTCCACCGGCGACGCCAAGTGGACCGATCCCGGCATCGTGAAGACCTTCGAGATCTGGAAGCAGCTCTTCGACAAGGGGATCATGCAGCCCGGCGCGGTCGGCTACCAGCAGTACCCGGACGCCAACAACGACTTCCTCACCGGCAAGTACGGCATGGTCATGATGGGCACCTGGTACACCCAGTACGCCACGAAGAAGGCGATGACCGCCGCGCTCGGCGCGGCCGGGGTCAGCGGCGCGAAACCTTTCCCGATTCTGCCGATCGCCTTCCCGGACGTCGCCGGCGCCGGCAACACCAGCGAGATGTACGGCGACGCCGACTTCGGCCTGGCGATCTCGACCAAGGCGAAATCGCGGGCGGCCGCGGAAACTTTCGTGAAGTGGATGGCCACCTCCGCCGAGGGCCAGCAGGCGATCGCGAACCAGTTGAACGACCTGCCCGCGCTCAAGGGCGTCGAGCCCGACTTCGGCAGTATCGAGCTGGTCGACCCGGCCGCGCAGAAGCAACCGGTGGAGCAGCTGATCGAGAAGGCCGGCGACGTCACGGAACCGCGTGAGGCGCTGCTCAACGCCGACGTGCAGACCGGCATCCTGGCCGCGGCCACCTCGGTCGCGACCGGCAAGGCGACCCCCGCCGACGCGGCCAAGACCCTCCAGCAGGCCGCCGAGGCCGCGGGAGTGACCTTCAAGTGACCGCGTCGTCCACGCTGACGCGCCCCGGGCGAGCCGCGGTGAGCGGCGCCGGCCGGCCGGGGCGCCGCGGCCCCCGCCGGCCGCCGGGCCTGCCCTGGATCCTCCCCGCGCTGGTGCTGAGCGTCGGGCTGATCTATTACGGCATCGGCTACACCGGCTACATCTCCACGCTGAACTGGGACGGCATCAGCCCCGGCCCGGAGAGCGTCGGCGCCCGGAACTACACGCGGATCGTGCACGACCCGGTCTTCTGGGCCGCGGTGCGGCACACCGTGGTCTTCTTCGTGGTGACTTTCGCGATCCAGACGCTGCTCGGTCTGGCGTTCGCAGTCATGGCGCACTCCCGGCTGCGGCTGGCCGGCCTCTACAAGGTGATCGTGTTCATCCCGGTCGTGCTCGCGCCGGCCATCATGGCGCCGGTCTTCCGGCACATGTTCGCCCCCGACGGCGAACTCAACGCGGTGCTTTCGCACATCGGGCTCGGCGCGCTGGCCCAGCCCTGGATCGGCCAGACCAGCACCGCGCTGCCGGTGATCATGTTCATCACGATCTGGCAGTGGACCGGCGTCACGTTCGTCCTCTACTACGCGGCGATGACACAGGTCGACCCGTCGATCCTCGAGGCCGCCCGGATGGACGGCGCCGGAAACTTGCGCGCGCTGCGCAGCATCATCTGGCCGGAGCTGCGCGGCACCACGGTCGCGCTCGCCATCCTCGGCGCGATCGGCGCGCTGAAGACGTTCGACGTGCCGTACCTGGTCACGATCGGCGGGCCCAATTACGCCACCGAGTTCCTCGGCACCTACATCTATCGGCAGACCATCCCGCTCGCGCACGTCGGGTACGGGGCCGCGCTCTCCATCATCCTGCTGGTGGTGGCACTGCTCATGGCCCTCGTTCTGCAACTCGCCGGGCGCGAGCGGGATGCGGGGCGGCGCTGATGTTCGAGATCCGCTCCCGCGCCGGCCGCATCGTGCTGCAGATCGTGGCCACCGCCCTCGTGGTGCCGTACCTGTTCCCGCTGATCGTGATGGTCAAGGGCGCCCTCGCCGGCGAGGGCGTCGGAAACTTTCGGGCGGTCCTCGGTGTGCCCGGCTTCGCCCGCTTCTTCGTAAACAGCGTGATCATCGCGGCCGCGGTCATCGTGCTGGTCTACGCCGTGACGATGATGGCGGCGTTCGGTTTCGCGAAACTGCACATCCGCTTCCGCGAGGTCTATTTCTGGCTGCTCCTGGCCTGCCTGACCTTGCCCGAGGTGGTCCTGCTGGCGCCGCTTTTCGCGACCGACACGAAACTCGGGCTCTACGACACCTACTGGGCGGTGATCCTGCCGCTCGCGGCGCTGCAGGTGCCGTTCGCCGTGCTGCTCACCCGCAACTTCATCAACAGCCTGCCGGACGAGCTGTTCGAGGCGGCCCGGGTCGACGGCGCGAACTCGTTCCGCGGCTTCCGCTACCTGGTCATCCCGCTGACCCGGCCGATCGCCGCCGCGGTGCTGATCTTCACGCTGGTGGCGGCGTGGAACGACTACCTCATGCCGCTGGTGTTCCTGCAATCCCCGAGCCTGCAGACCATCACCCTGGTTCCCCAGTTCTTCGTGGGGGAATTCAGCAACGACCAGACGAAGATCCTCGCCTCCGCCGTCATCACCGCGATCCCCGAGATCGTCGCGTACCTCAGCCTCCAGCGCCTCTTCGAGCGCGGCCTCTCGGCCGGCGCCATCAAGTGAAAGTACAGGTGACATCCGTGCCGCTCATCCACGTCCATCTCGACCGGGAAACTTTCGAGAAACTCCACGAGGAGATCGGGACCGCGATCCACGACGCGCAGATCGAGGCGCTCGGCATCCCCGCCGACGACCGGTTCCAGATCTTCCAGCCGCACGGCCCCGGCGAGCTCAAGTTCGACCCCGGCTACAACGGCGTGGACCGCCGGAACCTGCTGGTGATCCGGGTGATCGCGGTGCACATGTACCCGGTGAGCACCAAGCGGCAGTTCTTCGAGGCGGTGATCCGCCGGCTCGAGCCGCTCGGCATCCGCCCGCAGGACGTGCTGATCAGCCTGACCGAGAACGGCTTCGAGGATTGGTTCGCCGGGAAATGAGCGCCGACACCGCCCCGCTCGACGTGCTCTACCTCGGCGGCACGGGGACCATCAGCGCCTCGTGCGTGCGGCTCTCGGCCGCCGCGGGCATGCGCGTCACCGTCGTCAACCGCGGCCGCAACCGGCAGGAACGCGCGCTGCCCGGCGAGGTGCAGACGCTCGTCGCCGACGTCGCCGACGAAACCGCGCTGGCCACCGCGATCGGCGATCGCACCTTCGATGCTGTGGTCAACTTTCTTTCGTACGACGAAAACGACGCGCTCCGGAAGGCCGCTCTGTTCGGGCCTCGCACCGGCCAGTACGTGCACATCAGCTCGGCTTCCATCTACGCCAAGCCGGTGCGCCAGGTGCCCATCGACGAGTCCACGCCGACCGGGCCGAACCCCCCGCTCCCGTACGCGACGGCGAAGTGGCGCGCGGAACGGGCCCTGCTGGACGCGTACGCGGAGAACGGCTTTCCGGTCACGATCGTGCGCCCGTCGCACACCTATGACGACGCGAACCCGCCGCTGCCCGGCGGCTGGACCGTCGTCGACCGGATGGTCCGGGGCGCCGAGATCCCGGTGCACGGCGACGGGACGTCACTGTGGACGCTCACCCACGCCGAGGACTTCGCGCAGGGCCTCGTCGGCCTGCTCGGCAACCCGCGGACCCTGGGGGAGACCTTCACCATCACCGGTCCCGACGTCTACACCTGGGACCAGATCTACACGATCATGGCGACCGCGCTCGGCGTCGAGGCCCGCCTCGTGCACGTCGCGTCGGAAATGTTTCCGCTGGTGGCGCCGAACTGGTTCTGGTCCGGCGAGATGGTCGGCGACCTCGGGCACAGCGCCGTCTTCGACAACACGAAAATCCGGACTTTCGTGCCGGGTTTCGCGCCGCGGCTGACTTTTCACCGGGCCGCGGCCCGGATGGTCGCCTGGCGCGAGAATCACCCGGAGAGCACCCGGGGCGATGCCGGCGACGACGCCGTGCTGACCCGGATCGTGGACGCCTACCACGCCGCCCGGGAAATCTTCGTGGCCAAGGGGGCGCCGGCATGATCGGGTGGGGGAGCACCGGCCATGCCGCCCGGGGAATCGTCCGGACCTCGGGGGCGCCGGGATGATCGAGCTCGGGAGCACCGGACTCCGGGTGACGCCTCTCTGCGTGGGCACGAGCCCGCTCGCGAGCATGCCCGGCCTCTACGGGTACGAGGTGAGCGAGCGCCGGGCGGTGGAAACGGTCGACGCGGTGCTCGCCGGCGACGCGATCAACTTCATCGACACGTCGAACGGCTACGGCGCCGACGGCTCGGCCGAGCGCCGGATCGGCCTGGCCCTGCGCGGGCGCGGTGGCCTGCCGCCCGGTGTCGTGCTGGCCACGAAAGTGGACCCCGACCCGCACTCCGGCGACTTCTCGGGCAAGCGGGTGCGGCGCTCGCTCGAGGAGAGCCTCGAACGGCTCGGCCTCGACCGGGTCCAGTTGCTCCACCTGCACGATCCCGAGCGGATAAGTTTCGCGGAAGGCACCGCGCCGGGTGGTCCGGTAGAGACCCTGGCCGAGCTCAAGCGCGAGGGGCTCGCCGAGCACCTCGGCGTGGCCGGCGGCCCGGTCGAGCTGATGCGGCAGTACCTGGACATCGGCGTCTTCGAGGTGGTGCTCACGCACAACCGGTACACGCTGCTCGACCGCTCGGCCGAGAAACTTTTCCGGGACGCGTACGCCCGCGACATCGGCGTGCTCAACGCCGCGCCGTACGGCGGCGGCATGCTGGCGAAAGGCCCGGAGAAACAGCAGAAGTACGCCTACGGCCGGCGCGACGACACGATCGCCGCGGCCGCGGTCGCCATGCGGGACGCGGCGACCCGGGCCGGGGTGCCGCTCGCCGCCGCGGCGCTGCAGTTCTCGCTGCGTGCCCCGTTCGTGCACTCCACGGTGGTCGGCGTCTCGTCGCCGGAGCGGGTCGCCGACACGGTCGCCCTTGCCGGGACCGCGATCCCGGACGCCCTCTGGGCCGAGCTGGACTCGCTGGCGCCCGGCCCGCGGCTCTGGCTCGATCCGCCGGACTGATCCACCACCGCATCCCGATCCGCCAGACGGGACGCACCCGAGGCGCCGGACCCGGCCGGCGCCTCGGGCCCGGCGCGGCTCACGAGGCTTGCACGCTCCCGCCAAGTCCGGCGGTGCCGACCCTGCTCCGGCCGGCGGCGCCGGGTCTCGCTCCGGCCCGCGCGTCCCGCCCCGCCCGGCGGGTGCGGTTCGCCGTGCGTGGCACGCGCCACGGTTCGCGCTCGGGCCGCCCGGCGAAGTGACATGCTGAGTTTCCACGGCGCGAGGAAGCTTTCCGCGCACGTCGAAGGGAGCCGAGCCGGTGGCCTGGTGGCGGGACGCGGTGATCTATCAGGTCTATCCGCGCAGTTTCGCGGACTCCGACGGCGACGGCATCGGCGACCTGCCCGGCGTGATCGAGCACTTGCCGTATCTTTCCGAGCTCGGCGTGGACGCCATCTGGCTGAATCCGTTCTACCCGTCCCCGCAGGCCGACGCCGGCTACGACGTGGCCGACTACCGCGACGTCGACCCGCTCTTCGGCACCCTCGCCGACGCGGACCGTCTGATCGCCGACGCGCACCGGCTGGGCCTGCGGGTCATGGTCGACCTCGTGCCCAACCACACCTCGTCGAAGCACCCCTGGTTCCAGCGCGCGCTGGCCGGCGACCCCGAGGCTCGCGCCCGCTACATCTTTCGCGAGAAGCCCAACGGCTGGCAGTCGGTCTTCGGCGGCCCGGCCTGGACGCAGGTCGCCGACGGCCAGTGGTACCTGCACCTGTTCGACACCGAGCAGCCCGACCTCGACTGGACGAATTCCGAGGTGGTCGCCGAGTTCGAGAGCATCCTGCGGTTCTGGCTCGACCGTGGCGTCGACGGGTTCCGCATCGATGTCGCCCACGGCCTGCGGAAAGACCCGTCCCTGCGGGAACTGCCCGACAATCTCGACCCCGCGCTGCCGGTCCACGTCGCGCAGCCCGGCCATCCGTTCTGGGACCAGGACGAGGTGCACGAGATCTGGCGGGGCTGGCGCCGGATCATCGACGAGTACCCGGGCGACCGGGTCACCGTTGCGGAAGCCTGGGTCTACGATTTCGCGCGGCTCGGGCTCTACTTGCGTCCCGACGAGCTGCACACCGCGTTCAATTTCGCGTTCCTGGTCGCGCCCTGGGACCCGGCGGCGTTCCGCAGGGCGATCGACGACACGATCGCCGGCCTCGCGCCGTTCGGGGCGCCGGCCACCTGGGTCCTCTCCAACCACGACGTGATCCGCCACGTGAGCCGGTACGGCGGCGGCGAGACCGGCCGGCGACGGGCGCGCGCCGCCGCGCTGATGATGCTGGCGCTGCCCGGCGGCGTCTACCTCTATCAGGGCGAGGAGCTGGGACTCGAGGAGGTCTTCGACATTCCCGACGCGATGCGGCAGGACCCCACTTTCCTGCGTACGGGCGGCGCGGACCGCGGCCGCGACGGCTGCCGGGTGCCGCTGCCCTGGTCGGGCACGGCCCCGCCGTTCGGGTTCAGCCCACCGGGCGCCACCGAGCCACCCTGGCTGCCGCAGCCCGCGCAATGGGCCGCGGAAACTGTCGAGGCCGAGCAGCAAAACCCCGCCTCCATGCTTTCGCTCTACCGGTCGGCGCTGGCCCTGCGCCGCGAACACCTCGGCGGCGACGGCGGCCTGGAGTGGCTGGACGCCGGCGACGCCTCGGTTCTCTGCTTCCGCCGTACGCCGGGCCAGGTCGTCTGCGTGGTCAACACCGGCCCGGATCCGGTCCCGCTGCCGCCCGGCGAGCTGCTCCTCGCGAGCGCGCCGATCGGCGCCGATGGCGCCCTGCCCGGGGAGGCCGCCGCCTGGCTGCGTTGACGCCCTCCTCTATGGTTACGTCGCGCTACGAGCGTCGATGGAGGGGGACCGGATGGCGACGCCACTCCGGCCGGGGGACGGCACCCGGATCGGCCGGTACGACCTGGTAGGACGGCTCGGCGAGGGCGGCATGGGCACGGTCTACCTGGGCCGGTCGCCGCAGGGGCGGCCGGTCGCGATCAAGACGGTCCGGATCGACTTCACCGGCGACGCCGAGTTCCGCGCCCGGTTCCGCGGCGAGGTCAATCGCGCGCGGCAGGTCCCGCCGTTCTCCACCGCCGAGGTGCTCGACGCCGACCCCGATCACCAGCCGCCGTACCTGGTGGTCGAGTACGTCGACGGCCCGAGCCTCGCCACGAAGGTCCGCGAGGACGGACCGCTCACCGGCTCCGGCCTGCACGGGCTCGCGATCGGCATCGCCACCGCGCTCACCGCCATCCACGGCGCCGGGGTGATCCACCGCGACCTCAAACCCGGGAACGTGCTGCTCGCGCCGGGCGGCACCAAGGTCATCGACTTCGGCATCGCCCGCGCCTTCGAGGCGACCAGCCGCCACACACGCACCGACCAGATGGTCGGCACGGTCGCCTACATGGCGCCCGAGCGGTTCGATCCCGCGCCGGGCGGCCGTCCGACCACCGCGGC
This sequence comes from Paractinoplanes rhizophilus, assembly GCF_042664765.1. Lineage (NCBI taxonomy): Bacteria > Bacillati > Actinomycetota > Actinomycetes > Micromonosporales > Micromonosporaceae > Paractinoplanes > Paractinoplanes rhizophilus. The sequence goes on along the minus strand of NZ_JBHTBJ010000001.1, from coordinate 437,495 downwards.
GGCGGACATCTTCGCCTGGGGCGCCGTCGTCGCGTACGCGGCGACCGGCCGCACCCCGTTCGACGCGGATTCCGCCACCGCCACCGCCGTGCGGATCCTCACCCAGCCGCCCGACCTCACCGGCCTCCCGCCCGCGCTGCACGACGCGGTGGAGTGGGCGCTCGCCAAGGAGCCGCAGGACCGCCCCACGGCCCGCCAACTGCTCGACCTGCTGGTCGCCGCCCCGACGTCCGCCTCCCCGGCTTCGCCGTCCGCAGCCCCGCCCGTGCCGTCCGCCGCCGGTGTCGCTCCCTCGGGCCCGGTCCCGCCGGATACGCTCCCGCCCGGCCGGCGCGGCCGCCGTCTTCGCACGGCGGCGATCGTCGGGCTTGCCCTGGCGGCGCTGGCCGGTGCCGGCCTGGTCGCCGCGCACGAGCTCTCCGCGGCGGACAAGCCCGAGCCCCCGGCAGCCGCCCCGTCGGGCGGGCCCGCCTCGCGGCCCACCCCCTCGCCGGTCGACACCCACGCCGCGATCCTCCGCGGCAAGCACCGCACGCTGATCCACCTGGCCGAGGCGGATCGCGATCTAGCCCTCGACCTGCACGACAACCAGGTCGTCGCCGGCGACGGCACCGGGGCGAAGTCGCTGTTCGTGCTGGTCCCGTACGGCGTCGACTATCTGATCAGGACCCTGCGGGACACCGCGTCGGCGGCGGAGACCTGCCTCGGTGTGAAGATCGTCCCGGACGGCCCCGCGTCGCTCGCCCCGGCCGACTGCGAGCCGACCGCCGCGACCGTCTTCTCGCTGAGCGCCGCGAACGGCACGGACGACAAGGGCCGCCCGACCTACTGGATGACCAATGAGGCGTACGGTTTCGTCCAGTACAGCCCGACCCGGCGCGCCGTCTTCGTCCAGGAGGTCGGCGACGCCCGGCCGCTGTCCACCTTCAGCCTGGTCGACCGCGGGCCGGACTGAGGCCGGCACGCGAAAGTTTTCCGCAAACGCGTGCGGTGCGGGGTCTGTTCCGCACGGCCGGTTCCGACGATGATCCGTTGATGCGGACAGAGGTGAGCGGCGGGCGCCGGGCCGGCTGGATCGGGGCCGGGTACGCCGCCCAGGGCTTCGGCTACGCGGCGGTGGTGACCGCCCTGCCTGCGTTCAAGGAGCGGCAGGGGATCGACGACGGTTTCGTCTCCGTCATCCTGCTGCTGGTCTGCGTGGCAGCGGCGGGCGGCTCGATCCTCGCGGACAAGGCCGCGGCGCGCTGGGGAAGCCGTTACGCGCTGAGCGGCGGCCTGCTCGCGGTGGCGGCCGGCCTCGGATTGACGACCTTTCCGACGCCGACCCCAATTTTCACGGTCATTCTCATCGCGTACGGGATCGGCCTCGGCGCCGTCGACGCCAGCCTGAGCATGCAGGGGGTTCTGGTGCAGGCGCGCCTCGGGCGCAGCGTCATGAGCCGCTTGTTCGCCGCCTACACCGCCGCCGCCATCACCGCCGCCCTGCTCATGTCCGGCTTCGCCGCCTCGGGCGGGGGAGCGGCGCTCGCCGTTGGCGCCGCCGCCGTCCTTGCCGCCGGGGTCGTGGTGCTGGGGTTCTCGTCGCTCGAACCCGCGAAAACCGTCATGCCCGACCTCGTCGGCAGCACCCGGCACGGGGGCACCGGGCACGAGAACACAGGGCACGAGGGCACCGGGCACGAGGGCAGCCGGCGGGACAGCACCCGGCACGTCGTCCTGGTGTGCGGCGCGTTCATCTTCACCGCTTTCCTGGCCGACTCGGCCGTGTCGACCTGGAGTTCCGTCTATCTCGACGACTCGTTGCTCGCCTCGGCGGCTGTGGTGCCGCTCGGCTACGCCGCCTACCAGGCGGCCGTTTTGATTTCGCGCCTGGTCGGCGACCATGTCGTGCCACGCGCCGGGCGCGGCGCGGCCGCCGCCGGCAGCCTCCTGATCTGCGCGGTCGGCTGCGGCATCGTCGTCGCCGTCCCCGCGGTCGTGCCCGCCATCATCGGTTTCGCGCTCGCCGGCATCGGCGTCGGCATCCTGGTCCCGCTGGCGTTCAGCGCGGCGGGCGAGGCCACACCGGGCCACAGCGACGAGGTGATCGCACGGGTCAACCTCTTCAACTACGGCGGCGCGCTCCTCGGCGCGGTGCTGCTGGGCGCCCTGTCCGAGCCGATCGGCCTGCGCACCGCGTTCCTCATCCCGGTGATCGGCCTGCTCGCCACCGTCCCGGTGGTACGCGCCCTGCGCCGCCTCCCCACCACCCCAGCGATCCTGCCCCCGGCGACCGCCCCACGCTGAGCAACCAAGGGCGCCGACGAGCCCGCCCCGGCTGAGCAACCAAGGGCGCCGACAGGCCCGCCCCGGCTGAGCAACCAAGGGCGCCGACAGGCCCGCCCCGGCTGAGCAACCAAGGGCGCCGACAGGCCCGCCCCGGCTGAGCAACCAAGGGCGCCGACAGGCCCGCCTCCCTGAGCAACCAAGGGGCGCCGAATGGCCCGCCGCGCTGAGCGGGCCAAGCGCGTCGGGTGAGCCGCCAACGCTGCGCGGACCGATCGCGTCAGCTCGGCCGCCCCACGCCGAGCAGCCGAAACGGGTCAGGTCGGCCGCTCGAGGCGAGCAGGCTCGACGGGTCAGGTGGGGGCCGCCCACGCTGACCGGGCCCAGCGCCTCGGATCGGCGGCCCACGCTGAGCAAACCAACCCCCTCGGTCGGCCGCCCACGTTGAACCCATCGGCGGCTGGGGGACGGCTTGACCTGGCACCCAGCCGGACCGCAACGCCGGGGCGGCCGGGTTCGCGGAAAGTTTTGTGCCGCCGCGGAAACGCCGTCACAAGTCACTCGCCCGCGTTGTCTTAGCTGACGACAGCAGAACGGCTGCTGGAAAGGGTGTGAAGTCATGAACATCGCCGTGCTGGGCGGGACCGGACTCATCGGGTCGCAGGTAGTCAAAATTCTCACCGCGGCCGGGCATGAGGCGACGCCCCTGGCGCCGTCCAGCGGGGTCGACCTGCTCACGGGCGAGGGTCTCGACGGGGCGCTCAAAGGCGCCGACGTGGTCGTCAACCTGACGAACTCGCCGACGTTCGACGATGCGTCGCCGGCCTTCTTCCAGACGACCATGGACAACATGCTCGCCGCCGCCAAGCGCGATGGGGTCGGCCACGCGGTCATCCTGTCCATCGTCGGCGTCGACCAGGTACCCGAACTCGCCTACTACCGCGCCAAGGTGCTCCAGGAGAAGCTTCTCGAGACCGGGCCGGTGCCTTACTCGATCGTTCGCGCCACGCAGTTCTTCGAGTTCATCCCGTCGGTGCTGACCTGGACCGCCGACGACAAGACGGTTCGCCTGCCGGCCACGCCGGTGCAGCCGATGGCATCGGCGGACATCTCCCAGGCGGTGGCGGACGTCATCGTGGGCAAGCCGCTCAACGGCATCCGCAACCTGGGCGGCCCGGAGGTCTTCACCCTCGACGAGCTGGGCCGGATCATTCTCCAGGCCAGGGGCGACAAGCGTGAGGTCGTCATCGACAACACGGCGGGAATGTTCGCGGCCGCCCCGGGCGACGTGCTCACCGCCCCGGCCGACGCGATCCTCTCCACCACGACTTTCCGCGAGTGGCTGGCGACGCAGAAGTAAAACTTTCCGCGAAAAGGGCGCCGGTTTTCCGGCGCCCTTTCGTTGTCGGTATCGCACTCCGGCCGCCGCCAAACGGTGCACCTGGGCCGGCTTGTCGGTGTCTCACCCCGGCCGATGCGGTGCGGCTGGGTCGGCGTCTCATCCCGGCCGGTGCCAGCGGTGCAGCTTGGCCGGGTTCAGCACGATCCAGACGGCGGCGATCCGGGTCGCCGCGGCGGCCACGGCCATCACGGCCACGGCCGTGCCGTTCTGGCGCAGAGCCAGCCCGGCCCGGCCGTTGACGCTCTCGACGGTCAGCTCGGTCCCGGGCCGCTCGGCGAGCAGGGCGAGGATCAGGCGGGCGACCCCGGCCGCGCCGTGCACCGGCTGGACGGCGGCGAGCACCTGCCCGCCGCCGTCGCAGTGGGCCACCACCGTGGCGTGCAGGAGCGCCTCGAGAGCATCGAGGTCGCCCCGCGCGCAGGTGTCGGCCAGCCGCCGTACGAGGTCATCAGGAACGGGGGGCATCGGCGCCCGACAGCACCAGGTCACCACCCGTGACGAAGGCGTCCCTGGGATGCTGTACCGAGGCGAGCGAGACGATGTCGCGGCCGAACAATGCGGCCGTCGCCCAGACCGCCAGGACGCGCACCTTGCGCTCCCAGGTGGGCACCGCCAGCACGTGGTATCCGCGGTGCATCACCCAGGCCGGCAAGCCCTTGATGACCAGGCGGTGGTACTGGAAGATGCCGCGCCCGAGCCCGAGTGTCGCGACCGTGCCGAGGCTGTGGTGCACGTACGGCCTGGTCTTGCGCCCGCGCAGCGTCGCGACGAGATTGTTCGCGAGCAACTTTCCCTGCCGCACCGCGTGCTGGGCGTTGGGTACCGTCGCCGCGCCCGCGTGCGGGGCCGCCAGGTCGGGCACCGCGGCGTCGTCGCCGGCGCCCCACGCGTCCTCGACCGGCGCGTCGTCGGTGCCCACCCGCAGGTCGGCCCGGACGACGAGCATGCCGCGCGAGTCGATCGGCAGGTCGGTGTGGTTGTGCACCATCGGGTTGGCGGCGTTGCCCACGGTCCAGACAATCAGCTCGGAGTCGAACTCTTCGCCGGTCGAGAGCACGACGTGGCCGTCCGTGGCATCCAGGAGCTGCGCGTTCAGGTGCACGCGCGCCCCGCGCTTCTCGAGCGAGCGCACCACCCACTCGCCGGGCTTGTCGGTCACCTCGGGCAGGATCCGGTCGCGGGCCTCCACCAGGTGGAAGCGCAGCTCGTCGGCGCGGAGCTCCGGGTAGCGCCGGATCAGCGCCGTCGCGAGGGCGAGCAGCTCGCCGAACCCCTCGACGCCGGAGAACCCGCCGCCGACGAAGGTGACGGTGAGAAGCCGCTGCCGCTCCGGCCCGGGGGAAAGTGTCGACGCCTGGTCGAAAGCGGTCAGCAGCCGGTCGCGGATGGCGACCGCCTCCTCCACGTGCTTCATCCCGATGGCCCGCTCGGCGATGCCCGGGACGGCGAGCTGACGGGTCACCGCGCCGGCCGTGACCACGATGATGTCGTAGTCGACGGCGAATTCCGCCCCCACCGGCGGGCGGACGGTGACCGTGCGGTTCGCGTGATCGATCCGGGTCACGGCACCGGTGATCAGCCTGGTCTTGCGCAGGTGCCGCCGCAGGGACACGGCGGCGTGCCGTGCCTCGACGGAGCCGGCGACGACCTCGGGCAGGAACGGCTGATATGTCATGTACGGCCGGGGGTCGACGACGATGACGCGCGCCTCGCCCCGGCGAAGTTTCTTCTCAAGTTTCCAGGCGGTGTAGAAGCCGGCGTAGCCGCCACCGACCACCAAGATCGTCCGCACGGTGACTCCCGTTCTGTCGCAGTCGCCATACTGGACAGGACAGCCCGGGAATTTGTGACATCAGATCGACGAAAGTTTCTCCGGGTTCATCGCCCACAGCAGCTGGTCGATGCCGTCGGCCGAGGCGGTCAGCGTCACCAGCCCGAGAACCTGGCCGTTGCGGCTCATCACCGCGCCGGGCCGCCCGTTCGCGGTGACCCAGCGGATCTCGACGCCCTCCCAGTACCAGCTGGAGAACGCCGCGACGAACTTCGCCACCCGCTCGGCACCCACCACGACCTGGCGCGAGACGTTCCGCGCTCCGTTGCCGTCGGAGACGCTCGCCACGTCGGCCGCGAAAAGTTTCTCGAGGGCCTCGAGGTCGCCGGTGCGGGCCGCCTCGAGAAAGGTCGCGAGCAACTCGCGCTGCATGATGTCGGAAACCGGCACCTTGCGCTCGCCGGTGACGTGCTTGCGAGCCCGGCTGACCAGCTGCCGCACGGCCGGCTCGGTCGACTGCAGGATGTCGGCGATCTGCGAGTACGGATAGTCGAAGGCCTCCCGCAGCACGTAGGCGGCCCGCTCGGTCGGGGTCAGCTTCTCCATCAGCATGAGCACCGCGAACTCGAGTGCCTCGCCGCGCTCGGCGCCGAGGTAGGGGTCGGCGGCGGTGTCGACCGGCTCGGGCAGCCAGGGCCCGATGTACGTCTCACGCCGCGCCCGCGCCGACTGCAGTTCGTTGATCGCCAGCCGGGTGGTGGTCGTGGCCAGGAAAGCAGCCGGATTCTGGACCGTGTCGCGGTCGTACGCCTGCCACCGCAACCACACGTCCTGCACCAGGTCCTCGGCCTCGGAGGCGCTGCCGAGCATGCGGTACGCGATCCCGAACAGCCGCGGCCGCACCCCCGTGAAGATCTTGGCAGCCTCGTCGAGATCTCCCGCCATGCCCGCGTCTCCCCCCAGCTCGTCGACCCCTCATCCTCACCCGGCGGGCAGTCGATCACCAGTGTGCCTCGCGCAACATCGGACGGCCTGTCACAGATCCGCCGGCCGCCCGGTCTGGCCTAGCGAGACGTCAGAGAGGGCAGACACATGACCGACCACGTGCTCGAACCCGCGGCGCAGGAGTTCGCCGACGCGACAAGCAAACCCCCGTTCGTGTACGAGCTGGGCGTCGACGGCGCGCGAAAGTTGCTCGACGACTTGCAGGCCGCCCCGATCGACAAACCGGATGTGGACGAGAAGTGGATCACCGTGCCCGCCGCGGTGGGCGATGTCCGCGTCCGCATCGTCAAGCCGGCCGGCGCCACCGGGACGCTCCCGGCCATCCTGTACGTGCACGGCGGCGGCTGGATCCTCGGCAACGCCGGCACCCACGACCGGCTCGTGCGTGAACTCGCCGTGGGCGTGCGCGCCGCGGTCGTCTTCGTCGAGTACGACCGGTCGCCGGAGGCCCGGTACCCGGTGGCGATCGAGCAGGCGTACGCGACAGCGCAGTGGATCGTCAAGGACGGCGCGAGCGAAGGGCTCGACGCGTCGCGGCTCGCCATCGCCGGCGACTCGGTCGGCGGAGGCATGACCGCCGCGGTGACGATCCTCGCGAAACAACGCGGGGACGTCCACTTCGTGCATCAGTCGATGTACTACCCGGTCACCGACGCCGGCCAGGACACCGCAAGTTACCGCGAGTTCGCCGACGGCCCGCACCTGCGCGCCCGGAGCATGGCCTGGTTCTGGGACGCCTACCTGCCCGAGGTGGACAAGCGCGGCGAGATCACCGCGTCGCCGCTGCGTGCCACCCTCGACGACCTCGCCGGGCTGCCCGAGGCGTTCCTCGTCGTCGACGAGAACGACGTGCTGCGCGACGAGGGCGAGGCGTACGCCCGCAAGCTCATCGCGGCCGGCGTGCGGACCACGGCCGTTCGCTACAACGGCACGCTCCACGACTTCATGATGCTCAACCCGGTTCGCGGCACCGCCGCCACGACCGGCGCCGTCGAACAGTCCATCTCCATCCTGCGCAAGGCCCTGGGAGGCAACTGATGTCCGAGAACAAGCCCACCGTCGTCCTCGTCCACGGCGCGTTCGCCGAGTCCGCCAGCTGGAACGGCGTGATCGAGCGTCTGCACGACGCCGGCTACGACAGCGTGGCCGTCGCCAATCCGCTGCGCAGCCTCGCCGGCGACGCCGCCTACGTCCGCGACGTGGTCAAGTCGATCACCGGCCCGATCGTGCTGGTCTGCCACTCGTACGGTGGCATGGTCATCACCGAGGCGGCCGCCGGCCTGTCGACGGTGACGTCGCTGGTGTACGTCTGCGCGTTCGCCCCGGACACCGGCGAATCCGCGTTCGAGCTGTCCGCGAAGTTTCCCGGCAGCACGCTCGGCGAAGCCCTGAACTCCTACCCGGTGAGCACCGGCGGCAACGACCTCGCCATCCGCCAGGACGCCTTCCACCACCAGTTCTGCGCCGACGTGCCGGTGAAGGAGGCCGCGCTGATGTACCACACCCAGCGCCCGGCCACCCAGACCGCGCTCACCGACACCGTGACCACGGACAAGCCGGCCTGGCAGTCGATCCCGAGCTGGTTCGTCTTCGCCGACCAGGACCTCAACATCCCGGTCGCGCTGCACCGCTTCATGGGCCAGCGGGCCGGCGCCAAGGGCGTACGCGAGATCGCCGGCGCGTCGCACGCATTGAGCGTCTCCCAGCCGGAAGCCGTCACCCAGTCGATCCTGGAGGCCGCGCAGTAGTGCGCGGCTGGTGAGCCGCCGGGTAGTCCGCGGCTGGAGGCCGCGCACTATTCGCGCCCGGGGTGGCCGGAGTCCCGATTCGGGTTCCGGCCACTGGCCATTTCACCAGTAGCCGGCGCCGTCGGAATGCCGGCCCTCGTGCTCCCGGAACAACAGGCACGCATCACCGCCGGGATCGCGTTTCGCCGAGCACACGGGCAGCCGGTTGATCTCGGATGCCCGCAGGGTCCAGAGCACCCACCAACGCCCCTCACCGGCATGCCGCCCGACGCAGGCGTGCGCCCCGGCATGGGCCTGCTCCAGCTCGCAGCGCAGCGCCCGCAGCACGTCGTGACCCGGCCGCGACAGCCAGGTCAGCTGCTCGGCGTCGAGCTCGAGGCGGGCCGGGCAGCGGCTGCCGTCGGCCACCGCCGCCGCGACGACGAAATGCCCGGCGCCCTTGCGCGCCGTGATCAACCCGTCGTTGCGCAGCGTGCGCAGTGCGGACTGCACGGTCGCGCGGGCGACGTGATGCCGCGCGGCGAGCTCATGCTGGGACGGAAGTTTCGCCCCGACCGGAAGACTGCCGTCGAGAATCTGGTCGCGCAGGCCCGCGGCGATCTGCCGGTACGGCGGCGGCCCGGTGGTCGACATCGCTCGATGGTCGCTGGCGTGCCCAGGGACAACAAGTACGCAACCGCGCCCGAGTCATCGACGAACGTGACAGAAAGCTTCCTCCTGGCCCGGGCCGGGCGGGCGCCTCGACCCGGAACGTGCCTCAGGCGGCCGCCGCGGTCAGCAACAGCTCCGGATCGGCCGGCCGGCGCAGGTGGAAACCTTGCCCGAAATCGCAGCCGAGCCGTCGCATCGCGACCAGCTGCGACTCGGTCTCGATGCCCTCGATCACGGTCCGCAGCCGCAGCGCGCGGGCCAGGCCGACGACGGCGCGGATCACCGCGAGGTCCTCGACGGTCGGCTCGGCGTGCGCGATGAACGCCCGGTCGATCTTCAGCTCGTCGACCGGCAGGCGCTGCAGGTACGACAGCGACGAGTAACCGGTGCCGAAGTCGTCGACCGCCAGGCCCACGCCCAGCGCCTTGAGGTCGGTGAGGCAGGCGATCGCGGTGTCCGGGTCGCTCATCACCACCGACTCGGTCAGCTCCAGGGTCACCGCGGTCGGCGGCAGGCCGGTCCCGGCGAGCATCCGCTGCACGTCGGCGGCGAACGACGAGTCGGTGAGCTGGCGCCCCGAGACGTTGATGTTGAGCTTGAGGTCGGGCATCGTGCGGCGCCAGCGGGCGGCCTGCTCGCCGGCGGCCCGCAGCACCCAGCGCCCGATGTCGATGATCAGGCCGTTCTCCTCGGCCATCGGCACGAAATCGGCGGGCGGCACGTACCGGCCGTCCGGCCGCCGCCAGCGCACCAGCGCCTCGACGCCGGCCGTCGTGCCGTCGGCGAGCCGGATCAGCGGCTGGTACTGCAGGTGGAACTCGTCGTGCTCGAGCGCCCGCTGCAGCTCGCTGGTCAGCGTGAGCCGGGTCAGCGCCTCGGCGTGCATCTGCTGCGCGAAGACGACAACCTTTCCCGGTCCTTCCTTCTTCGCCTTGTACATCGCCACGTCGGCGTTGCCGAGCAGATCGTCCGGATCGACCGGGGCCGTGTCGCAGTGGGTGGCGACGCCGATGCTGGCGCCGATGAACACGTCCCGGCCGGCGATGTGGAACGGCCGGCGGATCGCGTCGATGAGCCGCTGCGCGACCGGCACGGCGTCGTCGGCGCCGGTGTCGTCGAGCAGCACCGCGAACTCGTCGCCGCCCAGGCGCGCGCCCACGTCGGCCGGGCGCAGGCAGTGCCGGATCCGGCCGGCCACGTGCCCGAGCAACTCGTCGCCGGCCCGGTGACCGAGGCTGTCGTTTACCGCCTTGAACCGGTCGAGGTCGATGAAGAGCACGCTGGTCGGGGTGGCCGCGTGAACCTTTTCCGCCAGCATCTCGAGAAACAGCACGCGCGTCGGCAGGCCGGTCAGCGAATCGTGCCGGGCCTCGCGCAGCGACTCGATCAGGGCGAGCCGCTCGGCGGCCTCCCGCTCGCGCTCCTCCCGCAACTTTCGCTCGGCGCTGAGCAACGTGATGTTGTCCAGCGCCAGGCCGAGCGTCTGCGCCATGGCCTGCAGAAGTTGCCGCTCCTCAGCGCTGAGCGGCTCGCCGGCCCGGGCCACCAGCAGGTCGCCGCGGTGCTGCGCGCCGAACCGGGCGGACGCCACGTGCAGGTCGTCGAGGCCGGCCACGCCGATGGTCTCGATGCCGGCCCGGCTGTCCGGCGCGGCGGCGAGTGCGGCGTTCAGGTCGTCGCCGCGTACGCCCCAGGCGACCTCGACCCGGCCGCCGATCAGCACGGCGCCGACCTCGGCCTCGAGCACCTCGCTGGCGCGTTCCATCGCGACCATGGTGGCCGAGCGCTCGTCGCGCGACGAGCCGACCGCGGCGAAGAACTCGGTGAGTTGATGGGTCGACCAGTGGTTCACGGTCGCCCCCTCAGGCCAGGGCCAGCGTGACCAACGTGAAGTGGTGCATGCCCAGCGCGCCACGCAGCCGCGCTATCTCGCCGTTGGTGTAGAAACCACCGTACGGGACGCCGCCCAGCTCCTTGCCGATCACGCCGATCTCCTGCCGGACCCCCTCGGCGCCCAGGACCGTGCGCCGCCCCGCGCAGTCGAAGGCGAGCAGGCCGATCGCGGGCCGCCCGTCGAGCCCGTCGAGCGCCTGCCCGGCCGACTCCCGGGCGCCGTCGACGATGGCGTCGTGGTCGCTCTCCATCAGCCAGGTCAGCGCGCCCTGCGGCACGTCGGCCAGGCAGAGCAGCGAACGGTCGTCCCGGTCGAAGCCGTGGATCACCCGGATGTCCTCGCCGCTGCGCCGGGAAAGCCCGAGCGGATGCAGGAACACCAGATCGCGAAAGCCCGCCTCGTCCTCGAGCACCGACTCGTCCAGGTCCAGCCGCCGCATCAGCACGTCCAGCGCCGGCTCGCCGTCGAGCTCGTACACCCGGCCGTCGCGGCTGTTGGTCACCACCATGGCGTCGCTCTGTTTCCGCCAGCCGTGCGCGATGCCGACGCCGAGCGGCGCGTCCGACCCGAGCGCGATGCCGATGGCGGCGTCGGAGAGAATCTCGACGCCGTCCCGGCCGCCGTAGAACTGGTAGGTCCGCACGTAGGTGAGATCGTCGCCCGCGCAGCCGCCGACCAGCGGCGCCGCGGCGCCGACAACCGAGAAAGCGCCGCGCACCATCTCGTGCTGGTTGCCGGTGAGCCCGTCGCAGATCATCACCAGGGCGCGGTGCGGCCGGTCCACCTCGTCGAGGCAGGCCGCGATCTCGGCGCCGGCGTCGCGCAGGCGGGCGGTCACGCTCCGCGAGATTCTGGTACGGGCGGAGAAGCCGTCCCCGCCGAGCCCGACCACGGCGACGCCTTCGCCGCTGACCTCGCCGGTCGTCATCTGACCGGACGTGGTGGCCCCGACGATCACGGTCTCCGGCCCGACCCGTTTGCGGACCTCGTCGAGCATGGCCGGCACCTGATGGCCGACCGAGCAGAACACGAACGCGAGAACCGGCTCCCGCCCCTCGAAGGCGGCCTCGGCTGCGGCGGCGCCCGCCGCAGCCGGATCCGTCAGGGTGCTGTGCCCGGTGCCAAACCAGCGAGTCATGGCCAGGGGATCGGCGCGCCGACCGGCGACTTTAGGGAAGAATCGCGTCCACGTAGCCGCCGTCGACCCGGATCGCCCCGCCGGTGGTCGCCGACGCGAGCGGCGAGGACAGGTACACCACCATGTTGGCTATCTCGGCCGGCTCGATCAGTCGCTGCAACAGCGACTGCGGCCGGTGTTTCCGCATGAACTCGCGCTGCGCCTCGTCCCACGGCAGGTTCCTGTCGACCAGCTCGTACACGAAACTTTCCACGCCGCCGGTGTGCGTCGGCCCCGCGACCACGCAGTTGACCGTCACCCCCGATCCGGCCGCCTCCTTCGCGAAACCCCGCGAAACCGCGAGCAGCGCCGTCTTCGAAACCCCGTAGTGGATCATCTCGGCCGGGATGACCACCGCCGAGTCGCTGGCGATGTACTGCACCCGGCCCCAGCCCCGCTCCCGCATGCCCGGCAGGTAGGCCCGGGTGAGCCGGACGGCGGCCAGGACATTGACCTCGAAATACCGCCGCCAGTCGTCGTCGGTGATCTCCAGGGCCCGCTGCGCCCCGAAGATCCCGAGGTTGTTGACCAGGATGTCGACGTGCGGCAGCTTGTCCCGTACGGCGTCCGCGCCCTCCGCGGTCGCCACATCGGCCGGCACCGCCACCAGGTCGCCGGACATCTCCGTCATCGCCCGCTCGACCGACTCGGCCGACCGCCCGTTCACCCCGACCCGCGCGCCGGCCGCGGCGAGCCCCGCCGCGATCGCCTGCCCGATGCCCTGCGTCGAGCCGGTGACGAGCGCGGTCTTTCCCGAAAGATCCAGTCGCATGCCTCCCATGCTGCCCCGTCCGGCCCGGCCGGACCCCGCCCCCGGCCCGATCGAGACGGCGTCAGTCGTCCGGGTCCGAGGCTCCGCCGGGCAGCCAGATGGTGGCTTCGAGGCCGCCTCCGCCGGCCGGCGCCAGCGTGAACCTTCCGCCCGACGCGTCGATCAGCACCGCCACGATCGAAAGCCCCAGCCCCGCCCCGTCCACGTTCTGGGCGTCCGGGGCGCGCCAGAATCTTTCCGTCGCCAGGCGACACTGTTCGTCGGTCATCCCGGGTCCGGTGTCGCGCACCCGGATCGCCACCCCGCCGGAAAGTTTCGCGGCCGAGACCTCGACCCGGCCCCCGGCCGGCGTGAACTTGAGGGCGTTGTCGATCAGGGCGTCCAGGGACTGGTCAAGCGCGGTGGGCACCGCGCAGGCCGGCAGCGGCGCCGGCGGCAGCTCGGTGACCAGCGAGATGTCCCGCCGGGAGACGAGCGGCTGCCAGGCCGCCGCCCGATCCCGCGCGACCGCGGCCGCGTCCACCGGCGCGACCTGATGCTGGCCGCGTTCGGCCCGGGCCAGCGCGAGCAGCCCGTCCAGCACGTCCGCGAACCGATCGGTTTCGGCCAGCGCCAGCGAGTGGTCGTCGCGCGCCGAGTCGTCGCCGAGCCGGCCGCCCAGGTCTTCGATGCGCAGCCGCAGCACGGTGAGCGGATTGCGCAGCTGGTGGCTGGCGTGCGCGACGAACGACCGCTGCCGCTCCAACGCCGACGCCACCGCGTCGGCCATCTCGTTGAAGCTGACCGAAAGCCGCCGCAGCTCGGGCGGGCCCAGGCCCGGCTGCACCCGCGCGTCGGTGTCGCCGGCCGCGATCTCGTGCGCGGCGGCATCGAGCCGGATCACCGGCCGCAGCACCCAGCCGGCCAGCCGGTGCGCGGTCAGCACGCACACGGCCACCGCCGCGAGGCCGCCCAGGCCCAGCTCCAGCCAGGTGAAGACGATACAGCGCCGGTTCGGCCCGGTCGGCGACGCGGTCAGCACGCTGCCCAGCACCGCGCCGCCGTCGCTGACCGGCACCGCGACCACCAGCGGGCCCGACCGCCACGGCCAGACCACCGAGGGGCTGCTGACCTGGCGGCCGGCGAGCGCGCCGCGGATCGCGCCGTCCGCGCCGGCCACCGGGCCGCCGAAGACGCTCAGCACCCGCCGATCCTGGTCGACCACCATGGTCGCGATGCCGTAGAGGTCGTGGTAGCCGCGCAGCTCGTCGGTGAGCGACTCGAGCTCGCCGCCGCGCAGCGCGGGCGCGGCCAGCGACGCGAAGCGGGTGGCGTCGGCCAGCCGGTCCGCGACCACCCGCTCGGTCTCGCGGTTGGTCAGCGCGATCGCGAGCGGCACCTCGAGGGCGAGCAGCACCATGCACAACAGCAACACATAGGTGCCGACCAGCCGGTTTCGCACTCGAACCCCCGCACGCTAAGAGCGCAAACGGTAGCCCACTCCGCGAACCGTCTCCACCAGCTCGGGCCGGCCGAGCTTGGCGCGCAACGACGCCACGTGCACCTCGAGGGTGTGCTTGCCCGACCACGTCGTCTGCCAGACGTCGAGCAGGATGCGCTCGCGGGACAGCGCCACCCCGGGCTGCCGGGCGAGCGACGCCAGCACGTCGAACTCCTTGCGCGTGAGCGTGACCGGCGCGTCGTCGACGTGCACCGTGCGGGCCGCGTGGTCGATGCGCAACGGGCCGATCTCGGCGACCTCGCGCGCGGGCGCCTGCCGGGCCGTGCGCCGCAGCAGCGCCTCGATGCGCGCCTGGAGCTCGGCCATGGAGAACGGCTTCACCACGTAGTCGTCGGCGCCCACCCGCAGCCCGGTGACCTTGTCGCGTTCCTCGCCGCGGGCGGTCACCGCGATAATGCCCAAGTTTTCGTTGCGGGCGCGCAGGGTGCGGCACACGTCGACGCCGTCGCCGTCGGGCAGGTTGAGGTCGAGCAGCACCAGGTCGCACGGCGCGGCCTCGAGCGCGGCGGTGGCCGTGGCGGCGTGCTCGACGTCGTATCCGCGCCGTTGCAGCATCGAGAGCATGACCGCGCTGACCCGGCGGTCGTCCTCCACGAGCAAGATCCGCATCCGCCTCCGCCCATCCTCCGGGCGGCAAATCTACTGCACGAGTGCTTCAGCGGGGTTTCTTGGCCGCCAGGAGTTGCACCAGGTGCGTGCCGGGGATCCCGGCGAGGTCGGCCGACTGCGTGCGGCAGGAGAAACCGTCCGCGAGAAAGACGTCGCCCTCTTTCGCGTCGCGCAGCGCCGGCAGCAGCTGCTGCTCGGCGACCTGGACGGAAACTTCGTAATGGCCGCGCTCGACCCCGAAATTTCCGGCCAGCCCGCAGCAGCCGCCGAGCCGCACCAGCTCGGCGCCGGCCCGCCGCAGCAATTTCGCGTCGGCCTCCCAGCCCATCACCGCGTGGTGGTGGCAGTGCGGCTGGGCGATCACCTTCAGGCCGTCGAGCGACGGCGGGCGCCAATCAGGCGTACGGGCGAGCAACTCGGCCACGGTGACGGTGGCCCCGCTCACCCGGCGGGCGGCGTCGGTGTCGACCAGTTCGGGTAGGTCGCCGCGGAGCACGCCGGTGCAGGACGGCTCGAGCCCGACGATCGGCACGCCACTTTCTGCCGCTTCGCGCAACTCGCCCACGGTCTTGCCGAGGATGCGTTTCGCGGCGTCCAGCTGCCCGGTGGAGATCCAGGTCAGGCCGCAGCAGGCCGCCTCGGTGGTCACCCGCGGGGCGTAGCCGGCGTCGGCGAGCACCTCGACGGCGGCCTTCGCGACCTCGGGCGAGAAATGGTCGGTGAAACTGTCGACGAACAGGACGACAGGTTTCCCGCCTTCTTTCTTCGGCTGCCCGGCGAACCATTGCCGGAACGTCTGGTTCGCGAACTTCGGAATGTCGCGACGGGCGTCCACCCCGGCCGCGAACAGGGCCAGCCTGCGCAAGCCGGGCAGGGTGATCAGGCGGTTGGCCAGCCGCGGCATCTTCGCCGCCAGGCGCGACCAGCGCGGCAGCCACCCGAGCGAGTAGTGCGACCGCGGCCGGATCCGGCGCCGGAAGCTCTGGTGCAGCACCTCGGCCTTGTAGGCCGCCATGTCGATCCCGGTCGGGCAGTCGCTCGCGCATCCCTTGCAGGACAAACAAAGATCAAGAGCATCGTGTACGGCCTCGGCCCGCCACCCCGGGGCAAGATCGCCGTCGAGCATCTCCTGCAGCACGCGCGCCCGGCCCCGGGTCGAGTCCTTCTCGTTCTTGGTCGCCAGATACGACGGGCACATCACGCCGCCGAGCACGGTCGTGTCGGCCCGGCACTTGCCCACGCCGGTGCAGCGGTGCACCGCCTGGTTGAAGTCGCCGTGATCGGAGTGATACGCGAGCGCGAGTTTCGTGCGCACCGGCCGGGCCTGCGCCACCCGGATGTTGGCGTCGACCGGGTCGGGCGCGACGATGTTTCCGGGGTTGAGCAGGTGGCCCGGGTCGAAGGTCCGCTTGATCTCGCGGAACAGCCCGATCGCGGCCGGCGAGTACATCCTGGTGAGCAGCTCGCTGCGGGCCCGACCGTCGCCGTGCTCGCCGGAGAGCGAGCCGCCGTAGCCGACCACGAGGTCGGCCGCCTCGGCCAGGAACTCGCGAAACTTTCCGGGCCCGCCCGGCTTGTCGAGCGGAAAATCCAGGCGTACGTGCACGCAACCGTCACCGAGATGCCCGTACGGCATGTTGCTCAGCTCGTGCTGCTCGCAGAGCGAGTCGAAGTCCCGCAGATAGGCCCCGATCCGCGCCGGCGGCACCGCCGCGTCCTCCCAGCCCGCGTGGGCGGGCAGCCCGGAAGGCGCCCGGCCGGCGAGGCCCGCGCCGTCCTCCCGGATCCGCCACAGCGGGGCCGCCTTGACCGGGTCCTCGACGATCAGCGTGTCGACCGCGCCCGCCGCCTTCGCCAGCCGTTGCGCCTGGTCGCGGGCCTCGGCCAGGTCGTCTCCGGCGATCTCGACCATCAGCCAGGCCTGGCCGCCGGGCAGCGGCGGCACCGCGCCGGGCCCGCGGCGGCTGCGCACGACGTCGCAGATGCGCGAGTCGATGCCCTCGCAGGCGGTCGGCCGGAACTGCAGGATCCCCGGGACCGCGTCGCCGGCAGCGCCGAAGTCGGGGTAGCCGAGAACCACCAGGATCCGGTGCTGCGGGTCGGCGACCAGCCGCACGGTGGCCTCGGTGACCACGGTCAGGGTGCCCTCGCTGCCGACCAGGAACTCGGTGAGGTTGAAGCCGTTCTCGGGCAGCAGGTGCTCGACCGCGTACCCGGAAACTTGCCGGCCAAAGCGCCCGAACTCGGTGCGGCCGACCGCCAGGTTCGCGCCGATCACCTCGCGCAAAGCCGTGGTGACCTTATCGGCGCCCTGGAAAGTTTTCTCGCTGGTGACCAGCCGCTCCCCGTCGATGGTCAGCGCGCTCAGGCCGGCGACGTTGTCCGAGGTGCGGCCGTACCCGAGGGTGCGGGAGCCGCACGAGTTGTTGCCGATCATCCCGCCGATGGTGCAGCGGGTGTGCGTCGACGGGTCGGGGCCGAAACGGAGACCGTGCGGTTTCGCGGCGGCCTGCAGGACGGCCTGGACCGTGCCGGCCTGTACCCGGGCGGTCCGCGTCGCGGGGTCGACCTCGAGCACCTTGTTCAGGTGCCGGCTGAAGTCGAGCACGACACCCGGGCCGATCGCGTTGCCGGCCACCGACGTGCCCGCGCCCCGGGCAGTGACCGGGACGCCGAGCTCGCGACTGACGGAAAGTGCGGCGGCAACCTCGTCGTCCGACCGCGGCCGCACGACGGCCTGCGGGACCACGCGGTAGAGCGAGGCGTCGGACGCGTACATCGAGCGGTTGGTCGCGTCGTCCAGCACGTCCCCGATACCCGCCCGGCGCAGCCGGCGCACCAGCTCACCCGCATCAGTCATGTGCCCGACCCTTCCACCCCGCGCCCGTCGCCCGACGGCTCCCCGGACGTTACCCAGGTGGTGGGACGGCCGGATCTGGTGGTCCCGGCGGTCCGGCGTGCGTCACATGCGCGCCACGCGCCGGCCGTCCGCGGCTCATTGGCCGACCCGGCCGTCGACACATTCGCGCAACAGGTCGGCGTGGCCGCAGTGGCGGGCGTACTCCTCGACCCGGTGCACCCACAGCTCTCGGACGGCGATGCCGTCCCTGCCCAGCCGCTCACCCAGATCCGGGTGCATCAGCAACGCCTCGTCCGTCGCCGCCTGCTCCCGGGCCAGATCCGCGAAAGCGCCGCCCACCACGGCCTGGTCCGCGACGGCGCCGTCGAAATCCCCGTCCGGCACGCCGTAAAGTTTCGCGGCCGGCTCGTCCGGGCGGATCCATGTGCGCCAGTCCCGTTCCACCTCGGCCATGTGCCGCACCAGCCCGAGCAGCGACATCGTCGACGGCGGCACCGACCGCCGGGCGAGCTGCTCGGGATCCAGCCCGTCGCACTTCATGAGCAGGGTGAGCCGAAAGTTTCCCAGCACGTCGCGAAAGGTCGGCAGCTCCCCGTCCGGGGCCGGTCCGTCGCTGTTGCGCGGGTCGTCGTCGGGGTCCGCCCACATGTCGGGGTAGACGGTGGCCCGGGTCCACCGCTGGGGTAGGTCGCTCATCGTGCCACGATGCGGAGCCACCGCCCGGCGTGCAAACCGTTTACGGCTTGGCCGAGCGGTAGTACCGGGCCGCCCCGGGATGCAGCGGCACCGGCAGCGTGGCGATCGCCGAGCGGATGTCCAGCCGTTCCGCCGCCGGGTGGGCCGCCGCCAGCACCTCACGCCGCTCCAGCAGCAACCGGGTCAGGTCGAACGCCAGGTCATCGGCCATCGACGCGGCGACGACCAGCAGGTTGGGCACGGCCACGGTGGCGACGGCGGGCATCTGGTACGCCGACACCGGGACGTCGCGCACGACGTACACGTCGCTGTAGGCCTTTCGCAGTTCGCTCGCCCACGGGGAAAGGTCCACGAGGCGGGCCGGGGACGACAGGCTGAGTTGCCGGATGCCGGTCACCGGCAGGCCGCCCGAGAAGAAGAACGCGTCGATCGCGCCGCTGGTCAGCGCGGCGGTCGAGTCGTCGAGGCCGAGTTGCCGCTCGTCGATGCCGGTCATCCGGGCCACGGTCAGCAGGCGCCGCACGGTGATCACCGTGCCCGACCCCCGCGCGCCCACGGAAACTTTCTTGCCGCGCAGGTCCTCCAAGGACCGGATCTTGCTGTCGGCCCGCACCACCAGGTGCAGCAGGTCGTCGTACACCCGGGCCAGCGCGACCGTCGACCGCGCCGGAACGCCGGCGGAGACCAGCACGTCCGACTGGCTGAAGCCGACCTCCGCCCGCCCGGAGGCGATCAGCTGGAGGTTTTCCGCCGACGCGGCGGTGACCAGCACGCTCGCCTCGGTCCCGGGCAGATCCTGCTCGACGACCCGCGCGAACGCGGAACCGATCGCGTAATAGACCGCGGTGGGGCTCCCGGTCGCGATGCGGACCGTGCGACGGCGCGGCTCCCGGCCGACGCAGCCGGAGACCGTCAGCGCGACAAGTCCCCCCAACAGGGCACGGCGGCGAATCACCCGCGCAAGTTTCCCTCAAGTCCTGCCCGGCGGTGTACCCGCCGAACGGCCCGATCGGCCACGGTGTCGAGATGAACCACGATCAGGTCCGGGACATCGTGCTTGCCGCGGCATTGCCGGCGGCTTTCGAGGTGGCGTGCCTCCTGCGGTGCGCGGTCGCCCAGGGGCAGCCCGCCTCCATGATCGAGTTCGACCGGGAGGACGCCGCCGGCCGCCTGACCTCGTTGCTGACCCGTCTGGGGTGCGCGGCGGAACGCGAGGTGCACACGGGGGGCGGCCGTCGGCGCTACGACCTGCAGCGCGTGCTGATTCCCGAGGCCCAGCACCGCGCGACCGCCCGGATGGTGGCCGCCGCCTGGCGTCAGGGCCGGCAGGCGCTGCTCTCCACCGAGACGCTCGGCTCCTCGTCGCCGCGGCACGCGCAGCGGGTCACCCTCGCGCACGCGGCGTGGCGCGCCGCCCTGCTCGCCGGCGGCCGGCGCCGCCGGGGCGAGCTGACGTCGGTCCGGCTGGGTGATCACGAGATGGCCGCCGTTCTGGTACGCGCGGCGCGCGTGCTCGATGTTTCGCCCGAAGTTTCGCGCCGGCCCGGCTGTTTCATGGTGGCGATCCCGGCCCGCGGGGTGCCGGCGGCCGCCTGACGCGTTCCAGCGGACCCGCCAGACCCCGCGGAGAAGTCCGACATCTCAGATAATCCGGAAGCAACTTTCGGCACGGTCCTTCCGCCGGGCGTCGCCTTCTGCGGCGCGCCGGCCGGCCTCAGCGCTTCTTGTCGAGGGCGCGAATCAATTCGTCCTTCGTCATCCGGGAGCGCCCCTCGATGCCGCGGTTGCGCGCCTCGGAGTACAGCTGGGCCTTCGACTTCGGCTTGTCCGACGACTTGCGGCCGGCCGCCGGCTTGCCCAGCTCCTGCCAGCGGGTCTCGGTCATCTGCACGCCATGTTTCTTGGCAGCTTTCCGGATGCGCCGGAAAGCTTCCTCGCGCTCCGCGTCGGTCACGTCCCGCACCTGGTCGAAGCGGGCGATCGCGTTGCGCACATGGCTGGTGTCGGTGAGCGGCTCCTTACGCTCGCGCGGGAAGGCGAACGCGCTCTCCGGCAGCGAGTTGCGGTCCTCTGCGTCCAGTTCATTCGTCCGTGTGGCCATGTCGTTGGCTTACCCATCGAGTCATCGATCATGCTCCCTCCAAATTTGCGTGCACATGTGAACCTTTTCGCCCGGCGCTCCGTACTGACCGTCGATGGGAGGTCCTCGATGATCCGTACGTTGCTCACCGGCGCCACCGTGGTCGCCGTGCTCGCCCTCGTCCCGGCGCCCGCGATGGCGGCCCCGGGCGTGCCGACGCAGCTCAACGCCGCCGACCAGGCCCTGCTCAACGGCGTGCGCCAGGCCGGGCTCTGGGAGATGCCCGCCGGTCAGATGGCCGCGCAGAAGGGCAGCACCGAGAAGATGCGGGCCGTGGGGCAATACATCGCCGATCAGCACGTGCAGCTCGACCAGCTGGTCGTCGACGCGGCGAACGAGCTGGGCGCGACCATCCCGGCGACGCCGACGGCCGAGCAGTCGGGATGGCTCAGCGAGCTGCAGAACGCCGAGGGCGCCCGGTTCGACCAGACTTTCGTGACCCGGTTGCGGGCCGCGCACGGAAAGATCTTCCCGGTCATCGGGGCGGTGCGGGCGGCGACCCGCAACCCGGTCGTGCGCAAGCTGGCCGACCAGGCCAACACGTTCGTCTCGAACCACATGAAGATGCTGGAGAGCACGGGCCTGGTCCAGTACGAGAAGCTGCCGCCCGCCGCCATGCCGCCGGCCCAGGACCTGTCCGCGATCGGGATGGCCACGGCCAACGCGGGGATCAACCCGCCGGTGAGCCCCATCGTGCTGTGGACCATGCTGATCGGCATGCTGGCGATCGCGGCGTTCGCCAGCCTCCGTATCATGCGCTCCCGCCGTTAACCTGTCGGACGTGACGGAAACACTGTCCTCGGCCGAGGAAGAGGTAGTCGGTGCGCTGCTGACGGTGAGCCGCGTCTTCGTCGCGGTGGCCGCCCGATCCCTGGCCGGGCTGGACGAGGACGTGACCCTGCCGCAGTTCCGCGCCCTCGTGGTGCTGGTCACGCGCGGCCCCCAGCGGATCGTCGACCTGGCCCAGGAGCTGGCGGTGACCTCGTCGACGGCGACGCGCATGTGCAACCGGCTGGTCGCCAAGGGACTGGTCGCCCGGGTATCGCGGCCCGAGGACCGCCGCGCCGTCTGGGTGACCCTGACCGGGCCCGGCCGCACCCTGGTCGGCGACGTCATGCGCCGCCGCCGCGAGCAAATTTCGGCGCTGGTGGCCGAGCTGTCGCTGACCCGGCCGCTCGGCTTCGCCGCCACCCTCAACGCCCTCGCCGAGGCCGCCGGCGAGCCGACCGACGCCGAGTGGCAGCGCCGCTGGCAAGGCGCACAACTGCACGAGTCATCCGTGTGACGACGCCCCCGGAACGCCGTCGCCCCCGCCCGGCACATCAGGATCAAGCGCTACGGCGACGTGCTGTTCTCGAGGATCATGACCACGAAAGTGTCGCGCGGCCGGTCGCGCAGCGCCGCGCCGAGCCGCCGTTCGGAGAGCCCCAGCCCGTAGTGCGGCGCGGTGTCGAAGTATCGGACTCCCTCCTGCCACGCCGCGTCGACCGTCGCGAAAGCCGTCGCGTCATCGATCGCCGTGTAAGAGGTTGCCGAGCTGGGCGCACCCTGCCCGGCGCGGGAGAGCGGAAGCTCGGTCACGAGCGCACCTCGGCCGCGCGAGGTGCGCCGCCGAACTCGGGTGGATTGGTGGCGGGCAAATTTTCGTCCTCGTTCTCCATGGCCGGCTTCGGCCGGGTGTGCAGCCGGATGTCGTGCGTCTCGACCGTCGTAGTCCGATGACTGGCCGCCGCGGTGCTCGCGCGTCCCGGCACATCGACCTCATCCCGCGTCATACACCGGATGCGTAGCAGCCGGGTGCGGCCGGGACAAGAGTGGTTGATCCGTCCGCTCCCGGGTATGCGCATGGTCGACCCCGGAAAGGAGCTCGCCATGACCGCCGGATCGTCCCCGCAGGGAATCCCCGCCGCCGTGCCCTTCGCCGCCGACCTGACCGAGCACGAACAGGCCGACGAGAAGACCGGCCCCACCGTCGGCGCGTCCGACGCCGAAGCCGACGCGGCCGCCTCGGGCGCCGACGCCGACCTCACCGACGCACACCGCGACTCGGACGGCGTCCCGGTCGGCAAGGACGACGCCGAGGAGGACCGCCGCGCCTCCGGCGCCTGACGTCGCACGCCCGCCGCGACTCCGGCTGCATGCTGCGTAGGCCCGGCGCACAACCGGGCGCGGCATGCCCGGCCGCGCCAGGCGCGCGGCGCGTGGCAGTGCGCGGGCGCGTGGCAGTGCGCGGCGCGTGGCAGTGCGCGGCGCGTGGCAATGCCAGGCCAGGCAGGGATGACTTCGTAATATTTGAGCGGCGACCAACGCATGCCGTGCCTCGCGCCGGACGGTACGCCGCGAGGCGGTGCGTTGCGCGGGCACAGCCGTCGGGCCGGCAATCACCCGCGAGCCCTCACGCAGCCCCCCGGCCGACCGCCGCACCACCGTGGCACCCAGCTCCGCATGATGCCCGCGCCCGCCCCTCTTCAGCGTCGCGGCCCTGTGAGCCCCGGGCCGTTTGCCGCCCCGCTTCTGCCCGGCATCCGCCAGGCCCGGCCCGGGCGGGACCAAAGCCTCTGCCCCCTCGCGCCCCGCTGCGCGAGGCTCGAGGTGGAGGTGAAAGGCCATGGACATCATCGTCCCGCCCTCGCGAAAGGTACTGGTGGATTGCGTCCGCTCCGCCACCGCCGCGCCGTCGTTGCACAACAGCCAGCCGTGGCGGTTCCGGATCCGGTCCGGGAGGATCGACGTGTTCGCCGACCACGAGCGCCGGCTGCCCGTGCTCGACCCTCAAGGGCGCGAGCTGATGATGAGCGTGGGAGCGGCGGTCCTCAACCTGCGGCTCGCCCTGCGGGTGGCCGGCTACCTCAACGACCTGCAGCTCTTCCCCGAGCCCGGCGTGGTGGCACGGGTGACGGCCGCCCATCCCGCACCGGTCAGCGACGAGATCGCGGCCCTGGCCGAGGCGATACCGCATCGGCACACCAACCGGCTGCCCTTCGCCCACCTGCCGGTGCCCGCGGAGGTCCTCGACAAACTGCGCGATGCGGCGCGCGCCGAGGGCGCGACCCTGGCCGTGGCCACTCCGGACGGCCGCGACGCGATCCTGCGCCTGGCCGGCACCGCCGACCGTGTGCTGCGCGAGAGCCCGGGCTATCGCACGGAACTCGCCCGATGGACCGGCGACACCCGCCACGAGGGGGTGCCGATCTGGGCGGCCGGTCCCTGGGACGCCCTGGAAGCGGTCCCAATCCGCGATTTCGCGCAACTCTCCGGAAAGCCGCGCCGGCGGGAGAGCTTCGAGCCGTACCCGATGATCGTGGTCCTGGCCACCCACGGCGACGACCGTGCGGCCTGGCTGCGTGCGGGTCAGGCCCTGCAACGGGTGCTGCTCACCGCCACGTGGCACGGTCTCGCCGCCACGCCGATCGGGCAGCCGGTCGAGGTTCCCGAGATCCGCCGGAGGCTGCTCGACCCGGTCGCCGGCCTTTCCGTCCAGATGGTCCTGCGGATCGGCTACGGCCGCACGTCGGGCCGCACCCCGCGCCGCCCGGTGACCGAGGTCCTGATCGGCGGCGACCCGGCCCACGAGAGCGCCCACCGACCGGCGCACCCGCTGACCCGGCGGTGACGCCGCGCGAAAGTTTCCCTGAGCGGCGCGCCCGCTGACCCGGGGTGACACGCCGCGCGAAAGTTGCCACTGAGCTGCACGCCGGCTGCTGAATCGAGGGCGGCGCGCTGCGCGAAAGTTGCCGCTGAGCTGCACGCCGCCTGCTGAATCGAGGGCGGCGCTCTGCGCGAAAGTTGCCCCTGATCGGT
This sequence comes from Paractinoplanes rhizophilus, assembly GCF_042664765.1. Taxonomy (NCBI): domain Bacteria; kingdom Bacillati; phylum Actinomycetota; class Actinomycetes; order Micromonosporales; family Micromonosporaceae; genus Paractinoplanes; species Paractinoplanes rhizophilus. The sequence goes on along the minus strand of NZ_JBHTBJ010000001.1, from coordinate 413,203 downwards.
GTGCCCGCTGGCCCGGCGGTGACGCGCGCACGGGCGGCGAAATCTGTTCTTGAGCCGCGGCCTCCGAGGGAACCGTTTCACGGCTACCGACGGTGTCCTCGGTGGCGCCCTCGACGCCCCCGGCGGCTCGACGGGCGATTTAACGCTTGCTCGTGCTGAAACAAGGTGCGTTGACAGTTGCCTGGAAATTTCCGGCAGGTTACCTTGGGAGCGCTCCCATAGACCCCCGTCTCTGGAAGGACCTCCCCGTGCCCCCTCTCCCCGCAAAACGGCGACTGACCATCGCCGCCGTTGCCTGCCTGACCGCCGCCGCCGGCGTGTGGGTCTCCACCGGCACTGCCAGTGCCGGACAGATCAGCGGCGCCCTCTACCGCGATCCCGACACCGCCGTGGCCCGCTGGGTCGCGTCCAATCCCAACGACTACCGTGCCGGCGTGATCCGGGACAAGATCGCCAGCCAGCCGGCCACGCGATGGATGTCCAATTTCAACGTCAACACCGTCCAGGCCGAAGTTTCCGGTTACGTGAACGCGGCCAACGCGGCCGGTCAGATCCCCGCCCTCACGCTCTACGGCATCACCAACCGCGACTGCGGCGGCGCGTCCGCCGGCGGCGCGCCCGACCTGGGCACCTACCAGACCTGGATCGGAAACCTTTCGCGCGGTCTCGGCGGCAGCACCGTCCTGATCATGCTGGAGCCCGACTCGCTCGCCCTGCAGACCTGCCTCAGCGCCAGCGAAAAGAACGCGCGTGACCAGGCCCTGCGCACCGCGACACAAACGATCAAGCGGGCCAACCCGAACGCGAAGGTCTACCTCGACGCCGGCCACTCCACGTGGAACAGCGCGGGCGATCAGGCCGGGCGCCTGGTGGCGGCGGGTGTCGCCGACGCCGACGGCTTCTACTCGAACGTCTCCAACTTCAACCCCACCAGCTCCGAGGCCGCGTACGGGCGGAACATCATCTCCGCGCTCAACGGCCAGGGCGTCAGCGGCAAGCGGCAGGTCATCGACACGAGCCGCAACGGCGGAGCGAGCGGCGACTGGTGCGGCGACGACAACACCGACCGGCGGATCGGGCAGTACCCGACCACCGCGACCAATGACGGGAACATCGACGCCTATCTGTGGGTGAAGCCCCCGGGCGAGGCGGACGGCTGCCGCTACGCGGCCGGGTCGTTCCAGCCCGACCTGGCCTACAGCCTGGCGAACGGCGCCCCGAACCCGCCCACCACGCCGCCGACGACCGCACCCACCACGCCGCCGACGACCCCGCCGACGACGCCTCCGACCACCCCGCCCACCACCCCGCCCACCACGCCGCCCACGACTCCGCCGACCACGGCGCCGGCCGGGGCGTGCTCGGCGGTCTACCAGACGGCCGGCTCGTGGCAGGGCGGCTTCCAGGGCTCGGTCACGGTCACGGCGGGCAACGCCGCGATCAGCGGCTGGACGGTCAGCTGGCCGCTCGGCTCGGGCCAGTCCATCACCCAGATCTGGAACGGCGAGATGGTGAGCAGCTCGCCCACCGTGACCGTCCGGAATGTTTCGTGGAACGGTTCGCTCGCCCCGAACACCTCCGCGCAGTTCGGTTTCCTCGCCAACGGCGCGCCCTCCACGCCGACTATCACCTGCGCGTCCCGCTGACCGATCGATAACCGACCGGCCGGGCCGCGGAATACCGTGGCCCGGCCGGTCGGCTGGCGCCGATGGCGTCTCCCATGGCCGAAACTTTCCGCCACGATCGGCGTTCCCGCAAAGAAAGCTGCGTCTGTGGCAGCCTGTGCGGATGCCGGCACGCGCATCCAGCACCCGCGAGATCCAGGACATCCTCTGGCGGGCCGCCGGCAAGCTGCGCGGCTCGGTCGACGCGGGCGAGTACCGCGAGTTCATCCTCGGGCTGGTTTTCCTCAAGTACGTGTCGGACGCCCGGGTGCTCGGCGTTGATTGGGCGGCCCTGACCGCGGCCGCGGGGCAGCGGCCGCTCGGGGAGCGGCTCGACGCCGCCATGGACGCGGTCATGCGGGACAACCCGGCGCTCGCCGGCGTGCTGCCCAAGGTCTTCGGCAAGGTCGACCCCCAACGGCTCGGCGAGATCGTCGAGCTGATCGGCGACGCCCGGTTCACCGCGGACGGCGACCGGCCGGCGCAGGACGTGCTGGGCGAGGCGTACGAATATTTCCTGGAACGTTTCGCGCGCGCCGAGGGGAAACGAGCGGGGGAGTTCTACACCCCGGCCGGCGTGGTCCGGCTGCTCGTCGAGATGCTCGAGCCGTACGAGGGCGACGTCTACGACCCGTGCTGCGGGTCGGGCGGCATGTTCGTGCAGGCCGCCAAGTTTCGCGGGCGGAACGTCGCCGTGCGCGGGCAGGAGAGCAACGAGCGCACCTGGCGGCTGGCGAAGATGAACCTCGCCATCCACGGGATGGACCCGGGCGGCCTGGGCCGGACCTGGGCCGACACTTTCGCCCGCGACCTGCACCCGGGGCTGCGCGCCGACTTCATCCTCGCCAACCCGCCGTTCAACCAGTCGGACTGGCAGCGGGACCCGGCCGACCCGCGCTGGGTCTACGGCGTGCCGCCGCTCGCGAACGCGAACTTCGCCTGGCTCCAGCACATCGTCGCGAAACTTCGCGGCAGCGCGGGCGTCGTGCTGTCCAACGGGTCGATGTCGGCACGCCAGCAGGGTGAGGGCGCGATCCGGGCGGCCCTCGTGCGGGACGACCTGGTCGCCTGCATGCTGGCACTGCCCGGAAACCTCTTCCGCACCACCGCGATCCCGGCCTGCCTGTGGTTTCTCGCCCGGGAGAAGGGCCACCGGCGCGGCCAGATCCTGTTCGTCGACGCGCGGGCCATGGGCACGATGGCCGACCGCACCGAGCGGGTGCTGACCGACGCCGACATCGCCCGGATAGCGGGCACCTACCACGCGTGGCGCCAGGCAACCGGAAGCGCATCCAAGCGACAAATCGAAGCCGGCGACGAGGACAAGCGACAAATCGAATCCGGCCACGACTGCAAGCGAGAAACAGAATCCGGACCCGAGCACGAGCGACAAACGGAAACGGGGGAGGAGTACGAAGACGTCCCCGGTTTCTGCTACTCGGCCACCATCGCCGAGGTAGCCGCCCAGGATTTCGTGCTCACCCCGGGCCGCTATGTCGGCGCGGCCGAGAGCCGCGACGACCACGAGCCGGTCGCCGACCGGATCGAGCGGCTCGTCAAGGAGCTCCACGCCCGGTTCGAGGAGTCCGCGCGGCTCGAGGCCGTGGTGCGCGAGCAGCTCGGGCGGCTGAATGGCTGACTGGCGAACCGGGACGCTGCGCGACGTGGCGGCGCCGAGAGGGCTGGTCGGTGGCCCGTTCGGCTCCTCGCTGGGCGGCAAGGACTACGTCCCGTCCGGGGTGCCGGTCATTCGCGGCGTCAATCTCGCGTCGCACGGCTACTTCGACAGTTCCGAGCTGGTTTTCGTGACGCCGGCGAAAGCGCGGAAACTTTCCGCGAATCAGGCTCTTCCGGGCGATGTCGTCTTCACCCAGCGCGGCACGCTGGGCCAGGTGGGAATAGTCCCCGCGGAATACGACAATTACGTCGTCTCGCAGAGCCAGATGCGCCTGCGCGTCGACCCGGTCAAGGCCGATCCGCGTTTCGTGTACTACCAGTTCCGATCGCGGGCGATGGTCGACACGATCCGTAACAGCGCGATCACCACCGGCGTGCCGCACATCAACCTCGGCATCCTCGCCGCGCTACCGATACTGATCCCCCCGTTGCGCCATCAGGTGGCGATCGCCGGCGTCCTCGGCGCCCTCGACGACAAGATCGCTGCCAACGAGGCGACCGCCCGCACCGCCCACGATCTCGCCTCCGCCGATTTCGCGAGGGCGGACGCCGGGGCGAGTCGCGCGGGCCGGCTGGGCGACATCCTCGATCTGGCCTACGGGCGAGCCCTCCCGGCGCGGCTGCGGCGTGCCGGTGACGTGCCCGTCTTCGGCAGCGCGGGCCGGGTCGGCCGGCACGACGAGGCGCTGGCCCCAGGCCCCGGCATCATCGTCGGCCGCAAGGGCACGGTCGGTTCGGTCCATTGGTGCGCCGAGAGGTTCTTCCCGATCGACACGACGTATTATGTACGTATAAAACGCAAAAACGTCAGCTTTCCGTACGCGTACCATATGCTCCTGAATTTGGGTCTTGACCGGATGAATCAGGACTCGGCGGTTCCCGGGCTCAATCGATCGCACGCCCTCGCGGTGCCCGTACGCCTGCCGCCCGCCGACGTGATCGCCGCATTCACCCAGCGTGTCGATCCCTTGTTCGCGCTGCGTCAGCGGCTGGCCGAGGAGAACGCCACCCTCACCGAGCTGCGCGACTACCTGTTGCCCCGGCTGTTGACACGAAATGTAACCATCGACGAGCACCGCCGCCCTTGAGGGTTCGACGCCAACCCTGAAACGGGCAAAAGTTCGGAAACCTTCCAGCAGGGAAACCTCGAGATTGTCTCGCGTTCACGGGTTGGTTACCCTGCATCCGCCACGGCGACCGATCGACCCTGTTCCGGTCGATCCCGCCGTGCGAACTGCACACGGGGATACGGGGATGGCTCGGAATGTTGCGCGAAGAGGGACTTGATCTGTCCTGCTCAGGGGCCTGCTGGTCCCCGAGGGCCGAGGCATGATCGCGCTGCGGTTCTACCGCCTGCTGCCGAAGGACTACCGGCTGCGGCTGATCGAGGTGCTGCCGCCGCATCGGCAGCTGTGGCTGGTCCGCCGGCTCACCCGGCAGCGCTCGCTGGCCCACCCCGCGACGCCCGGCTCGCTGATCAAGACCCGGGACGCCGGCACCACGCTGCACGCGACGGTCGAGGCCGACACGACGCCGGCCGGCGCCTGGCACCGCAACCTGTCGGCGGTCACCGCGGTCCTCGACCGAGCCGGCATCGAATACTTCTGCCTGCGTCCGACCGACCGGCTGCACAGCGCCGTCGCCGTGCACAAGCGTGACCGCGAGCGCACGCTCGAGGTGCTGCGCACCGACCCCGAGACGGCCGGCGCCCGAATCCGCACCGGCGAGGCGACCGACGAGGGCTTCCGGCCCAGCCGGCGCGGCAAGACCGGCGTGCAGGTCTTCTTCCCGGTGACCGACCCGCACGGCGCCACGGTGCTGGGCAGCGGGTCGGCCTGCGAGATCGAGTTCTGGCGCACGATCAAGGGCGTCGGCGGCGCGCCCGACACCATCGCCGGCCCGCGGCGCAACGAGGTCGCCTCGGTGCTGCCCGCCGAGGCCGAGTATCACCAGGTGCCGCCGGTCGCGCTCAACCCGATCCTGTCGGTCACCGAGGAGCAGCCGCGGTACCGCACCCGGTCGGAGTTCGCCGGCGTGCCGGCCGAGGATGTCCGCTTCCCGATCGACGTGGTCTACACCTGGGTCGACGGCAGCGACCCGGACTGGCTGGCCCGCAAGAACGAGTCGCTCGCCGCGTTCGGCAAGGAGCAGATCAACACCATCGCGACGAACCAGTCGCGCTTCATCAGCCGCGACGAGCTGCGCTTCTCGCTGCGGTCGATCGCGTCGTTCGCGCCCTGGGTGCGGCATGTCTTCCTGGTCACCGACGACCAGCTGCCGTCGTGGCTGGATCCGGACTCGCCGCGGCTGACCGTGATCAGCCACCGGGAGCTGTTCGGCGACACCGGCGTGCTGCCCACCTTCAACTCGCACGCGATCGAGTCGCGGCTGCACCGCATTCCCGACCTGGCCGAGCACTTCATCTACTTCAACGACGACATGTTCCTGGGCCGGCCGGTGCTGCCCAACGCGTTCTTCCACGCCAACGGCATCGCGAAGTTCTTCCAGTCCACCGCGCAGTTGGAGGCCGGCCCGGCGACGGTCTTCGACGCGCCGGTGACCGCGGCCGGCAAGAACAACCGCCGGCACATCCAGGAGCTGTTCGAGCGCAGCATCACCCGCAAGATGCAGCACGTGCCGTACCCGCTGCAGAAGGGCGTGCTCGAGGAGATCGAGAAGTGGCTGCCCGAGGAGGTCAAGCAGACCTCCGAGCATCCGTTCCGGCACCCGAAGGACCTGTCGATCCCGTCGTCGCTCCAGCATTACTGGGCGTACCTCACCAAGCGGGCCGTTCCCGGCACCATCAAATACACGTACGCCGATCTGGCGCACCCCTCGACGCCGGTGCAGCTGGCGTTCCTGCTCTCGCGCCGGCACTGCGACGTCTTCTGCCTCAACGACACCGACTCCGCGACGGTGGCGCTGGACGAGCAGGCCGCCATGATGGCCGACTTCCTGCCCAAGTACTTCCCGTTCCGCTCGGAGTTCGAGCTGCCGGAGGACGTGGCCGACGAGCGCGCCCGGTTCACCGCGACGGCGCTGGCCCGCGAGGCCCGGCACGGCACCACGGCGATCATCCCCGAGCAGCTGTCCCGCCGGGGCCGACACTCGCTGCAGAAACATTGATCACCGGCCGTCGACAGACCACACGAGGAGAGCCGTTGTACGCGGTGGAGATGTCCATCCAGATGACGCCGCGGACGGTGCACGTGCACCCGGGGCTCACCCCCCTGCAGGCGCGCACGCTCAACCACGTCGCGGTGGCGCAGGCGCTGGCCGAGGCCGGCGTCGAGCACTTCGCCGTGCGGGGCCTCGAGGACCGCGTACCCGTGATCGGGGTGCGTGCCGACGAGCGCGACGCGGTCGTCGCCGCGCTGGCCGGCCTGGCCCGGCGGTCGCGCGCCTACCTCTCCTCGATCATGCCCAAGCCCGCCGTGCGCGACGTGCTGCTGGACGGCGCCGACGACGCCGCGTGGGGCAAGGTCGCCGGCGCCAAGGTGCTGCGCCTGGTCTGGTTCCGCACCGACCCCACCCAGACGCTGGTGTACGGCCGTGAGTACGGCTGCGACATCGAGTTCTGGGGGACCGCCCGGGACGGCCGGATCTGGGGCCCGCGGCACAACCGCGTGGGCCGGGTGCTGCCGGGCGAGGACACGCCGGTCGAGGCGCCGATGGAGCTGTTCACCCGGCTCGCCGGCGTCGGCCGGACGCTGCCCCCGGTGCGCACCCGCCCGGAGATGACCGTCACGCTGCCGGACGACATCACCTTCCCCATCGACCTGGTCTACACCTGGGTCGACGGCACCGACCCGGCCTGGCAGCAGAAGCGCGCGCAGGTGACCGGGGAGACGTACCACGCCGAGTCGGCCAGCGCCGCCCGGTTCCTCAGCCGCGACGAGTTGCGCTACTCGCTGCGGTCGATCCACGCCAACGCCCCGTGGATCCGCAACATCTACATCGTCACCGACGAGCAGACGCCACCGTGGCTGGACAGCACCCAGCCGAACATCCGGGTGGTGAGCCACAAGGAGATCTTCAGCGACCCGACCGTGCTGCCAGTGTTCAACTCGCACGCGATCGAGAGCCAGCTGCATCGCATCGGCGGCATGGCCGAGCACTTCCTCTATCTCAACGACGACATGTTCTTCGGCCGCCCGCTGGCGCCGCAGACGTTCTTCCTGGCCAACGGCCTGTCGAAGTTCTTCCTGTCGCAGGGGCGGGTGCCGGTCGGCCCGGTCCGGGTCGACGACACCCCGGTCGACGCGGCGCACAAGAACAACCGCCGGCTGCTGGCGGACAAGTTCGGGCCGGTCACCACTCAGGTCTTCCAGCACGTCCCGTACGCCCTGCGGCGCAGCGTGATGGCCGAGATCGAGGCCGAGTTCCGGGCCGAGTACACGGCCACCATGGCCTCGCGTTTCCGCAGCACCGAGGACCTCTCGCCGGTCTCGAACCTCTACCACCACTACGCCTTCCTCAGTGGCCGCGCGCTGCCCGGCTCGGTGAAGTACGGCTACGTCCAGCTCGCGGTTCCCGACCTCGCCGCCCGCCTGGCCCGGGCCCTCGAGCGGCGGGACTGGGAGGCGTACTGCATCAACGACGCCTTCTCCACCGAGGACCAGCTGGCGGTGCAGGACGCGGTGCTGCGGCCGTTCCTGGACGGCTACTTCCCGGTGCCGAGCCCGTACGAGAAGCAGGCCTGACATGCGGATCGCCATCCTGGTCCACAACGTCTACGGCGTCGGCGGCACCAACCGGACCGTCATCAACCTGGCCACCGAGCTCTCCAAGCGGCACGACGTCGAGATCGTGTCGGTGCTGCGCCGCCTCGACCGGCCGATGATGGAGATCCCGTCGCGGGTCTCGGTGGTGGGACTCGTCGACCTGCGCCGCGGCACCGCGGACAGCAAGGACCCGCGCGGCCGCGAGATGTCCGAGCTGGTGCCGGTCGAGGAGGAGTTCTACCGCTTCTACAGCCGGCTGACCGACGAGCGCGTCGGCGAATACCTGCGGCGCACCCCGTACGATGTGGTGGCCGGCACCCGATCGGCCCTCAACCTCTATGTGGCCCGGCTGGGCCGGCCCGGCAGCGTGCGCATCGCCCAGGAGCACATGACGCAGGACATGATTCCCGCGTCCGTCCACGAGCAGATGCGTGCCCACTATCCGGCCCTCTCGGCGGTCACGGCGGTCACCGAGGCCGACGCCGCCGCTGTGCGCGAGGTGCTGGGCGCGGGCGCACCGCCCGTGCTGGCGATCCCCAACAGCGTTCCCGAGCCGCACGTGACGCCCGCCCGCGGCGACCGCAAGATCGTGGTGGCGGCCGGCCGCCTGCACCCGATCAAGCGGTACGACCTGCTGGTCCGGGCGTTCGCCAAGGTCATCACCGAGCGGCCGGACTGGACGCTGCGCATCTACGGCACCGGCGGCGAGTCGCGCCCGCTCGGCGTCCTGATCGGCGATCTGGGGTTGCAGAACCACGTCTTCCGGATGGGCGGCTACGCGCCGCTGGAGGCCGAGTGGGTGAAGGGCTCGATCGCGGCGGTCACCTCGGACCAGGAGTCGTTCGGGATGACCATCGTCGAGGCGATGCGCTGCGGGCTGCCCGTCGTGAGCACCGCGTGCCCGGTCGGCCCGGCCGAGATCATCGACGACGGGGTGGACGGGCTGCTCGTCCCGACCGGCGACATCGACGCCATCGCGGCGGCCCTGCTGCGGCTGATGAACGACGACGCCTTGCGGGTCCGGCTGGGCGCCGCCGCACGGGAGAACGCGCGGCGCTACGACCCCGAACCGGTGGCCGCCCGGTACGAGGAGCTGTTCCAGCAGCACTTGACGGCCGGCGCGTCGCGGCTGCGGGCCCCCGCGCACACGCTGCGGTCCGGCGGCCGGGCCCTGATGCGCATACTTCCCGACCTCCGGCCCCGCAAGGAGACCACTCCCGTCGCGGCGTGCCGGGTGGAGAACGGTCACGTGGTCGTCACGGTCGCCGGCGCCGGCCTGCCGCGGCACCTGACCGATCTGGTCTGCCGGCCACGCCGCATCGAGGGAGTCCGCAAGGCCGTCCGGTTCCCGCTCGGCGGCGACCCGGCACAGTGGACGGCCTCCTTCCCCGCCGCGTCCCCGGTGTTCGCCGAGGGCCGCTGGGACCTGTACGTGGCCGACCGGCGCGACGGCCTGCACCGCCTGCGGGCCGGGTTGCTCGACACCCGGGAGCTGATCGGCGGCGGTGCGAGCGCGCCCTTCACCCGCAACGTGCCGTACGAGACCAAGGACAAGTTCCTCGCGGTGGCCGCGTGGACCCGGGACGAGCACGCCGAACTGCACCAGATCTGGTACGGCCTCGAAACGATCACGGTGACCGGCCGCGTCGTCGCGGGCAGCTTCGGCGACACCACCCCGGTGCTGACGCTCAGCCGCCGCGAACGCCCCGAGACCGTGACCGTCGCGGGCACCAGCGACGGCGACGGCCGGTTCGCCTTCGACGTGCCGGTGGACCGGCTGGCCGCCGCCCGGCTGCTGCGGTACGAGGACTGGGACGCCTCGGTGTCGCGCGGCGTGGACGGGACCCCGATCCCGATCGCCCGGCTGATGGACGACGTCGTCGAGCGCAAGCGCACCTACGTCTACCCGTCCGTGCGCGTGGACGAGGAGCAACCACCCGAGCTCTACGAGGAGACCCCGATGGCCGAGGTCCGCATCACCCCGTACCTGACCATCCAGAGCGGGCTCTCGTTCGTCGTCTCGGATCGGCAGCCGTGATGCGGGGCTGGCTGCGCTCGCTGCGCGGCGGGCCGGGCAAACCGGCGCCGGCCGACGGCAGCTGGCACCCGGGGCCGGCGATGACCCTCGTGGCGCACCCGGACGACGACCTCTACTTCGTCAATCCCCACGTCCGCATGGCGATCGCCGCGAAGGTGCCGGCGATCGGCGTGGTGCTCACCGCCGGCGAGGGCGACGGCATCAACGTCGACACCAGCGACCCGGACCGGGAGAAGACCCCGGTCCACCACGCCGCCTACTCGACGGCGCGGCATGTCGGGCTGCGCCGCGCGTACGCCCGGATGGCCGGGCTCCCGGTGGACAGCCCGTGGCGGCAGGAGGCCGTCACGCTGGACGGCGGCCTGATCGTCGAGCGGGACACGCTCAAGGCCGCTCCGCACGTGGTCCTCTACTTCTTCAACCTCGCCCACCGGCAGGCCGGAGGCCGCTCGTACCACACCTTCCCGCCGCTGCTCGACGGCGAGATCGAGCACGTGCCCACGTTGCCCTCGCTGGACCTGAGGACTCCCGTGCAGAGCGTCTCGCTGGAGGCGCTGACCGCCGCGGTGGTGGAGCTGATCGAGCGGTATCGCCCGGCGGTGATCCGCACTCTGGACCCGGACCCCGAGCACGACTGGGGCAAGACGGAGTTCGTGTGCTCGGACCATCCGGAGCACACCGCGACGGCCCGTCTGACCATCCGGGCCGTCCAGCGGGTGAGCCGCGACAACCCGAACCCGCCGGTGGTCGAGTACTACCGGGCGTACGCGAACCGGTACTGGGCCTACAACCTCAGCGAGCGGATCCACCGGGAGAAGGCCGACTACCTGAGCACGTATGCAGGCGCCGACGGCGCCGAGAACCCCGGATTCGCGTACGGGCACGGCGACTACCAGCTCGGCACGAATCCGTACCGCAGCACCCACATCTTCAGCACGGCCCAGCGGTACGTCGCGACCTCCACGTGGCTCACCCGGCTCCCGTCCGGCGCGCTCGCGGCGTTCGCGGTGCTCGGCGATCGGCTGGCGATGTGGACGGAGCGGAAACCCGGCTCCGGCGCCTGGCAGGGCCCCGAGCTGACCGGCGACGGGCTGATGCCGACGCTGGCCGTGGCCGCCGGCGGCGCCGGCCCGGTGCACGTCGTCGCCCTGCGCCGCACCGACGTGCACGGCAGGATCGACATCGAGGCCGGCCATTTCACCGTCGACGAGCACGGCACACTTTCCGGCTGGCAGTCCCTCGACGGCCCCGAGTCGGCCGACCCCGACCGCCGCAAGCAGCGCGAGGTCGGCGTGCCGGCCGCCACGGTCGACCCCGACGGCTTCCTCTGGGTCTTCGTGCGCGACTTCACCGGCGGCCTGAGCGTCCGCCGGCAGACGGCCGAGGGCTGGCAGCCGTGGGAGCAGCTCGGCGGCGGCCCGCTCCAGGACGTTCCGGTGGCCGCCGTCAGCGGCGCGGGGCTCGTGCAGGTGTTCGTGGCGGCGAAGCGCACCGTCCAGCACTGGCGGCAGACCGAGAAGGGTGGCCCGCTCGTCGCGCACCACACGCTGCGGACGACGCCGGTGGCCAGCGGCGGCCTGCGCGTGGTGCGGACCGCGGGGGACCGGGCCTGTCTGCTCTTCCGGCAGGCCGGCACCGGGACGGTGCTCGCGTACCGGGAGCACGAGGAGCCGGTCACCTGGCCGGGCAAGCCGGCCGAGTTCGGCGGCTACGACGGCCTCGGCCCGATCGCCGCGCTCGACAACCCCGCCCGCGGCGCCGGGGACCTGCTGATGGCTCAGCGGAACCGCTTCGCGACGGCCAGCCTGTCCGTGCTTCCCGCGCCCGCCACGGGATCGCGGTGGCGCCGGCTGCCGGGGCAGATCAGCGGCGGCCCGGCGCTGGCCACCGATCAGGCCGGGCGCGCGGTTCTCGCGGTGATCGGCCTGGACGGGCGGCTGCACGTCTGCCGGGCGAGCGGCGCGGATCCGGCCAGCCCCTTCGGGAGCTGGACGACGATCTGACGGCTCGCTACGTCAGCCCGTCGGTTGTCGTGGCCGCGCCCACCAGCGGCCTGGGCGCCGGCGCCACGCTCGGCGGCGCCGGTCGCTTCCGGCCGCCCCCGAGCAGCCGCATCATCGGCTTCTCCACGCCCTCGTAGAGCACCGCCGCGGCGGCCAGCGCCAGGCAGAACGTGGCCAGCACCAGCACCAGCGCGGCCACCGTCGGCCGGTGCGGCTCGTCGTCGCCGAAGGTGTGCCGCACCGCGTACAGGCAGATCTCGTGCACCATGTAGAAGGCGAAGGACACCTCGCCCAGCCAGACCAGGCGACGGGCCCGCCAGATCGACCGGGTGCGGCGCACGTCGGCCAGGGCGCACGCCGGGATGAGCAGCGCGAAGCCCAGGACCGTGCAGGCGGCGTCGCGGGCGAGCCCGTACTCCTCGGGGAGGTTCGCCGCGACGGCCATGCCGGCGGCGATCACCGCGAAGCTGACCCACATCCCCGGCCCGCGCCAGCGGCCGTCGCGTACCAGAAGGGCGAGGCAGACGCCGAGGACGAACTCGGCGATCCGGACCGGCGGAAGGTGGTACACGATGAAATGCTGCGACCATCCGAACGGCTCGCCGAACGGCTTGATGGCGAACGGGAGAGCCGCGACGAACAGCCCCGAGCCCGCCGCGATGGCCCACCAGGCCGCCGGGCGCAGCCGGCGCAGTCCCGCGAAGAGCAGCGGGAAGCAGAGGTAGAAGAACGCCTCGCAGCTCAGCGACCAGGACGGGGCGTTGAACGAGTACCAGATGTCGTCGCGCGCGGGCACCCAGGAGTGCAGCAGCGTGAGGTTGTAGAAGATCCGCTCCGGGTTCAGCACCTCGAGGCCCCGCCACGACAGCAGGAGCGCGGCCAGCAGGAACGTCACGAAATGGTTCGGGTAGATCTTCGCGAAGCGGCGCCGCCAGAAACGCCCCGCCGTGTCCGCCGGCCGCACTGACCAGGCCAGCACGAAACCGGACAGGATGTAGAAGAACGACACTCCCGATCGCCCGGCCGCCAGCGCCACGTTCAGCATGTGCTGGGCGCGGCTGTCCGCGACGAAGAAGTTGCTCTCGCTCTAGATGTGCAGACAAAAGATCATCAGGGCCGCGACCCAGCGCAGCCCGGTCAGCGAGTCGAGCCGCGCCGCCGCCGATGGTGTGGAGCGAATCGTGGCGGAAGCGGTCGTCATGCATCGTCCTCGGCGTCAACGGGAGTGATTCCGGCAGCGGCAGCGCGGCCGGGGGCAGTGGATCATAACTGGATGCCGCCGGATGACGAAGTCGCGCCGTCCGATATCCATTCATGCCGATGCCGAGACGTCCCGGTGATCGTGGCCGTCACCTGGCGGCGGCCCCTCTACCCGGCCGAACAGGCCATGCGCCATTCGCTCACGCTGGTCGGATTGGTCGCGCTGCTGCTCGTCCGAAGAGCCAGGCCCATCCCGTACGGGTCATTTCTGCTGATTTTAGTTTTCCTGGCTCTCCAATCGGTCGCGGCCCGGTGGATCTATTCGTTCGTGCCCTACGACGACTGGACCGCGGCGCTGTCCGGGGTGTGCGCATCTCGGAACCTTTCGGCTGGCAGCGCAACAACTTCGACCGTCCCGTGCACCTGAGTTACCGGCATTGTCTTGCGGTGTCCGGCGCGATCATCGGGGTCGCGATCGCGGTGGCCCGGGCGCGGCGGCGGCGTAAGTTGTCGGTATGAACAAGCTCATCAACGATCCGGCGCGCGTGGTCGCTGACGCCCTGCGCGGCGTCGCGGCAGCCCACCCGGAGCTGAGGGTCGACCATGAGCAGCGCGTCGTCTTCCGCGGTGACGCTCCCGTCCGCGGCAAGGTCGGCCTGATCTCCGGCGGCGGCTCCGGTCACGAGCCGCTGCACGCGGGCTTCGTCGGCATGGGGATGCTCGACGCCGCCTGCGCCGGGGAAATCTTCACCTCGCCCGTACCCGATCAGATGGTCGCCGCCACCCAGGGCGTCGACGGCGGCGCCGGTGTGCTGCACATCGTGAAGAACTACACCGGCGACGTCATGAACTTCGAGATGGCGGCCGAGATGGTCGAGACCGAGGTGGTGGCGGTCGTCGTCGACGACGACGTGGCCGTGCAGGACAGCCTGTACACGGCCGGCCGCCGTGGCGTCGGCGCGACCGTGCTGGTGGAGAAGATCGCCGGCGCGGCCGCCGAGCAGAGCCGTCCGCTCGGCGAAGTTGCCGAGGTCGCCCGAAAGGTGAACGCGAACGCCCGCAGCATGGGCGTGGCGCTCACCTCGTGCACGGTCCCGGCCGCCGGCAAGCCCACTTTCGACCTGCCGGCCGGTCAGATGGAGGTCGGGATCGGCATCCACGGCGAGCCCGGCCGCCGTCGCGTCCCGGCCGGAACGGCCGCCGAGGTGGCCGAGATGCTGGTCGCTCCCGTCCTGGCCGACCTCGATTTCACCGGCGGCGACGGCGTGATCGCCTTCGTCAACGGCATGGGCGCCACCCCGCTCATCGAGCTCTACGTCATGTACGCGGAAGTTTCCGCGATCCTCGAGAAAGCCGGCGTCCGGATCGCGCGGTCGCTGGTCGGGCCGTACATCACCAGCCTGGACATGGCCGGCGCCTCGGTCACCCTGCTCAAGGCCGACGACGAGATCCTGCGGTTGTGGGACGCGCCCGTGCGCACGCCAGCGCTGCGGTGGGGAGTCTGACCACCATGGCCGACACCGTCGACACGGCGGCGCTGGTCGCCTGGATCCACGAGTTCGCCCGCCTGGTCGGCGAGCACAAACAGATGCTGACCGAGCTGGATTCGGCGATCGGCGACGCCGACCACGGCGTCAACATGGACCGGGGCATGACCGCGGTGGTCACGGTGCTGCGCGCGGAGAGTCCGGGCCGTCCGTCCGAGGTCTTCAAGCGTACGGGAATGACTCTCGTCAGCACGGTCGGCGGCGCCAGCGGTCCGCTGTACGGCACGGCGTTCCTGCGGATGTCCTCCACCGCCGGCGACGCCGAGGAACTGGACGGCGCGGATGTCGCGAAACTTCTCCGCGCAGCCCTGGACGGGGTGGTCGCGCGGGGAAAGGCCGCCCCCGGCGACAAGACCATGATCGACGCCCTGTCCCCGGCCGTGGAGGCGCTGGAGGCGGCGATCGAGGCCGGGCAGCCCCTCGCCGCGGCCCTCGACGCCGCGGTCCGGGCCGCGGAGGAGGGGCGGGAGGCCACGATCCCGATGGTGGCCCGCAAGGGCCGGGCCAGCTACCTGGGTGAGCGCAGCGCCGGCCATCAGGACCCGGGCGCGACGTCGGTGACGTTCCTGCTGGCCGCCGCGGCGACCGTGCTGGCCTGATGGTCGGGCTGGTCGTCGTCAGCCACAGCCACGCGCTGGCCTCGGCGGCGGTCGCCCTGGCGTCGTCGATGCTGCACGGGCAGGAGGTCCCGATCGAAGTGGCCGCCGGTCTGGACGAGTCCACATTGGGCACGGACGCGGTGGCCATCTCGTCGGCGGTCACGGCCGCCGACCAGGGCGACGGCGTGGTCGTCCTGATGGACCTGGGCAGCGCGGTGCTCTCGGCCGAGATGGCCCTGGAGATGGTCGATGACGCGGTGCGGGAGCGGGCCGTGCTGTGCCCGGCGCCGCTGGTGGAAGGGCTGGTGGCGGCGGTGGTCTCGGCCGCCGGCGGCGCCGGGCGGGACGAGGTGGCAGCGGAGGCGGCGGGGGCGCTGGAGGCGAAGGAATCGCACCTTGGCGCGCCGGCGCGATCCGCCGCGTCCGCTCCGGCACCCGCGCCGGTGTCCCCGGGCGGGCCGGCCGAGCCGACGCGGGCCGTCACCATCACGAATCGGCACGGGTTGCACGCCCGGCCGGCGGCGCGGCTCGTCACCACGGCGAGCCGGTTCGACGCGCACGTGGAGATCCGCAACCGCACCACCGGGTCGGCGTGGGTGCGGGCGGGCAGCCTGTCCCGGGTGGCGACGCTGGGCGTGTTGCAGGGGCACGAGATCGAGCTGCGAGCCTCCGGGCCGCAGGCCCGGGACGCCGTCGACCACCTGGTGGAGCTCGCCGCCCGCGCGTTCGACGAGGCGGGCCGCCCGTTCGGGTCGGACAAGGACTTCGCAACCGCTGCCGAGGAGCGTGTCCCGGCTCGCGGGCCCGGTGCCGAGGAGCGTGTCCCGGCTCCGGGGCGTGGCCAGGCTGCCTCGGCGGGCGTCGGGATCGGACCGGCCTGGCAGCCCGCCGTGAGCCGGCCGCACATTCCCGAAACAACCGCCCGGAGCGCCGAAGTGGAGGCTCGCCGCCTCGACGACGCGGTGGCGGCGGTCCGGCGCGACATCGGCGAGATGCGGGCCGCCGCGGCCGATGACGAAGCGGCGGCCGACATTTTCGGGGCGCACTTGCTGCTCCTCGACGACACCGAACTGCTCTCCGACGTGTCGGCCCGCATCCAGCGCGGCGATTCCGCGCCCCGCGCGTTCCGGGACGCCGCCGAGCGGGTGGCGGCCGAGTTCGGGGCGCTGCCCGACTCGTACCTCAACGCCCGCGCCGCCGACGTGCGCGCGGTGGGCGACCAAGTTGTCCGGCAGCTGCTCGGCCTGACCGCCGAGCCGCTCGACGGCGACGGCGTGCTGATCGCCGGCGACCTCACGCCCGCCGAGGCCGCCGGCCTCGATCCGCGCCGGGTGGCCGGCGTGCTGCTGGCCGGCGGAAGCCCGACCGCGCACGCGGCCATCATCGGACGGGCCCGGAACATTCCGATGGTGGTCGGCGCCGGGAGAGACGTGCTCGGCATCGCGGCCGGGACCACGATCGCCCTCGACGGCGGCTCCGGGGAATTTGCGGTCGCGCCGGACGAAACTGTCGTGGGTCAGTTTCGCGACCGGGCCGCGGTCCGCGACGCCCGGCGGCGCGAGGCGGCCGGGCGGGCGCACGAGCCGGCCGTGACCCGCGCCGGCGTCCCGATCCTGGTGGCGGCCAACGTCGGGTCGCTGACCGACGCGCGCGAGGCGGCGGCGAACGGCGCCGATCAGGCCGGCCTGGTGCGCACCGAGTTCCTCTTCCTCGACCGCGACGAGGCGCCCGGCGTCGACGAGCAGGTTTCCGTCTACGGGCAGATCGCCGAGGCGATGGGCGGGCGCCGGATCACGCTGCGAACCCTCGACGTCGGCGGGGACAAGCCATTGCGGTACGCGCCAGGCCGCCCCGAGCAGAACCCGTTCCTGGGCGTGCGCGGCCTGCGCCATTCCCTGGAAAATCCCGCCCTGTTCGGCGCCCAGCTCGACGCCATCGTCCGGGTCGCCCGCCGGACCCCGGTCAGCGTGATGTTCCCGATGGTCACCAGCGCCGACGAACTGATCGCCGCGCGGCGGATGCTCGGCGACCGCAAGCCGCCGGACAGCCTCGAGGTGGGCATCATGGTCGAGGTCCCGGCCGCGGCGCTCAAGGTGGAAACTTTCCGGCCGTACGTCGATTTCGTCAGCATCGGCACCAACGACCTCACGCAGTACACCCTCGCCGCGGAGCGTGGGAATCCGGCGGTGCCCGCGGATGGCCTCGACCCCGCGGTGCTGCGCTTGATCGACGCGGTGTGCCGGAACGCGGGCGTGCCGGTGGCGATCTGCGGCGAGCTCGCGGCCGACGAAGCCGCGGTCCCGTTGTTGACCGCTCTGGGCGTGCGCGAGCTGAGCGTGGCCCCGGCCGCCGTGCCGTTGGTGAAGGAGGCCGTCCGCGTGAGCGGGACCGGAAGCGCGGACTGGGCTCTCGGCCTGCCGGACGCGAGCGCCGTGCGCCGCCGGCTCAGCGGTTGAGCAGCTTTCCGCGATCGCACGGAGTCCCAGCCATGCTATTCGCCCGCCGGCGGCTGTTGGAGGCCGGCGAGGGTCGCCGTGACCGCGTGCCGCCAGACGCCCACCGCCGTGGCCTCATCTCCCAGCACGCCACGCAACTCCAGCGACGCCAGACCATGCACCAGCGCGAAAAGATTCCGTCCGATGTCGAATTCGGTGCGCCCCGGAAAGACTCCCGACGCCATGGCCCGCCGCACCACCCGCAGCACCCGGTCGAAACTGCGGTACACCAGCGCGAACAGCGGATCCGCCTGGGACGCGCCCGGACTGACTGTCCCGAAGAAAAGGTCGTAAAGTTTCGGCTTCTCCAGCGCCGCCGCCCGGTAGGCGAGTGCCAGGGAAAGTATTTCCGCGATCGGATCGTCGTGAGCCGGCACCGACTCGTGGTGGCGGCGCATGGTTTCGGCGACATCGACCGAGAGCGCCCGCAGCAATCCGTCCTTGTCGTCGAAAATGCTGTAGACCGCCCGCGTCGACGTGCCCACCGCCGCCGCGACCCGGCGGACCGAGACCGCGGACGGCCCCTCGGCGTGCAGTAACTCGGCGGCGGCGGCGAGCAGAGCGGCCCGGGTTTGCGCTCCGTGCTCCTTCGGACGTCCCATGCTTCCGATATTACCGGGACGCTGTTACGTTACGCCGTAACGAAACGGGGAGGTCATCATGGATTTCGACGTGATCGTGGTCGGCGCCCGCCCCGCCGGCGCCGCCACGGCCATGCTTCTGGCCCGCGCGGGACTGCGTGTGCTGGCCGTGGACCGGGCGCGCTTTCCCAGCGACACGCTGTCCACCCACCAGATCCAGATCCCGGGCGGCGCGCTGCTGCGCCGCTGGGGGATCCTCGACAAGCTGATCGAGCGCGGCACGCCCGCCGCCCGCAGCGTCCATTTCGACGCCGGCCCCGCGGTCCTCCGCGGCGACTACGCCGCCCACGACGGAGTCGACGCCGTCTACAGCCCGCGCCGCACGGTTCTGGACGCTCTGCTGGTCGCCGAGGCTCGAGCCGCCGGCGCCATCGTCGAGGAAGGTTTCGTCGTCGAGGACCTCATCCGCGACGGCGGCCACACCGGCGGCGGGCGCGTCACCGGCATCCGCGGGAAGCGCAAGGGCGCGACTGTCGCGCGCACCATCACGGCCCACCTGGTCGTCGGCGCCGACGGCAAGCACTCCACCGTCGCGAAGGCCGTGCGCGCCCGCACCTACCGTGCCCGCCCGCCGCTCACGGCCGCCTGCTACGGCTACTTCGCCGATCTGCCGCTGAAGGGCGGCGAGGTCTACACCCGCCCCGACCGCATGGTCGGCCTGTGGCCGACCGGCGACGACCTGACGATTGTCTATCTGGGCGTTCCGGTTTCGCGCTTCTCCGACGTACGTCGCCCCGAAGGTTTCCGCGCCGCGGTGTCCGAGCCCGGCGACCTGCGCGACCGCATCGCCGCCGCCACGCTCGTCGAGCACCTTCGCGCCACCACCGACGTCCCCGGCCTGATCCGCCACCCGTACGGTCCCGGATGGGCACTGGCCGGCGACGCGGGCCTGGTCATGGACCCGATCACCGGCCAGGGCATCGGCAACGCCCTCCGTGACGCCGACGCCCTGGCCGCCGCCATCGTGGCAACTTTCGACGGCGACCGGAAAGCTTTCCGCGCCTACCACCGCGCCCGCGACGCGGCCCGCCGCCCGATCTACGACCTGACCGCCCGCTTCGCCGCGTTCCGCCCCGACCCGGCCGGCGAGATTCTCTTCCCGGCGCTGGCCGAGGATCCGGCCCAGGTGGCCCGTTTCCTGGGAGTGCTGGCCGGCACGGTGGCGGTCCGCGACTTCTTCAGCCCCGCCAACCTGCGCTCGGTCGTGGGCGCCCGCGGGCTGCTCCGCATGGCGGCCGCCCGCGCCGCCGCCCGGCTCTTCCGCTGACGGCCCCCAACCCGACCGGCATCGTGAGGTCTGAGGCCCTACCTGACCGACATCGTGAGGCCTCCACCTCACCGGCATCGCGGACAAGAAAGAGCAGCCGGGAATCGGAACGCACCCGCGGAGTGCGCTGCACTGACCGAGCTGTCCCGGATCCTCGCGACCTGAACGACGTGGTGACCCATTCGTCCGGCGGCCTGGTTCATCCGGCTGGCAGCGGTCGAGGCGCCGCTCCCCGCAGGAGGAGAGCGGCGCCGGGCGATCACATCGGCCGGGACAGGCGGTAGTACGCCTGGTTCCACCGGACCCGGTCGGCGAAGTCGTGCGGCGTCGTGCGCTCGTCGATCAGCAGGAGCTCGGTCCGCTCCATGTCCGCGAAGTCGCGCAACGTTTCCGCGCCCACCGCCTGCGTCATCACCGTGTGGTGCGGGCCGCCCGCGGTCAGCCAGCACTCGGCCGACGTCGACAGCGACGGCTGCGGCTTCCACACCGCCCGCGCGACCGGCAGCGAAGGAAGCGGTTCGTCCGGCGGAACCACCTCGATGGCGTTGGCCACCAGGCGGAACCGGTCGCCCATGTCGGCCAGGCCGATCACCACGCCGGGGCCGGGCGCGGCGTCGAAGACCAGGCGCACCGGGTCCTCGCGGCCGCCGATGCCGAGCGGGTGGATCTCGCACCGGGGGCGCTCGGCGGCGATCGTGGGGCAGACCTCGAGCATGTGCGCACCGAGAATCTTCGGCTCGCCGGGCCCGAAGTGGTACGTGTAGTCCTCCATGAAGGACGTCCCGCGCCCGGTGCCGGCGCCCATCGCCTTCACCGCCGCGAGCAGCGCCGAGGTCTTCCAGTCGCCCTCGCCGCCGAAGCCGTACCCGTCGGCCATCAACCGCTGCACCGCGAGCCCGGGCAGTTGCCGCAGCCCGCCCAGGTCCTCGAAGTTCGTCGTGAACGCGCCGAACCCGCCGGCCGTCAGAAATTGTCGCAGGCCGACCTCGATCTGCGCGGCATACCGCAGCGAAGAATGTTGCTCGCCGTCTTTGCGCAGCGACGGCGCCAGGTCGTAGACGTCCGAGTACTCGGCGACGAGCGCGTCCACTTCCGACGGGGACACGGCGTCCACCACCGCGACGAGGTCGTTCACCCCGTACGTGTTGACGGAAACCCCGAAGCGCAACTCGGCCTCGACCTTGTCGCCCTCGGTGACCGCGACGTCCCGCATGTTGTCGCCGAAGCGGGCCAGGCGCAGCCCCCGCAGGTGGGCGAAGCCCGCCGCGGCCCGGGCCCAGGCGTCGATCCGCTGCGCCACCACCGGGTCGGCGGCGTGCCCGGCCACCGTCTTGCGCGGCACCCCGAGCCGGGACTGGATGAACCCGAACTCGCGGTCGCCGTGCGCGGCCTGGTTGAGGTTCATGAAATCCATGTCGATGGTGGCCCACGGCAGCGACTGGTTGTGCTGCGTGTGCAGGTGCAGCAGGGGCTTGCGCAAGGTGTCCAGCCCGGTGATCCACATCTTGGCCGGCGAGAACGTGTGCATCCAGGCGATCACGCCGAGCACCGACGGGTCGGCGTTGGCCTCCAGCATCACCTGGCGGATCGCGCCCGAGTCGGTGAGCACCGGCTTGCCGACGATCTCGGCGCTCAGGCCGGCCGCGACCAGCATCTGCTGGATCTCGGCGGATTGCGCGGCAACTTGCCCGAGTGTTTCGGGGCCGTAGAGGTGCTGACTGCCGGTCAGGAACCAGATCTGGGGCTTCATGCGACGGGCTCCTGTCCGTAGACGTTCTGGTAGCGGGCGTAGAGGGAGTCGATGTCGGCCTGCTCGATCGGGATCGGCACGCCGATCTGCCGGGCGATGTGCACGGTGCGCGCGACGTCCTCGCACATGACGGCAGCTTTGACGGCGTCTTTCGCGGACTTTCCGATCGTGAAGACCCCGTGGTTTCGCATCAGCACGGCGGGGGAGCGGTGGCTCTGCAACGTTTCGACGATGCCGCGGCCGATCGAGTCGTCGCCGATCAGCGCGAACGGTCCCACCGGGATCTCGCCGCCGAACTCGTCGGCGATCATCGTGAGGACGCAGGGGATCGGCTCACCGCGGGCGGCCCACGCCGTCGCGTACGTGGAATGCGTGTGCACCACGCCATTGACGTGCGGCATGTGCTTGTAGACGTACGCGTGGGCCGCCGTGTCCGACGACGGCTTGTGACTGCCCTCGACGAGGTTGCCGTCGAGATCCGTGACGACCATGTTCTCCGCGCTGATCTCGTCGTAGGAGATGCCGGACGGTTTGATCACCAGCAGGTCCTCGCCGGGCACCCGGGCGGAAACGTTTCCGGCCGTCCACACCACCAGGTCGTTGCGCGGCAGCTCGGCGTGCAGATCGGCGACCGTCTGCCGGATCTCGTGCAGCAGACTCACGCGGAAACCTTTCGCTGGATGGCCCGCAACTTGCGCATCACCTTGTTCGCGCCGCGGCCGAAATAGTCGTGCAGCGTCGAATACTCGGCGTACAGCTCGTCGTAGACCGAGGCCGCGGCCGGGTCGGGGACGTAGGCGTTGGCGGAGACGCTGCCCATCGCGGCCGCCGCGTCGCGCACGGACGGGTAAGCCCCGGCCGCCGCGGCCGCGTGGATGGCGGAGCCGAGCGCCGGCCCCTGCTCGGAGCCGATCACCGACAGCGGCATGTTCAGCACGTCCGCGTAGATCTGCATGAGCAGCCGGTTCTTCAGCAGCCCGCCGGCGGCGATGAACTCGCGCACCGGCACGCCCGCCACCGCGAAAGTTTCCACGATCTTGCGGGTGCCGAACGCGGTCGCCTCGATCAGCGCGCGGTAGATGTCCGCCGGCTTGGTCGCGAGCGTCTCGCCGACCAGCAGACCCGACAACTCGTGGTCGACCAGCACGGAACGGTTCCCGTTGTGCCAGTCCAGCGCGATGAGCCCGTGCTGACCCGGCCGCTGCTCCGCGGCGAGGTCGGTGAGCTGCTCGTGGGTGAAGGCGCCGCGCAAGTTGTCGACGTAGTGGCCGAAAATGTCGCCGACGCCGCTCTGCCCCGCCTCGTACCCCCAGAGGGCGGCCACGATCCCGCCGTCGACGACCCCGCACATGCCCGGGACCTCGCGCAACTCGTCGCTGTTCATCACGTGGCAGGTCGAGGTGCCCATGATCGCGACCATCTGGCCCGGCTCGAGCGCCTTCGCCGCGGCGCTGGTCACGTGCGCGTCGACGTTGCCGACCGCGACCGCGATGCCCTCCGGCAGCCCGGTCCACTGCGCAGCCCGCGCGGTCAGCGTGCCTGCCGCGTCGCCGAGCTGCCCGATGGGCTGCTCGAGCTTGTCCGCCACGAAACTTTCGAACGCGGGGTTCAGTTCCGCCAGGAAAGATGCCGACGGGTACGCGCCGTCCTGGAGGATGCCCTTGTATCCCGCGGTGCAGGCGTTGCGGACGTAGCGCCCGGTGAGCTGCCAGACGATCCAGTCGGCTGCCTCCACCCAGCGGTCCATCGCCGCGTACGCCTCGGGGTCCTCCTCCAGCAGCTGCAGCCCCTTGGCGAACTCCCACTCCGAGGAGATCAGCCCGCCGTAGCGGGCCAGCCACGGCTCGCCGCGCTTCGCCGCGAGCTCGTTGATGCGGTCCGCTTGCGGTTGCGCGGCGTGATGTTTCCAGAGCTTCACGTACGCGTGGGGCCGGCTGCTCCACTCGGGCAGCTCGTTGAGCGGCGTCCCGTCGGCCAGGGCCGGCACCATCGTGCAGGCCGTGAAGTCGGTGCCGATCCCGATGACGTGCCGCGGATCGATGCCGGCGGCGGCGACGGCGGCGGGCACGGCCGTCTTGAGCACGTCGACGTAGTCCGAGGGCACCTGCAGGGCCCAGTCGTGGCCCAGGGGGGTGCCGTCGGGCAGCGACTCGGTGAGGACGGCGTGGGAGTAATCGTGCACCGCGGAGCCGAGCTCCGCGCCGTCCGAGACACGGACGACGACCGCGCGGCCGGAGAGGGTGCCGTAATCGACACCGATCACGCAGGCCACGGTGGGGTCAACGGGCATGGGGGGATACCTCCACGTTGAGGGGGCGTTTCAGCATTGTTATCGCTAACAACACAGGTGTCAACGCTCCTCGGCGGTAGCAATTGTTATCGCTAACACGATGCAGGTCAGGGCGTTGCGACCCGCTCGCGCCGCGATCCTGGAGGGGGAGCGGCCGCACATCGATGCCGCGAACCACAGCGGGGTGCCGGGCAATGTCGTGGGGTGGGCATAGCGCGGCGCCGTCCGGTTCGCGCGGCACGGCAGGCGTCGAGGCGGCGCATGGGCGGGTCGGGTGCTGCGGCGGCGGATCCCCGCGATGCGAGTTCTCTCGCTGTCCGTCGCGGCCGGCCGGCGGCAGCCGACATGGTTCGGCCGCGTCCTGCCGGACGTCGAGAGCAGAGGCGAAGGCTGAGGCGACGGCCGGACCAGGCAACTTGCCGTCGAGACGAGCCCGTCGCCGAGAAAGAAGGCGTGGTCGAGCCGGTCGAGAAAGAAATCGGTGGGCATGGGGAACACCCGAAGGGGCCGCCCGCGGGTCCGCCCACCCGCGAGCGGCCCCCTCAGGCTGTCCTGGTGTCCTTCCGTTTGCCTTCCATCACCATTCGAACGATGGAAACTTTCTTCGGGACACACACCCGGGAGCGCAGCCGGATGACGAGATGCCGGCACATCTCCTCCGGCGGCAGCCAGGAAAGCCCGGCCGGCGATGTCAGCGGCAGAGCCGGCGTCCCCACCCCCGACGGATGCACCACCACGACCGCCGCCACGTCGCGTTTGTGCAGCCGGCGCCGCAGATGCCGGACGGCGCCGACCAGCGGGTGCACCGTCTGGCCGATGTAGACGCCGTCGCACAGCACCCCACCCTGCGGGGTCGTCGAGTACGCCCCGGCCGGCCAGGCCACCGGCTCGACGAGCACGACACGGTGGCCCGCGCTGACCGCGAAGGCGATCGGCGGCACGTCCGGGCGCAGCCGCAGACCCGCGAACACCTGCACCCCCGGCGCCTCGCCGAGCCGGGCCAGCAGATCCCGGGTGCGCGCCGCCACCTCCTGAACGCTCATCCCGATCGGCCGCAACGGCCGTTGCTCGGAGTCGGTCAGTCGATCGATGCTGCCGTACAGGCGATGGGTCATCGCACACCCCCGTCACGATGGGCTGATGAGGCGAAGGCACACCGCGATTCGGCCACAGTGAACTACCGGAGCGCTTCCGTTTCGGTTCCGAACATGTCGACTACCCCATTCGGCGATGGTGCAAGGTGGCACGTAACTCCTACCGTGACGGCGTAGCTCCGGACCGTGGCGGCGTGAGGGAGGGCATCGGCGTGATCTACGGCGTGCTGGGCGATCTCGAGGTTCGCGCCTCGACCGGCGTGCCCGTCGAACTGCCCCGCGGGCACGCGCTGGCGGTGCTCGCGGCGCTGCTCATCCGCCCGAACCGCCAACTGTCCACTCCGGACCTGATCGAGGCCGCGTGGGGCGACTCCGAGGTGCGCCCGGCGCAGCTGCACAAGGCGGTCTCGGCGTTGCGGAAACTTTTCGCCGAAGCCGGCCGGCCCGCCGCGATCAAGACCTACAACCGTTTCGGGTACGGGGTGCAGGCGGCCGACGACGAGTTGGACCTTCTCGCCTTCCAGCGCCTGGTGGAGTGGGCCGACGCCGACCGGGCCAAGGGCGAGACCGGCGAGGAGGCCGAGCACCTCCGGGCGGCGCTGGATCTGTGGCGCGGCACGAAGCCCCTGTCGAACGTCCCGCTCGGCGGCTTCGGCCGGGAGATCGAGGCGCTGCGGGCCCGGCGCAAGCGGTGTGCGATCCGCCTGTTCACACTGCAGATCCAGCGCGGCGAGCACGCGTCCGTCCTGGACGATCTCGAGCAGTTCGCCGTCGAGTACCCCGAGGACGCCCAGCTGTGCAAGCTGCGGATGTTCGCGCTCTACCTCGCCGGTCACGCCGACGACGCGACCGCAGCCTACGAAAGTTTCGAGGAGGCGGGCGGCGGCGCCGACCGGACGCTGCGCCGCCTGGCGTACGCGATGGCAGTCCGCAACGACCACGAGGTCGCCAAGGCGATCGGCGCCGAATCACGGCCTGCCCCGGCCTCCGCGGTGGCGAGGCCGGCGCCGCTGCCCCGCCAGCTGCCGCCCAGCCCGGCGCATTTCGTCGGCCGCGAGGGCCTGCTCGCCGAGCTCACCTGGCTGTTGCGCGAGCCGCGGATGCGGGTCCTGGTCATCTCGGGCGCCGGCGGGATGGGCAAGACCGCGCTCGCGCTGACCGCCGCGCACGCCGCCGCCCACGCGTACCCGGGCGGCCAGCTCTGGGCCGACTTGCGCGGCACCACCGATCAGCCGTCCGACCCGGCGGAGGTACTCGCCGAGTTCCTGCGCGGGCTGGGCGAGCCGGCCGTCCCGGAAACTTTGCGCGAAAGGGCGGCGCTCTTTCGCTCGCTCGCCGCCGATCGCCGGATGCTGGTGGTGCTCGACGATGCCGCCGACAGCGCGCAGATCCGCGATCTGATCCCCGGCGGCGGCGACTGCGTCGTGCTGGTCACCGCGCGGCGCCGGCTGCCCGGCATCGAGGCCGCCACCCACCAGGTCGCGCCGCTGCGCGCGCTCGACGACGAAACCGCGTCCGCGCTGTTTCGCGAGATCGTGGCGGCCGGCCACGTCGACCTCACCGGCGAGGGGGAGGCGGTCACGGCGGTGGTGCGGCTCTGCGGCGGGCTGCCGCTGGCGGTGCGCATCGCCGCGATGTTGCGGGTGGAGGATTTCCACCGGCCCACGGCCGAGCTCTGGCGCCGGCTCAGCGATCAGGGTCCGGACGCTTTCGTG
Organism: Paractinoplanes rhizophilus; assembly: GCF_042664765.1. Lineage (NCBI taxonomy): Bacteria > Bacillati > Actinomycetota > Actinomycetes > Micromonosporales > Micromonosporaceae > Paractinoplanes > Paractinoplanes rhizophilus. The sequence goes on along the minus strand of NZ_JBHTBJ010000001.1, from coordinate 386,499 downwards.
TATGGGCAGCAAAGCCTCGCCCGGACGCTCGGGGCCGGGCTGGCGCCGCTCGACGACCGCGCCCGCGAGCTCTTCCTCGGCCTGGGGCTGCTCGGCCTGCCCACGTTCGGCGAGTGGGCGGCGGCGGCCGTGCTGGACGAGCCGGGCCCGGCGGCCGGCCGTGCGCTGTCCCAGCTGGCCGCGGTCGGCATGATCGAGCCGGTCGCCGCCGGTCCGCGCTACCGCTTCCACGACCTGACCCGCGACTACGCCCGCGCCCACGCCCCGGAGTCGGCCGACGTGCCGGCCCGGGTCTGCCGGGCCCTGCTGACCCTGACCCGCCGGGCGCACGAGGCGATCTACGGCGGGCAGTTCGACGTGGTGCACAGCAACCTGCCCGACGTGGCGGTGCCGCCCGCCGAGCTGGCCGCCGCGACCGCGGAACCGCTGCAATGGCTCGACCGGGAGCGCTCCAGCCTGCGCGCCACGGTCGAGCAGGCCGCCGCGCTCGGGCTCACCGAGGTCTGCTGGGATCTGGCCGTCTCGGCCCACGAGTTCTACGCGCTGCGCGGGTACTTCGACGACTGGCGGGTCACCCACGAGGTGGCCCTCGCCGCCTGCCGGGCGGCGGGGGACCGGCGCGGCGAGGCGCTGGTGGTGACCGCGCTGGGCCAGCCACCGCTGGTCGCGAGCGGCTGCCCCGCAGTGTCCGGCGTGCCCGAGCTCGAGACCGCGTTCCGGCTGCTCACCGAGGCGGGGGAGCGGCACGGCCGGGCGATCGCGCTGCGCACCCTCGCCAACGCGCTGCGCCGTCGCGGCGAGCTCACCAGGCCGCTCCGGCTGTTCCAGGAGGCCCTCGACGGCTACCGGCGCAGCGGCGACGACGTGGGCGTCCAGCAGACCCTGCGCTTCATCGGCCAGACCCAACTCGACCTGGGCGACGCCGACGCCGCCGTGACGACGTTGCGCGAGGCCGAGCGGATGGCACGCCACCAGGGCCAACCGCGGCTGATCAACCCGACGCTCTACTGGATCGGCCTCGCCCAGCTCGTCCGCGGCGACCTCGGCGCGGCACGGGAGGCGTTCGAGGAGATCCTCGACGGCGCGCCGCTCGCGCAGGCCTACGCGATGCACGGGCTCGGCGAGCTCGCGCTCGCGTCCGGTGATCGCGAAGCGGCCCACGAACGCCTCGAGCTGGCCGGCGCCCTGGCCGCCGAGAGCGCGGACGCCGTCCTCGCCGGGCGGATCTGGCTCTCCCTGGCCGCGCTTGCCCCGGCCCCCACGGCCGGGTCGCGCGCGGACGACCGGACGGCCGCCCTGCTGCGGGCCCAGGCCGCGTTCCACTCCTGCGGCGCGATCCACCTCGAGGTCGAGGCCCTGGTGGCGCTGGCCGAGGCGTACGCGTCGAGGGGCTTGCCCGAAGCCGCGGCCTCGGCCCGGCGGCAGGTCGGCGAGGTCTACGACGCCGTCGGCGTGCCCATGCCGGACCGCAAGCACGCCTGACTTCTTAATGTCCTCTTGACACAAACGTCTAGCGACACTTACTGTCTCAGTGACAGTTAGGACCGTCTCTCCGGACGTGGCGTACGACCGGGCCGGAGCGGCGCACTTGCCGTCGATTGCGCGCAAGGGGCACGCGCGGGGAGGCCGGCCAGCCTCCGCCGCCCTCCGCTCGGCCGGGCGGGGCGAAACCGCGCGAGCCCGTTATCCCGAAAGATTCCCGCAACCTTCCCGAAAGGAATGGTCATGCGCGCACGTCATCGTCACTTCCTGGTCACGCTCATCGCCGCGATCGCCGTCGCCCTGGTGGCGCCCTCCGCGGCTCCCAGCCACGCCGAGGCGATCACCTGCCCCGGCAGCACCAGCTGGGACAACCTGTTGCAGCGCTGCGTCTGACAGCGGCGTGAGGTCGTTGCCGAGCGTGCGCCGGCGGCCCGGTTCCGGGTCGCCGGCGCACCGCCAACCTCCCGGCAGGAAAGTGGAAGGCTTCGACGTTACGTTCCCGCCGGAAACACAGCGAGACCCGCAGAACCGAGACGAGACAACAGATCCACATCGGATTGGTTCGGCGGCCAGGTCAACGGGGGCCGGCCGGGTTGACTGGGCCCGCCGGGCTGAGATCGTCCAGGTCCAGGACGTGCAGCGACTCCTCCTTCTCGCGGCAACGGGCGGGCCGGGAGTCGCGCTTGGCCCGGTCGGAGACCACGACCATGCTCTCCGGCCCGAGCCAGCACACGCCCTCGACCGTGCAGTAGCCGCGGGGGAAGCGACGGACGCGCCCCGGGCCGGTGGCCGCCCACTTGTCCGGGGCGAGCTCGCCGACCCACACCGCGGCGGATTCCTGGGAGAGGAGGGCGATGCGAGCGCCGGCCACGGACACGCCGGCGAAGTCGGCCAGCGGCAGCCCGGCCGGCAGGTCGACGGTGGCGACGTGCCGCCAGTTCCGCCGGCCGGGCCGGAACACCAGCAAACCGCCGCTCTCGTGCAGGCCGAGCAGGTACACCTGGTCGTCGCGGCGGGCGAACTCGAGGCCCTCGATGCCCTTGTTCGGGCGGGGCAGGGGATATTCGAGCCAGCCCGCCGCGACGAACCGGAAACTTTCGTCGTACTCCTCGACCCGCGCCTGGTGGCCGCCGTCCCGCTCGGCCGATTCGACCAGCAGGAAGACGTGGCCGGTGACCGGATCGCGGGCGATGTCCTCGTAGCCGTTGCCCGGGCCCGGCCCGGTCGGGTTCAGCGTGTTGGCCGCCACCCGGCTCAGGTCGGCGTCGATCACGGCGACCGCCCGAAGGTTGTCGCAGACGACGAGATAGTGGCCGTCGGCGGCGACCACGCCGCTGGCCTCCAGCCGGCTCGGCGAGCCGGCCGGCAACAGATCGCGCAGCCGAGCCTCGCGGATCACGCCGGAAGCGGCTCGGACACGGCAGGGAGACTCTCGGCTACGGCGGGCACGCTCTCGGAAACGACGGGGAGACTTTCGGCTGCGTCGGGGAAAGTTGCCCCGCTCGCCCCGGCCGGATATCGCGATCGCAGCGCGGAAAGTTGCTCGCGGGCGCTGTCGCAGCGCATCCGCGCGTAGTGGAAGATCCCGAGCACGAACTGCTTGTCGTGCCGCAGCTCTGCTGTTCGTGTCCGGCCCGGTACACCTCGTCGTTGGTGAACTGCCGCCCGGTGAACGGCGCCGAGCAGGGGAAGTCGGCCTCGAAGTAGGCCGACGGGACCACCCGCGGCCACAGCGCGGCCATCCGGTCCGACAGCGCCTGCGGAGTGAAGTCGGTCTCCAGCAGGAAGTCGAGGTGGTCCAGGTAGTACTGGGCGAAGTCGTGGTTGGCCAGCAGGTTCTGCACGAGCGGGATCCGCGACAGGCCCTTGCCCTGGTGATATGCCTTGGTGTTGGCGGCCCAGTCGAGCAGGTCGGTGTACTGCCACGCCGTGCCGAAGTAGTCGATGCCCAGGCAGTTGTCGTAGTCCCACGGGATGAACGTGAAGTACGGCCGGTCGTAGTCGCCGGAGTTGTAGAGGTAGTAGTTGGACGGGGTCGCGAAGTAGTTGTCCCAGCTGCCGAGGAGCAGGTTGAGGCCCGCCCAGCGCAGGAAGGCCCGCACGTCGAGGGTTTCCGCGACGGCGGTGCTGTCGAGCGGGCGCTCGTTGACGACGCGGACCAGGTGCGCGAGGTCGTCGTACCCGTTGATGGTCTGATCGTCTTCGTTGGTCTTGAGCCGGTAGGTCAGATCCGGGTGGTCGTGCCGGGTGAAGTACTGCCTTCCACTGTCGTCGCCGTCCCCGCCGACGCGGTGCTCGAGGGTCGCGCAGCCGACGTCGCCGCAGTAGGCCTTGTACAGGTTCCCCCGGAAATTGCCGGCGAAATGGTCGCGCAGGAAGCTCTTGTCGACCTGCTCGATCACCGAGTACAGACCCTGGTAGCGGCCGTTGATCGCGACCCGGGCGTAGGTGTGCCGAGCGGCCGGGACGCCGATGCGGCGCAGCAAAGGCCAGGCGATCGCCTCGCGCATCTGCGACGGGTCGTTGTACATCGACTTGAGGTTGATCCGCGCCATGCCGACGAGCTTGTCGTCGTCATCGCCCGGCTCGACGGCGACCTTCCAGGAGCGCTTCGGCGCGAACTTCGTCTTGTTGCCACTGTTCACCAGGGCGAACGTCGTGGTCGTGAACAGCACGCCGGCCGCGTCCGGCGGCGGCAACTTTCGCTGGTCCGCCGGGTCCACCCGCCACACCGAGATCCGCGCGTCGCCGGTCGCCACCACCGGCTCCTCCGGCTTCATCTCCGCGTCGGGCCAGCCCGTGACGGCGACCTGGTACATCGGCTCTGCGAAAAGTTCCTTCTTTCCGATGGAGACTTTCGCGTACGTGTCGGTCAGGCGTTCCGCGTCGTGGCCCTGGACGGCGGCGAAGAGCGCCTCGAACTCGGCTCTCGTCCGGAGCGTCGCGTCGCCGGGGTCGGCCTGGCGGTTCGCCGCGGCGGCGAGGTCCCGCGCGATCCCGGCCGGCACGTCGGCCACCACGATCGCCCGGTTCTCGAGCAACTTGCGGAACTGCTTTTCGTCCATCTCCCGATAAGGCGCTGCCCGCCCCTCGTACAGAAGGACTTAGTCGGAGATCTGCCTGGCCGTCACCTCGGTCCGGCGGCGCCTGACGCCGGCCACGGCCGCCTCGTCGTGCCGCCGCGGCCGACGGCAGCGCGCCGGCGTCCCAGGTGGAGCTTTTCGTCCTGCTGACCGGCCTGATCCGTGCGTTGCTGCCCGGTACCGGACTGCGGCGATTGCCGGCGGTCGATAGCTTGGGCCGCATGTCCCGATCCTTCCTTCTCGCCGCGACGGCCGCGCTCGGCTTGCTGCTGAGCGCTGCCACCCCGGCGAACGCCGTCGCCGACGGCGAATCCGTGCCCGACGGGCGCTACACGTTCTCGGTCAAGCTCACCATGACCGGGATCCCGACCGCGGACGGAGGCAGACGCAACAGCGCCTGCTCCGGCGCCCTCATCTCGGCCCGCTGGGTGATCACCGCCGGCCACTGTTTCCGCGACGCGAACAATGTCCGCGTCGAGTACCCGGTGGCGGACCTGACGACGGCGACGATCGGACGCACCGACCTGACCGACACCGATCACGGCATCGAGGCGAAGGTCATCGCCGTCCGCCAGTCCCCGACCGCCGACGTCGCCCTCGCCGAGATCGACACGCCGGCGTGGCGGATCCCGCCGCTCCGCCTCGCCACCCGGGCGCCGCAGGTCGGCGACATTCTCCGGGTGACCGGCTACGGCTCCACCACCAGCGTCAACCCGGCGCCCGTCACGCACCTGCGCACCGGTCAGCTGCAGATCCTGACCGTCGGCGACTCCGTCCTCGGCCTGCACGGCTACGCGCCGGCCGCGGACACGACGCCGTGCCCGTACGACTCCGGCGGCCCCTATTTCGCCGAGCGCAAGCATCACCGGCCGCAGTTGGTCGCCGTGGTCAGCAACGGCCCGAGCTGCCCGCACACCGCGACCGAGAACGCCGCCCGGGTGGAAAACATCGCCCCGTGGATCCGTTCGGTCCTGCGGGCGGCACGCTAGGCTCCGCCGCCCGCTTTCTGTTGTCGCGTGGGGCCCACCGCTCTGGGCCGGTCGGCCCATGCCGCCTGCCCGAGCGGTGGGCATACACGGTGTGCCCGAGGCAATATTTTCGGACCCGTGGCAATCCCCTTCGACCTGTGGGGCCAGCGCGGGTACCCGCACGCCGACATCGTCGGCGAGTCGCATTATGCCGCCGCGATCCGCGATGTTCTCGGCAACGACTTCAAGGTGGACGGCAGCGAGGTCATGGCCGTCGCCGAGCTGGTTCCCGAGCCCGGCAACCGGCACGACCGGAACGCGGTGGCCGTGCGGATCGGCGGCCAGCTGGTCGGCTATCTGCCCCGCGACGAGGCCGCTCGGTACTCGCCGGCGCTCTTCCAGCTGATGACCCAGGGGTGGTCGCCGCAGGTGGCGTGCCGGGTCTGGGGCGCCTCGTGGGACGGAAACTTTCGTGGCTCGGTGCGCCTCGACCTCGCCGAACCGCACCTGATCGCGCCGGCGAACCGGCCGCCGAGCGAGGAGCACCGCGTGCTGCCGCCCGGCCACGCCATCCAGGTGACCGGCGAGGAGCAGCACCTGGACGCGCTGCTGCCCTTCGTGCACCCCCAGGGGGAGTGCTGGGCCCACGCGACGCTGCACGAGGTGGTCGAGCAGTCCGCCCGCACCTCGAAGGTCGTGGTGGAGGTCCGCCTCGACGGGGCGCGGGTGGGCAAGCTGAGCCCGAAGATGAGCGGCGATCTGCTGCCGGCCATCCAGCACCTCGCCGGGCAGGGGCGTGCCACGGTGGCGCGCGCCCTGGTCAAGGGCAACCGGATCAAGGCAGAGGTGACCCTGTACGCGTTGCGCGCCCACGAGCTGCCGCACAGCTGGCTGGGCCCGGCGTCGTCGGTTGCTCTGTCCTCGCCGGTTGCCCTGGCCTCGCCGGTTCCCATGGCTGGGTCGGCGCCGCCGGTTGGGCCGGGGCCGCTGGTTGGATCGGCACCGCTGGTTGGGTCAGGGCCGCTGGCTGGGTCGATGCCGGCGGCTGGGTCGATGCCGGCGGCTGGGTCGGCGCCGGTGGCCGTGTCGGTGTCGGTGGCCGGGCCGGGGTCGCCGGCCGGACCGACGCCGCCGGCCGGATTGGCGCCGCTGGCCGGATTGGCGCCGCTGGCCGGGTCGGCGCCAATGACGGGGTCAGCGCCGGCGGCCGGGGCGGCCCCGGTCGTTGCGGCGGCTTCGGCGGCCGCGTCCGTTCCGGCACGCGCGCATCGGCCCATTCCGCCGCCGCCGACCGGTGTGCGGTTCGCCGTGCCGCCCGGCTGGCCGCGGCCGCCGGCCGGGTGGACGCCGCCGCCCGGCTGGACCCCCGACCCGTCCTGGCCGCCCGCCCCGGACGGTTGGCAGTGGTGGGAGCTCGTCTGGGACCAGTCCCCTGGCCCGGATCACCAGACCGGGGCGGATCACTCGGCGAAAGTTTCCCTCCCGCGCGGCTGAAAGGCGCGAGCGATGCACTGACCCTGCGAAGTGGGCTGATCCCCGGGCGGGTGGCGGACCCCCGAGGGAGATCGGTGGCCCGGGCCTGACCTGCCGGCCCGGGCTCCGGTGGTCACGCGGGGGAGAGGCGGATCGCCGTCCACGAGACCGGGGGCAGGGATGCGTGCAGCTCGCCGTCCTCGACCCAGGCGGTCCCGTTCGTGCGGGGGACGACCCGGTCGGGGTTCTGCTCGGTGTTGGCGGCGGTCAGGTCGTCGTCGGACAGGGTCCAGGACTCGGCGATCCGGAAGGCGCGGCCGAAGCCGGCCACCGCGACCGTCAGGTCGGCCGAGTCGGTGAGCGAGCGGTTCACCACGAAGACGGTCACGTCGCCGGTCGCGTCGTCGTGGGTGGCCACCGCGTCCAGCGTTGGCACGTCGCCGAAGCGGGCCGTGGCGTACAGCGGCGCGCGCATCTCGACCCGCAGCACCTCGCCGCGGGCCAGCCGGGACGTGAGCGCGAACGGGTGGAAGATCGTCTGCCGCCACGCCGGGCCGCCGGGCTCGGAGCGGATCGGGGCGATCACGTTGACCAGCTGCGCCTGGCAGGCGGCGGTCACCCGGTCGCTGTGCCGCAGCAGCGAGATGAGCAGGCTGCCCACCACCACCGCGTCGGCGACGTTGTACTGGTCCTCGATGATGCGCGGCGCGATCGGCCACTCCGACGTCGGCGGGGCCGCCTGGAACTCCTTCAGGTACCAGACGTTCCACTCGTCGAACGAGATCTGGAGTTTCTTCTTGCTCTTCAGCCGCGCCCCGACGCTGTCCGCGGTGGCCACCACGCTGTTCACGAAGTGGTCCATGTCCACGGCCGAGGCCAGGAAACTTTCCAGGTCGCCGTCGATCGGCTGGTAGTACGCGTGCGCCGAGATGTAGTCGACCGAGTCGTACGCGAGCTCGAGGACCTGGGCCTCCCACGCGGCGAAGGTGGGCATCGAGGAGTGCGAGCTGCCGCACGCGACCAGCTCGAGCCCCGGTTCGGCGGCCCGCAGCGCCCGAGCGGTTTCGACCGCCAGCCGCCCGTACTCGACGGCGGTCTTGTGGCCGATCTGCCACGGGCCGTCCATCTCGTTGCCGAGGCAGAACATCCGGATCCCGTAGGGTTTGTCGGACCCGTTGGAGCGGCGCTGGTCGGACAGGCGCGTGCCGGACGGGTGGTTGAGGTACTCGTGGACGTCGAGCGCCTCCTGCACGCCGCGGGTGCCGAAGTTCAGCGCGTACATCACCTCGACGTTCGCCTTCTCCGCCCAGCGCATGAACTCGTCGATGCCGACCTCGTTGGTCTCGAGGCTGTGCCAAGCGAGATCGCGCCGCACCGGGCGGTCGGCGACCGGCCCCACACCGTCCTCCCAGCGATAGCCGGAGACGAAGTTTCCGCCGGGGTAGCGCACGATCGACACGCCCAGCTCGCGGGTCAGCGCCAGCACGTCCTGCCGGAAACCGTCGGCGTCGGCGGTGGGGTGGGACGGCTCGTAGATGCCGGTGTAGACGGCGCGGCCCATGTGCTCGACGAACGAGCCGAAGGTGCGGCGGGACACCGGCGCGATGGTGAACGCGGGGTCGAGGCGAAACGAAGCGGAAAGCACGGGACTCCCAGGAGACGAACGGACGGAAAGGACGGGCGGGCGAAGGAGTGGACGGGCGGGCGAAGGCACGGGCGTGCGGAGAAGGAGTGGACGGGCGGGCGAAGGCGTGGAGGGGGCGAAGCAGTGGACGGCGGGCGAAGGCGTGGAGCGGGCGAAGCAGTGGACAGACGGGCGAAGGCGTGGAGGGGCGAAGCAGTGGACAGGCGGGCGAATGAGTGGCCGGGCGATCGGAAAGGACGGGGGCGGGAGGACGGGCGGAAAGCAGTGGGCGGAAGGGAACGAGCGGCGATGGAAGAGGAGAGGGCGGGCGGACGGTAGGAGAGGCGGCCGGGCGATAGGAAAGCGTAGGCGGGAGGTCCTACTTGAGGCTGCCCACCGACAACCCACCCTGCCAGTATTTCTGCAAGGTCAGGAAAGCGATGATCAAGGGGATGATCGACACCAGCGAGCCTATGATGATCAGGTTCCACACGGACTGACCCCCGCCGTTGTTCGCGCTGGCCAGTTGCGACCACAGGCCGATGCCCACGGTCAGCGGGTAGAGCTTCGAGCTGGACAGCATGGTCAGCGGCAGGAAGAAGTTGTTCCAGGTGGCGACGATCGACAGCAGCAGCACGGTCACCACGCCCGGCCGCATGAGCGGCAGCGCCACGCGCCAGAACGTGCGCAACTCCCCGGCGCCGTCGATGCGAGCCGCGTCGAGCAGCTCGTCGGGGACGGACGCGCCGGCGTACACCCGCATGAGGTAGACGGCGAACGGGCTGAGCAGCGACGGCAGGATCACCGCCCAGATGGTGTCGACCAGGCCGACTTTCGACATCATCACGAAGGTCGGGATGACCAGGGCGGTCAGCGGCACCATCACCGAGCCCAGCACCAGCGCGAAGACGATGTTGCGGCCGCGGAAGGAAAATTTCGCGAAACCGTAGCCGGCGAGGACCGAGATGACCGTGCAGCCGATCCCGCCGGCGAACGCGTAGAGCGCCGAGTTGCCGAGCCAGCGCAGGTATTCGCCGTTGTTGAAGGTGAAGAGGTCGTGCAGGTTCTCGAAGAGGTGGAAGCCGTGGAACCACAGCGCGCCGGTGCCGGCGAACAGGCCCTCGGCGTTCTTGGTGCTGGCCACCACGAGCCACCACGCGGGAACGAGGAAGTAGCAGCACAGGGCCAGCAGCAGGAGCTTGGCCCAGACATGCTGAGGCTGCGTCCGCATCGGGGCCCGGTCCTGCGGACGGCCCGGAGAACGCGGGCGAGGCGTGGTCATGTGAACAGGCTCCCTCGCTTGCGGGTGAGGACCATGAAGATCGCCACGGCCACGAACACCACGAAACCGAGCGCGAACGAAATCGCCGACGCGTAGTTGAACTGCGCGTAGTTGAAGGCCAGCTCGTACGCGTAGATGTTCGGGGTGAAGTCGGGCGTGATCGAGCCGTTCGCGATCGGGCGCAGGATCTGCGGCTCGGAGAAGAACTGCAGCGTGCCGATCAGCGAGAACACCAGGATCAGCGCGAGCGCCGAGCCGACCATGGGCACCTTCACCCGGACGGCGATCTGCCGCGGCGAGGCGCCGTCGATGCGGGCGGCCTCGTAGATCGACGAGTCGATCCCCTTGAGCGCCGCGTAGATGATGATCATGTAGTAGCCGGCCCACTGCCAGGTCACCACGTTGAGCAGGCCGTAGTAGACGTTGCCCTGACTGAGCAGGAACGGCGCCCGCACGTCGAAGAACGAGGAGATCTGCTCGATCGGGCCGAAGCTCGGGCTGTACAGGAAGCCCCACATCAGCGCGCCGATGACGACCGGGATCGCGTACGGAAGGAAAATCACCAGGCGCGAGAAACGCGCGATGCGCCCGGTGATCTCGTCGAGCAGCAGCGCCGCGCCCAGCGCCACGATGATCTGCAGCGGGATCACCACGACGCTGAACCGCAGCACGAACCACAGGCCCTTGCGGAACGAAGGGTCGGCGAAGGCGCGGGTGTAGTTGTCGAACCCGGCGAAGGTCGTGCCGGTCGCGAGGCCTTTCGTCCAGAGGCTCAGATATCCCGCGTACGCCAGCGGCGCCACCAGGAACGCGGCGAACACCACCAGGAACGGGAGGATGAACAGCCAGCCCTTGTTCTGGTGACGGCGACCCGACCTCGTGGCCGTGGTCGCCGCCGGGGAGGAGGTGCCGGCGCTCACCGGCGTCTCGACTGCCATGTCGTGCACTCCTTCGAGCCGGGCGGCGTCCGGCGGGAACGCCACCCGGCCACGCGGATCAGTGGACCGTGAAGCCCTGCGTCTTGGCGTACTGGACGATCTGGTTGTGCAGGTCGGTGGCCGCCTGCGTACCCGTGGTCCGGCCGTTGTTGATCTTCGCGATCTGCGCCTGGAGCTGGGCGTAGTAGTAGACGGTGAACGGGCTGTAGACGGCGCCCTGGTACGCGTTCTCGGCCGGCACGTAGATGTCCTTGTTCACGGTCTGCCCGTTGAAGAAGTCGATCTTCGCGTTGAGGAGCTCGTCGGACTTCAGCACGCCCTGGTTGAGCGGGAAGATCGTCTGCGTCTTCCACCCGTCGGTCAGCGACGCGTCGTCCGCGTACAGTCCGAGCGCAACTTTCGCGGCCGCGGCCTTGTCCGAAGCCTGCGAGGTCACCGCGAAGGCCGACCCGCCCCAGTTCACCGAGACCGGGTTGGTCACGTCCCACTGCGGCAGCGGCGCGACCGCGAACTTTCCCTTGTCCTTTCCGGCCCCCACGCCGGCGCCGGTCAGGTAGCCCGGCGCCCAGGCGGCCGAGACGTAGGTGGCGTACTTGCCGCCCACCATGCCGGCGATGTAGTCGGTGGTGAACTGGTCCTCCTTGCCGACCAGTCCCTGCTTCGACAGGTTGCCCCAGTACTCGAGGACGTCCTTGGTGGCCTGGTCGTCGAGCTTGATCGTGATGTTCTGCTTGTCGGCCAGGTCGTAGACGAACGGCCGGGCGCCCTTCTGGATCATCAGGGCGGTGGTCACGGCCGGCACGTTGCTGCCGAAGTCGCCGAAGACCGGGCCGCCCGCGTCCTTGACCTTCTTCGCGTCGGCGGCGTACTCGTCCCACGTCTTCGGCGGGGTCTTGATGCCGTATTTCGCGAAGATGTCGGTGCGGTAGATCAGGGCCATCGGGCCGCCGTCGATCGGGGCCGCGAAGACCTTGTCGCCCTGGGACACGTCCTTCCAGGCGCCCGCGGAGAAGTTCTTCTTGATGTCGTTCGCCCCGTACGGCGCGAGGTCGACCAGCGCGTCCTGGATCTCGAACCCGACGAGCTGATCGGCCTCGAGCATGACGACGTCGGGCGCGCCCTTCTTCGCCGAGATCGCGGTCTGGAACTTCGCGTACTCCGGCTGGCCCTGCCCGGCGTTGGTCCAGCACACCTGCACGTCGGTGTTCTGGTTGTTGAAGTTGTCGACGACCTTGGCCATGTTCGGGTACCAGGCCCAGACCAGGACCCGCTTGGCGTCCTCGTGAACGATCTTGTTGGTGCAGTTGGTGGGCTTGGCCGCGGTGCCGCCGCCGTCGCTGTCGTCGCCCCCGCAGGCGGCGAGGCCGAGGGCCAGGACGACGGGGATGGTGGCGGAGAGTCCTGTCTTGAAGCGCATTTCCTGGCCTCCTGGATCAGGCGGCGCGCCGTCTCCGCGGACATTTCGGGCAGCACGAATGACGGGCTGTGATGTCCAGCTCGGAGGGGGACGCGCTATCTGGGGGTGGATGCCGAGGGGAGGGGGAGCTCACCTCTCGCCGGTGATGTGTGATGTAAGTTCCGATTGCAGCGCTGCAAAGGACTATGCCTCGACCGTTCGGCTCTGGCAAGAGGCAACGTCGCGGAAATACTTTCGTCACCGCAGGCAACAAATCGGGGAGGCTTTCCGTGAAAGAAACCACGCTGCGTGATGTGGCTGACCTGGCCGGCGTCTCCCCGCGCACGGTCTCCAACGTGGTCAACGGCTACGCCAGGGTCACCGACGCGACGCGCGCCAAGGTCGAGGCCGCCATCGCCGAGCTCGGGTATCGGCCCAACGTGCTCGCCCGCAACCTCGCCACCGGCCGGTCCGGCCAGATCGTCGTGGTGGTGCCCTATCTGGACACGCCGTACTTCGCCGAGCTGCTCCAGGCGATCATCCCGGCCGCGCGGAAACTCGGCTACAACGTGCTCATCGACCAGACCGACGGCGACCGCCAGCACGAGGGCGAGCTGATCGGCCGCGGCTCGCGCCGATTCCTGTTCGACGGCATGATCATCAGCCCGCTGGGGCTCGCGCAGGAGGACCTTTCGGTCCGCGATCCGGACCTGCCCCTGGTGGTGCTGGGCGAGCGGCGCTCGGACGGCACCTTCGACCACGTCGGGATCGACGACGTGGCGGCCTCCACCGAGGCGGTCTCCCACCTGATCCAGATCGGTCGGCGGCGCATCGCGGCGATCGGCGACCAGCCGTACCCCACCGGCGAGGCCGCGCAACTTCGCACGAAAGGTTTCCGGGCCGCGCACGAAGCCGCCGGCCTGCCCCTCGACGAGTCGCTGATCATCGGGACCGCCCGCTTCAACCGGATCGACGGCGCCACCGCGATGGCCGCGCTGCTCGACCGCGCCGACCCGCCCGACGCGGTGTTCTGCTACAGCGACCTGGTCGCCTCGGGCGCCATCCACACCATCATCGGCCGGGGGCTGCGGGTGCCCGAGGACGTGGCGATCATCGGCTACGACGACATCGAGGACGGCCGCTACAGCCAGCCCACGATCAGCACGATCCAGCCGGACAAGAAGGCGATCGCCCAGCTCGCGGTCGATCGCCTGGTGATGCGCATCGGCAGCGCCGGGCCGGTGCCGGGGGTGGAGCTCAAGGTCGCGCACCGGCTGATCCCCCGGGAGAGCACCGTCGGGCATTGATCTTCATTCGTCCGAACGGCCGGTCCCGCGACCTGCGCGCAGCGCCTACTTTGATGGCGACAAAATTCGCTCCCTTCTCCTGCGGAGAGAGATGACCACGGTCACGGCTGTCGCCGGCGGCATCGTCTGCCTTCTGCTCATCGTCGTCGTGGCCGTGCTGGTGGCCACCTACAACCGCCTCGTCCGGCTGCGCAACCAGGCCGACGCCTCCTGGGCCCAGGTCGACGTCCAGCTCAAGCGCCGCTACGACCTCATTCCCAACCTGGTCGAGACCGTCCGGGGCTACGCGGCGCACGAGCGGGGCACGCTCGACGCCGTGGTCGCCGCGCGCGGCAACGCCATGTCGGCCGCACAGGGCGCCGGTCCCGCGTCGCGGGCGGTGGCGGAGGGTGAGCTGACCTCGGCCCTCGGCCGGCTGTTCGCGGTCGCCGAGGCCTATCCGCAGCTCAAGGCCAACGAAAATTTCGCCGCCCTGCAGGCGGAACTTTCCACGACCGAGGACAAGATCGCGTACGCGCGGCAGTTCTTCAACAGCGCGATCCAGTCCTACAACAACGCCGTCCAGACGGTGCCGACCAACATCGTGGCGGCGCTCACCGGCTTCCGGGCCCGCGAGTTCTACCAGGCCGCGGGCGACGAGCGCGGTCCGGTCCGGGTGCAGTTCTGAGCCGATGATCGACCTGGTGGTGGCGGCCGCGGCCGTCGGTTTCTGGGTGCTCGTGTACGCGTTCTGCCGGCTGCTGACCCGCCCGGCGTCGCCCGCCGCCGCGCCGGCGACGATGGAGCTCGGAGCCGAGTCGCCGGCGCTGGTCAGCCTGCTGGTCAACCGGTGGTCGCTGACCGAGGACGCGGCCGAGTCGACGCTGCTCGACCTGGCCGCGCGCCGCTTCTTCGAGCTGCGCCAGCCCGGCGACGACCCGATGCGGACGACGGTCCATCTCAGCGCGCGGCCGCCGGCTTCGAGCGATCTTGCCGCGTACGAGTCCCAGGTGCTCGAGCGGATCCGGGGGCTGTCCGTCGACGGGGTCGTGCCGATCACCGCCCTCACGTTCCGCAACGCCGCCGAGTCGGCCCGCTGGAACAAGCGGCTGCGGCAGGCCGTGCTGGCCGAGGCGCGCGCGGCCGGGCTGTCCCGCCGGCGGATCAGCAAGACCATGTCGACCCTGCTGTCGGTGCTCGCCGCCGGGGTGGGCGTGGTGGTCGGGTTCGCGGCGCTGCGCTACGGGTTCGGCAAGCCCGAGGACGATCAGCCGCCGGCTTTCGCATTCGGGTTCTTCACTTTCGCGGTGCTGAGCACGCTCGGGGCGAGGTCGCTGGGGGAACGCGACACGCCGGCCGGTCGCGCCGCGGCCTCGCGCTGGCTGGGCGTGCGCGACTGGCTGCGCGGGCACGACCAGTTCGCCTCCTTGCCGCCGGCGGCGGTGGCGGTCTGGGACAGATACCTCGCGTACGGGGCGGCGGTCGGCGTCACCCGGCTGGCGAGCGCGGTGCTCGACCTCGAGATGGGCGACAAGCGGCTGGTCTGGTCGTCGTTCGGCGGCACCTGGCACCGGGTGCGCGTGCGGTATCCGAGGTTCTGGCCCCGCTACGGCCGGCCGCTGCCGCACCTGCTGCTGCGCGCGGCGGCGTACCTGCTGGCCGGTGGCCTGATCCTGCGGCTCTTCGGGGCGCTCGACTATTTCGCGGCGCCGGCCGTCCTGCTGCTCGCGCTGGGCGCCTATGTGCTGATCCGCTCGCTGCTCGATCTGGCGTTCACCCGGGAGATCACCGGCGAGGTGCTCTGGCGGGAGTCCTGGAAGAGCAAGAAGCAATCCGACGACTCGTACGTGACGTGGCTGTTCCACCTCGCCGTGGACGACGGCTCGGGCGACCGGACCACGGCCTGGGGGCTGCCCGCCGCCGTGGGCTCCGGCGTGCGGGACGGCGACACGGTCACCATCACGGTACGTCCCTGGTCCCGGCGCATCGTCAAGATCGTCACGGTGGGTCATGGCCGGTCGCGGGAGATCGTCGACACGGTCACCGAGGAGGAGACCGGATCGTTGTCGCTGACGATGATGCCGGCCGTCGCCACGCCGCTGTTCTCCGACGAAACTGTCGCACAAGTGGTCGGGCGCGCGGTGGTCTCCGCGCCGTTACCGCTGGGGCTGCAGTACAACGCGGCCGACACCGGAAAGCCGATGGTGCTCGTGCAGTCGCTTTCCGGCCTGCCGGGAAAGGTCGCGTGGCGGGCCAACCAGCGCGGTGCGGAGGTGCCCGGCGGCGCTTTCGTGGCCGGCGACCGGGCGGCCTTCCGGCGGGGCGAGACGACCTATGTGGTCACGCTGATGGGCGAGGGGCGCGCCGGGCGGCCGCACCTGCCGTGGCTGGTCGCCCAGGCGCGGTGACGATCCATCCATCCCCGGGAATGTAAGTTGATGTGGTCCGGCCGCCCGTGCCCGTGTCCCGAGGAGATCATCGTGCCTTCTTCGCCGGCCGTCGCCGCGTTCTCCGCCCGCGAGCGCTGGATCATGCTGGTGGCGAGCGCCTGGCTGGTCACCGGACTCCAGCTCGACGCGTACGCGCACGCCACCACCCCCGAGCTGGAAACTTTTTGGACGCCGTGGCACGCGGTGCTCTACTCCGGCATCGCCGTGTCCGGGCTGACCCTGGTGTGGCTGCTGCGGCCGAGGCTGCCGCGCATCCCCACGTACGAAAGTGTCCTGGCCCTGCCGAACGCGCTGCGCGTGCCGATCCTCGGCATGGCTTTCCTGCTGGTCGGCGGCGGCATCGACACGCTGTGGCACAACGTCTTCGGCATCGAGCAGGGCCTGGAGATCTTCGTCAGCCCCAGCCACGAGCTCATCATCCTCGGCATGGTGCTGGTCGCCGCCGGCCCCGCCCTGATGACCAGCACCCCGCGGCTCGGCCTCGCCGACGGCGCCCTGGTGACGATCTCGGCGCTGCTCACCGTCCTGCCGCTGCACATCTACTCGTTGCACGCGAACGTCCTCGGGACGATCTATTTCGGACGGGGCGAGAACCCCGTACGCATCTATTCGACGGACGCCCAGATCTTCCACGGCTATGTCTTCACCACCGTGCTCCTGCTGCTGCCGATCGTCCTGATCGGCCGGCGGTGGCCGCTGCCGCCCGGCGTGCCCACCGTGCTGGTGGCCCTGCCCGCGCTGGCCATGCACCTGATGTTCCTGTCCGAGGAGCCGTGGTGGATGTCGCTCACCGTCGCCGCCGCCGCGGCCGGCGCCGAGCTGGTGATCCGCGTGGTCGCGCCGCTGATCCCGGCGCCGCCGGCCATCGCGTGGCTGCTCCTGGGCCTGGTCGCGCCGCCGCTGGTGTGGGGCGCCCTGTTCGTCGTGGCCGACGTGAAGGTGGGCGTCGGCTGGAACGTCCACGTCGTCAGCGGCCTGCTGACCTACGTCGCGCTGACCGGCGCCGCGACGGTCCTGGTGGCTCGCAACGTCCGGCCGCCCGCCCAGCCTTCCGCCGCTCAGCCCGCCGCCGCTCAGCCGTCTGAAGCCGCTCAGCCGTCTGAAGCCGCTCAGCCGTCTGAAGCCGCTCAGCCGTCTGAAGCCGCTCAGCCCTCTTCCGCCTCGGAGAGCGCCGCTTCGTGACCGTCGTCCGTCGCTCCGCTCTGCTGCTCGTGCTCGCCGGCATCGTCGTGGCCGGCTGGGTCTCGCCGGCGCTCGCCCACGCCGGCGGCCTGGTGGCCACCGACGCGCGCAGCCGGGTGGTGTCGGTGTCCCCGCCGGTGCCCGGCCTGTCGGTCGCCGCCATCGAGGAGGGCGCCAAGCTTCGCCTGGTCAATTCCACGTCCTCGCCGGTCACCGTCCCGCCCGGCGGCGGCCCGGCCGTTCCCGCCGTGATCCCGCCCGGCCACACCGCGACGTGGCCCGACACCCGCACCTCACCGGTCGGCAAGAAGGTCGCCGCCGGCGATTCCCGGCCCTGGTCGCTGACGCTGGGCGTGGCCGGCTCCCCGGTGACCGTCACCGGCCTCCTGGAGGGCCACCCATCGCCCCCGGCCGCCCTGTGGTGGGCGGCCGCCGTCGCCCTCGCCGCGGCCGTCCCGATCCTCTGCCGCCGTTCCGGCCGTCCCGACCTGCTCCTGGCCGCCACCGCCCTCACCGCCATGGCCGCCTCCGTGGCCCACGTTCTCGGCTCCACCATGGAGGTCGTCTCGGCGCCGGTGCTCGGCACGTTCCTGAACGCCGCCGGCATCAACCTTCTGGCCTGGCCCCTGATCCTCGGGGGCGCGGTGGCCGCCCTCCGGGGCCGCCCGGCGGGCCTGCTCGCCGTCTGCGCCGGCGCCGCGCTGACCGCGGTCTTCGTGCTGCCCGACGTGACGTCCTTCCACCGGGCGGTGCTCCCGTTCGCCGGGCCGGACCTGCTCGAACGCCTCCTGGTGCTCCTCGCCCTGTCCGGCGGCGCCGGCGCGGCCGTGGCCGGCGCCTCGGTCCTGCGCACCCTCGCCGCCGCGCAGGCCGCCACGCGGCCTGCCGCCACCGGAGATCCCGCATGACCGCCGCGTTCCCGGACGGACCCGCCGACCTGCTCGTCCCGCTCGCCCACGGCGTCGGCCGGTCCGCCGACCTGCCGCTCCCGCTGGACCTCGTCCTCCAGGCCGGCGCGGCCACCGTGGTCATCTCCTTCCTGGCCTCGGCCCTGCTGTGGCGCCGTCCCGTCCTGACCCACCCTCGCGAACGCCACCCTCGCCCGACCTGGTGGCGCCGTCCGCTGCGGCTGCTGGTGCTGGCGCTCGCCCTCTACCTGACCGCCGCGGCCCTCGTCGGCCCGCGCGAGCACAACCCGGCCGCCCACGCCCTCTTCGTCTGGCTGTGGGTGGGCCTGATCCCGGTGAGCGTCCTGTTCGGACCCGTCTGGCGAGCGCTCAACCCGATCCGTACGCTCGCCGAGCTCCTCCACATCGGAACGCGCGAGCCCGCGCACGCCCCGGACCGGGCACCGGCGCGTGTCCCCGGCCCCGCGCCGGCCACGACCGTCCTCTCCGACCCGGCGCCCCCGGCCGCCCAGTCGTGGGTGGCCGGGGCCGGCCTTCTCGCCTTCGTCTGGCTCGAGCTGGTCGCGCTCGGCCGGGCCGATCCGGTCGTGCTCGGGCTCTGCGTCGCCGGATACGCGGGCGTCCAACTCGCGCTCGTCGCGCGCCACGGCGCCCAATGGCCGGCCCGCGGCGACTTCCTCGAGGTCTACTCCGATCTCGCCGGGCGGCTGAGCCCGCTGCGATGGCGACCGCCGCTCTCCGGGCTGACCGCGGATCACCCGGCCGGCGCCGGGCGGGCCGCCTTCCTCGCGATCTGGTGGGGCTCGACCATCTTCGACAGCGCGTCCGGGTCGCCGGCGTGGGCCGGGTTCGTGCAGCGGTCCGGCGTGCCGCTGCTGTGGTCGACGGCCGGTCTGCTGGCCGTGTGCGGGATCGTCTTCGCCGCCGTCCGATGGCTGCCGGGCCGCCTGGACGTCACCAACTCGCTGATCCCGATCGCGGTCGGCTACACGCTCGCGCACTACCTCACGCTGCTGCTGGTGGAGGGCCCGCGCGGCGCGCTGCTGCTCGTCCAGCAATGGGGGTTGGCCCACGGCGCGACCTGGGATGTCGTCCCCGACCCGCACGTGATCTCGGTTCTGCAGGTGACGCTGATCCTGGGCGGCCACGCGCTCGGTGTCCTCGCCGCCCACGACATGGCCCTCGCCGGCAACCCCGGCCGGCCGCCCTCGAGGTCTGTGTCGACACCTGGACCTCGCCTCGCTCCGGCCCCGCCTTCGACACAGACCCTGGCCGTGCTCGCCGAGGAGTTGCCGGTGGTCCTCTTCATGATCCTCTGCACCTGGGCGGGCCTGTTCCTCCTCTTCGTCCGATGACCGACCGGTGCGGAATCCCGGCCGGCTAACCGCCGAACCGCCGGGCCTGCTCCCGATGGTGCTTCGCGGCGGCGAAGAGATCCCGCGACGGGAAACCCGCCGATCCCGGCGCGAGCAACCGCATGTCGTCGGCGGCCGCGCGATGCCAGCGGGCCGCGTGGTCGCGGCAGGGCAGGCAGGTCACCTTCTCCGGCTGGGCCGAGGTCATCGCGTACGCCACGGTCAGCCCGCACCCGGTGGTGACCGTCGCCGGGGAGTCGGCGACCAGGCCGAACGTCGCGGCCAGCATCCCGCGCGCGGCGGCGTTGCGGTTGAGGTTCTTCTCGACGTGGATGTGCGAGATCATGGCCGCAGCCCGTCCAGGATCACCGACAGGATCCGGTCCCGCGAGGACGCGTCCGCCCCGGCGTACTCGATGGCTTTTGACGCTCCCGCAAGCAGGCCGATCAGATCGGCCACCCGCAGGTCCGGCCGCACCGCGCCGGACTCCTGAGCGTTGCGCAGCAGCGCGCCCAACGCCCGCCGGACCTCCTGCTGCGCCTCGCCCGCCGCCTCGTGCAGGTCGACGCCCGCCGACGTCAGCATGGCGGCGAGCGCGTTCTTGACCTCGCCCTGCGCGACCGCCTGGCGCAGGAACGACGCGAGCGCCGCGCCCGGATCGGGATCCTCGGCGAGCCGGGCCGCGTCCGCGGCGAGCCGGTGCAGGCGCGCGACGAAGACGCCCTCGATGAGCTCTTCCTTGGTGGGGAAATGGCGGAACAGGGTGCCGATCCCGACGCCGGCGGCGCGGGCGATCTCCTCGGTCGGGGCGGTCGTGCCCTTCTCGACCAGCACCTTCTCGGCGGCCTCGAGGATGCGGGCGCGGTTGCGGCGGGCGTCGGCGCGCAGGCTCATGCGAATCCCGGGTGGTAAACGGAGTACGTGCTCCGTATAGTCGGAAGCGGAGTGGACACTCCTACTTTAGTCGAGGGGGAACGATGAGCACACCCAGGGACGTCTTCCAGCGGCTCAGCGACGGCATCGGCAGCGGCGACTTCTCGCGGTTGCACCTGCTGTACGCGGAGGACGCGTCGGTCGAGATGCCGTTCATGCGGCCGCGGGCCGTCCGGATCCACGGGCGCGACGAGGTGCGCGAGCATTTCGCGCGGTTCGACGGGCAGATCAGCCTCACGCCGAGCAATGTGCGCGTCTACGAGACCGCCGACCCGGAGCTGATCGTCGCCGAGTTCGACTACGAGACCGGCGGCGAGCGGCTCGCCAACATCCAGGTGCTGCGGATCCGTGACGGCCTGATCGTCGAGTCGCGCGATTATCACAACCACGCGGCGATCGCGGACATGATGGGCTGAATCCGCGGGGCCGATCTGTCGAGAAGCGTGGTGGCCCGTTCGTGTAGAGGGTGAGACACACGAGAGGAGCGATCCGATGAGGCAGTATCTGCTCAGCGTCTACCAGCCCGACGGCGACCCGCCGCCGCCCGAGATCCTCGATCCGATCATGGTGGACCTGGGGAAGCTCAACGCCGAGATGCAGGCCGCCGGGGCCTGGGTCTTCGCGCTCGGGTTGCATCCGGCGAGCACCGCGACCGTGATCCGGGACGGGGTGCTGACCGACGGGCCGTTCGCCGAGGGCAAGGAGCACCTGGGCGGCTTCACCGTGATCCAGGCGCGCGACCTGGACGCGGCGCTGGAATGGGGCCGCCGCATGTCGGCGATCCTGCGGCCGCCGCTGGCGATCGAGGTCCGGCCGGTCGTGTGAGCGAGATCGAGCGGATCTTCCGCGCGGAGTACGGCCGTGCCGTCGCGGTCCTCACCCGTCACTTCGGCGACATCGACATCGCCGAGGAGGCGGTGCAGGACGCGTACGTCGCGGCCGTGCGCCGCTGGCCGGAGTATGGCATCCCGCCCAGCCCGGCCGGCTGGATCATCACGACCGCGCGGAACCGGGCGATCGACCGGCTGCGGCGGGAAACGGCCCGCCCGGGGTTGGAGGCCGAGGCGGCCGGGGTGGCGCCGGTGGACACGGGGGAGGAGGACATGCTGCGGCTCATTTTCACCTGTTGTCACCCGGCGCTGGCGCCCGCCGCCCAGGTCGCGCTGACATTGCGGCTGCTCGGCGGGCTCACCACCGCGGAAATCGCCCGGGCCTTCCTGGTGGCCGAGCCGACCATGGCGCAGCGCATCTCCCGGGCCAAGGGCAAGATCCGCGACGCCGGCATTCCCTATCGCGTGCCGCACGACGCGGACCTCCCGGCCCGGCTGGCCGGCGTGCTGTCCGTGCTCTATCTGATCTTCAACGAGGGGTACGCGGCGAGCGGCGGCGACACCCTCACCCGGCCCGATCTCACCGCCGAGGCGATCCGGCTGACCCGTACCCTCGTGGGGTTGATGCCGGACGAGCCGGAGGCTCGCGGCCTGCTGGCCCTCATGCTCCTCGTCGAGGCCCGCCGTCCCGCCCGGACCTCGGCCACCGGCGACCTGGTGCTTCTCGCCGACCAGGACCGCCGCCTCTGGGACCGCGCCCTCATCGCCGAGGGGCAATCCCTGCTCCGGGACTGCCTGCGTCGCGACCGCCCGGGCCCTTACCAGCTCCAGGCCGCCGTCAACGCCGTGCACGCGGACGCCCGGACGGCCGCGGCGACCGATTGGCCGCAGATCCTTCATCTGTACGACCACCTGTACGCCCGCACGCCGACGCCGATCGTCGCCCTGCACCGCGCGGTGGCGGTCGCCGAGGTGCACGGCCCCGCGCTCGCCCTGGAACTCGTCGAGAGCCTCGACGGTCTGGACCGCCACCACGTGCGCGACGTCGTCCGGGCCGACCTGCTCCGCCGGCTCGGCCGGGACTCGGACGCGGCCGAGGCCTACCGGCGGGCCGCCGCCGGAGCGGGGAGCGAGCCCGAACGCCGATATCTGACGGGGCGCGCCCGAGCGCTGGGGGCGGCACCTGGCGGGGCCGGCGGCTGAGGCTCCGAGTGAGGCTCCGAGCCGGGGGACGCGGCCGCGCACGGGGGTGACGCGGCCGCGCGTGGCGGCGACGCGGCCGCGGGCGGGCGATGGCGGTCACCGACCCACGGCCACGCCTGTCGATGCGTCTCCGGATGACGAAGGCACCGGAACGTATCACACATCGAAAGAACCGTCAGTGCAACAGTTCTGTCGGATGTGCGGACCGGAAAACCCGCTCGGTGCCTAATCCGAGGTTCTCGGGCAAACGCTGTCCATTCCCCTGAACCTCGATCGGACGATTCGCCAAATTTCGCTACGAGGCCTGGGTTTCCGGGTCGGTCACCGCCGCGGCAGGCGCTTCGCCAGGACGATCTCGTCGTGGATCTCGATGCCGTGTACCCCGGCGAGCGGAATGGCCGGCTTCAGCATCCGGGCCTCGTCCACCGCGCCCGGATTCACCCCGACGATCCGCATTCCCCGCCGCTGATAGAACCGGAGCGCATCCACATTGTCGTTGGTCGTGATCAACCAGATCCGCTCCAGCCCGTTCGCGGACGCCACCTCCGACGCGGCGTCGAGGAGCGCCGTGCCCACGCCCGCGTACCGCTCGACCGCGTCCAGCGTGACGACCTCAAAACCGTCGACCCCGATCGCGTACGTCAAAAGCCCGGCGACCCGGCCCGCGCGCTCCGCGACCAGCGCGGGCAGATCCGCCGCGTCATAGCGCACCCCGTGCGCGACCACCGTCGTGCTGCCCCAGGAGCGCAGCAGCACTTCGGTGATCCGTCCGCGGTCCTCCGGGCCGGCGTGCCGGACAACGAGCTCATCCATGCCTCGAGACCCTTCTTGTCCGAGGGGCGAGTAACTTTCCCGATGTTCTTGTCGGCCGGGCGAGCAACTTTCCCGATGTCATGTCGGCGGGGCGAGCAACTTTCCCGTTTTCTTGTCGGCGGGGGCGAGTAGCTTTCCCGGCATGGAAGCACAGCTGACGGCGATGCGCACGGAGCTGGTGGCGTTCGCGTACCGGATGCTCGGCTCCCCGTCCGACGCGGAGGACGCCGCTCAGGAAACGCTGCTCCGCGCCTGGAAACACGGCGGCGACCACGACCCGGCCCGCGCCTCGCTGCGCACGTGGGTCTATCGCATCGCCACCAACGTCTGCCTCGACATGCTGCGCTCCGCCCGGCGCCGCGCCCGTGCCGTCGACTTCGCCTCCACCGCGGTTCCCGGCGGCGATCTGGGCGCGCCGCTGCCCGAGTCGGCCTGGGTGCTGCCGATCCTCGATCGGTCGCTGGCCGACCCGGCCTACGCCGACCCCGCCCATGCCGACCCCGCCGACGTGGCGGTTCGCCGCGAGACGGTCCGCCTGGCCTTCGTCGCCGCCCTGCAACACCTGCCGCCCCGCCAGCGCGCCGTGCTGATCCTGCGTGACGTGCTCTGCTGGCCGGCCGACGAGGTCGCCACCCTGCTCGAGACGACCGTCCCCTCGGTCACCAGCGCCCTGCAACGGGCCCGCGCGTCCCTGCGCAAGACCGGCCTGCCGCCACGCAGCCCCCTCTCCGACGCCGCCAAGCGTGATCTGGTCGAGCGCTACGCCGACGCCTTCCACCGCGATGACGTCGCCGCGCTGGTCGCCCTCCTGCAGGAGGACGTCATCAACTCCATGCCGCCCTTCGCCTGGTGGATCCAGGGCCGCGACGTGGTCGCCGCCGTCATGGCGGCCTCGGACGGCTCGTGCCACGGCGCCCGCCTGGTGCCCGAGCCGGCGAACGGCCAGCCGGCCCTGTGGCAGGAGCGCCCGACCGGACCGGACGGGGCGTTCGAGCCGTTCGCCCTCATGCTCTTCGAGTTCGGCGATTCCCTCATCTCGTCGGTCACCACGTTCCTCGGCTTCCGCCCGCCCACGCCCCACGAGTTCCCGCCTCGGGCTGACCAGAGGGTCGCGGGTCGGCCGGATGTCATCGGGCAGGGGTGACATCCGGCCCGGATGATCCGGGTCGCGAGGCGTGAGCATCACGGTATGTCCATGCGTCGGGTGGCGCCCGCGATAGCCCTCTTCTTCCTCTCACCGCTGGTGGCCGAGTTCCTGCTCGGCGACTTCACGCTCGCTCAGCTGCCGTTCCTGGTCGCGCTGGCGCCCGCCTACGGTGGCGCCGCGGTGCTGGTGCGGGAGGTGACCCGCCGGGCCGGCCGGGGGTGGGTCACGATGATCCTGCTGGCCCTCGCCTACGGCGTGCTCGAGGAGGGGCTGGAGACGCAGTCGCTGTTCAACCCCGACTACCTCGACGCCCACCTGCTCGACCACGGGTTCGTGCCGGCGCTGGGTATCGCGATCCCGTGGACGCTGTTCGTGCTCACGCTGCACACCGTGTGGAGCATCAGCGTGCCGATCGCGCTGGTCGAGGAGTGGACCGTCCGCCGCACTGAGCCGTGGCTGCGGGTGCCCGGGCTGGTGGTAGCCGCCGTGCTGGCGGCGGCCGGCGCCGTGTTCACGTTCGGCATCTCGTACGCCGACGGGCATTTCATGGCGAGCCCGGCGCAGCTGATCACGACGGGCGCGGTGGTGGCGGCGCTGATCGTCGTGGCGTTCCGCGTGCCCCGGCCCCGAACGGCCGCAACCGTCCTGCCGCGAGACGGCGCGGTGGCCGGCCCTGCGGTCCCGGCCGACCCTGCTCTCCCGGCGGACCATGCCGTCCCGGCCGATCATGCCGTGCTCGGTGCGGTTGTGCCCGGTGCGGTTGCGCCGGCGCCGTGGGTCGTGCTGGTGACGGCGCTGGCGGCCGGCGCGATGTTCGTGGTGGGGGAGGGGGTGCCCACCGCCCTGGGCGTACCGCTGCTGATCGCGGCCCTCGCCGGCGCGGCCGCGGCGATCTACCGCTGGTCGGGCCGGGACGGCTGGGACGGCCGGCACCGGTTGGCGGCGGCCGGTGGGGCGCTGCTCACCTATGTCTGGCACAGCTTCCTGATGCACCCGGTCATCGAGTCCTCCACGGCGCTCGTCGTGGTCAGCCACGTCGTGTTCGCGCTCGCCGCACTGCTCCTGCTCGCGGCCGACGTCCGCCGCGTCCGGGATCGGGCGCCGGCCGCCATGCAGCCGGTCGGCTGACGACGCGGCGGGAGGGGGCGGCGCGCCACGCCGTGCGGAGAGGCCCTGGGTCGCGGGCCGGTGACGCTCAGGTCATACCATCGGGGAGCGAAAGTCGGCCGCGAAAATTGGAGAGCGGGAATGGAGACGTTGGAGTTTCAGGCTGAGGCTCGGCAGCTGCTGCAGCTGATGGTTCATTCGATCTATTCGAACAAGGACATCTTCCTGCGGGAGCTGATCTCGAACGCCTCCGACGCGCTGGACAAGCTTCGGCTGGCCACGCTTCAGGACGGGCTTGAGGCCGATACCTCCGACCTGCACATCGAGATCGAGGCGGACGCCGAGGCCCGCACGCTCACCGTGCGCGACAACGGCATCGGCATGACCCACGAGGAAGTGGTCGATCTCATCGGGACGATCGCGAAATCGGGCACGGCCGACCTGCTGGCCAAGCTCAAGGAGGCGAAGGAGTCCCCGGAACTGATCGGCCAGTTCGGCGTGGGGTTCTACTCGACGTTCATGGTCGCCGACAAAGTTTCCCTGGTCACCCGAAAGGCGGGCACCGAAGGACACGGCACGACGTGGGAGTCGTCGGGCGAGGGCACGTACACGATCGACGATGCGCCGGACGCGCCGGTCGGCACCAGCGTCACCGTGCACCTGCGGCCCAAGGACGAGGAGGACCGCCTCTTCGACTACGCCGACGAGTGGAAGATCAAGGAGATCGTCAAGCGGTACTCCGACTTCATCTCGTTCCCGATCAGGCTGGTCTCCGCCGACAAGCCCGCGGAGACGCTCAACTCGATGAAGGCGCTGTGGGCGCGGCCGCGCTCCGAGGTCTCCGACGATGAATACCACCAGTTCTACCGGCACATCAGCCACGACTGGAGCGATCCGCTCGAGATCATCAACATGAAGGCGGAGGGCACTTTCGAGTACGAGGCGCTGCTGTTCCTCCCGTCGCGGGCGCCGCACGACCTGTTCCAGCGGGACGCCCGGCGCGGCCTGCAGCTGTACGTCAAGCGTGTCTTCATCATGGACGACAGCAAGGAGCTCATCCCCGACTACCTGCGCTTCGTCAAGGGCGTCGTGGACGCGGCCGACCTTTCGCTGAACATTTCGCGCGAAATTCTGCAGCAGGACCGGCACATCCAGATGATCCGCCGCCGGCTGGTCAAGAAGGTGCTGTCCACGATCAAGGACCTGCTCACCAACAATCGCGAGAAGTACGACACTTTCTGGCGCGAGTTCGGCCGGGCGCTCAAGGAGGGCCTGCTCAACGACCCGGACAACCAGAAGGCGATCCTCGACGTGGCGACGTTCGCGTCGACCGCGTCCACCGACGAGCCGACCACCCTCGCCGCCTACGTGGAGCGGATGAAGGAGGGCCAGGAGGAGATCTACTACCTGACCGGGGAGTCCCGCTCGCAGGTGGAGAACTCGCCGCACATGGAGGCGTTCCAGGCCCAGGGGTACGAGGTGCTGATCCTGACCGACCCGGTCGACGAGATCTGGGTCGAGGCCGTGCCCGACTACGACGGCAAGAAACTCCAGTCGATCGCGCGTGGCAACGTCGACCTGCCCAAGGACAAAGAGGAGCCCGAGCCCGAGGGTGACTTCGGCCCGCTGCTCGGCTTCCTCAAGGAGAAGCTCGACGAGAACGTCAAGGAGGTCCGGCTGTCGCACCGCCTGACCACCTCGGCGGCCTGCCTGGTGAGCGACGCCGACGACATCACGCCGACGCTGGAGAAGATGTACCGGGCGATGGGCCAGGAGGGGCCGCGGGTCAAGCGGATCCTCGAGCTCAACCCCGGCCACCCGCTGGTCGGCGGGCTGCGCGAGGCCCACGAGCGGAACGCGGACGACCCGGCGCTGCCGGAGACGGCGGAGCTTCTGTACGGCACCGCGCTGCTCGCCGAGGGCGGCGACCTGGAAGACCCGGCCCGTTTCGCGAAACTTCTCGCGGACCGGCTGGCCCGCACGGTCTGATCATCCGCCGGGGCCGCGAGCCAGCCTCGCGGCCCCGCGTGGGTCGGCCGCGTGCGCGTGGGTCGGCCGCGTCCGCGTGGGTCGCCGCGTCCGCGTGGGTCGCCCGCGTCCGCATGGGGTCGCCCGCGTCCGCGTGGGTCGGCCGCGCCCACGTGGGTCGCCGCGTCCGCGTGGGTTCCCCGCAGTCCGCGGGCCGCCCACAAAGCGCGTGGCGACTCGCTAAGTTACGCACCCGCTAAGTCGGGCCACCCGCCAAGTTGCGCGACCCGTTAAGTTGCGCAACCCGCACACCGCGCGCGCCGGGGCGCCGGCTCAGGTGGCGAGGTCGTGGAAGAACGTGCCGATCCCGCGGAACGCCTCGGCGATGCCGTCGCCGATGCTGCGGGCCATCTCGGCGGCGGGGCCGGGGCTCGTGCCGATGTAGAAGATGACGAGGATGAGCACGATCCAGCCGATTGCCTTCTTCATGCCGGTCCCTTCCG
This sequence comes from Paractinoplanes rhizophilus, assembly GCF_042664765.1. NCBI lineage: Bacteria > Bacillati > Actinomycetota > Actinomycetes > Micromonosporales > Micromonosporaceae > Paractinoplanes > Paractinoplanes rhizophilus. Next base: position 358,568 of record NZ_JBHTBJ010000001.1, on the reverse strand, counting down.
CGACCCGGACGCGCTGCTTTACATGATCGTGACACGTCCGCGCACGAGGATCGCGGATCTTCACCCGCGCGGCGTCATACCGAACAGGTCACAGGCATTCTCCCAGCACACCGCCCGTAGCCAGTCCTCGCCGAGATCCAGCCGGGCGAGGGACTCCAGCTGGTGCGCGTACGCGTACGGAATGTTCGGGAAATCGCTGCCGAGCAGAACCTTTCCGCTCAGCCCGAGCGAACGCAGCCGCGGCCGCAGGCCCGGCGGGAACGGCGCCATCTCCTCGAAGAAATCCGTGAACGCCATGGTGGTGTCGAGCCGGACTCGCGGATAAGTTTCCGCCAGCGACAGAAATCCGTCGTATTCCGGCGCCCCGACATGCGCCACGATCACGGCGAGATCCGGGTGCCGGGCGAGCACCTGGCCGATCGGTCCCGGCCCGGTGAAGCCCGCCGCGACCGGCCCCGATCCCGCGTGCACGACGACCGGGACGCCGGTCTCGGCGAGCCGCCCCCACACGTCGTCCAGCTCGGGCGTCCGGGGGTCGAAGCCGCCCACCTGCAGATGCACCTTGAAGATCTGAGCGCCGGCCGCGAGCGCGGCCCGGGTGTAGCCGAGCACGCCGGGCTCGGGGAAGAAAGTTGCGCTGCGAAGACAGCCGGGGGTCCGGGCGGCGAAATCCAGCGACCATCGGTTCAGGTCGGCGGCCATGTCCGGCTTGTGGGCGTACGCGAGGGCGCTGAACACCCGCACGCCGAGCCGGTCCATCAGCGCGACCCGTTCCGGCAGGCGCAGCTTGTAGGTGATCGGCCATGGGCGTCCGAGCAGGGGTCCCGCCATGGCGAAGTGGGCCCACACCCGGCGCTCCATCCGGGGCGGCAGAAAGTGCGTATGCACGTCGAACAGCCCGGGCAGCCCCAGCCCGGCCCAGAAGGCGGGCACCTCGTCGTCGTTCATCACATCACGATCCTAGAACTTGACAGCCGCTATGAAGTGACAGCTACTGTCAAAACATGGCAACTCCCAAATCGCGCTGGTACGCGCTGGCCGCCCTGGCCCTGTCCACGCTCGCCATCGGGCTGGACACCACGATCCTCAGCGTCGCGCTGCCCACGCTGAGCCGGGACCTGCACGCCACCACCGGCGACCTGCAGTGGTTCACGAACGCCTACCTGCTGGTCCTCGCGGCCGTGCTGCTCCCGGCCGGCATGCTCGGCGACCGCTACGGCCGCAAGAAGCTGCTGCTCGGCGCGCTCTTCGTCTTCGGCGCCGCCTCCGCCGCGTGCGCCTGGTCAGTCACCACCGGCCAGCTCATCGCCGCCCGCGCCGTGCTCGGCCTGGGCGCGGCCGTGCTCATGCCGCTTTCCGGCGCCGTGCTGACCGTGCTCTTCGACGACAAGGAGCGCTCCAAGGCGCTGTCGGTGTGGCTCACCGGGAGCGCGCTCGGCATCCCGCTCGGCCCGCTGCTCGGCGGCTGGCTGCTCGACAACTTCTGGTGGGGCTCGGTCTTCCTGATCAACGTTCCGCTGGTGGCGATCGCGCTGGTCGCGGTGACGCTCTGGGTGCCCGAATCGCACGGCGACCGCGCCCGCCGCTTCGACCCGCTCGGCGTGCTGCTGTCGGCGGGCGGCCTGGTGGCGCTCACGTACGGCATCATCGAGGCCGGCGACCGCGGCTGGGGCGATGCGCGCTCGCTGGCCACCATGATCGGTGGCGGGGCGCTACTTGTCGCGTTCGTGGCCTGGCAGCGAAAGGCGACGGCGGCGCTGGTCGACCTCGGCCTGTTCCGCTCCCGCGCCTTCACCGGCGGCGCGGTGCTCGCGACCATCGCCAGTTTCGCGATGCTGGGGCTGCTCTTCGCGCTGCCGCAGTTCTTCTCGGCGGTCGGCGGCCAGGACGCGTTCGGTTCGGGTCTGCGGCTGCTGCCGATCATCGGCGGCCTGCTGCTCGGCGCCCGTACGGCCGAGAAAGTTGCCGCCCGAGCCGGCAACCGCGTCGTCATCGCCGGTGGCCTGGCCCTGATGACCGCCGCGATGGTCGTGGGCAGCCTGACCGGCGCCGACAGCGGTTACGGTTTCGTCGCCGCGTGGATAAGTGTCGCCGGCATCGGGCTCGGCCTCACGCTCCCGCCGTCGATGGACGCCGCGCTCGGAGCGCTCACCGCGGAGCGCAGCGGCGTCGGCAACGGCCTGCTCCAGGCGATGCGCCAGGTGGGCGGCGCGATCGGCGTCGCGGTGCTCGGCACGGTCCTCAACAGCGCCTACCGCTCCGAACTGCCCGTCTCGTCCGGCCCGGTGCGCGAGAGCGCCTCCTCCGGCGTCACGGTGGCAACGCAGGCGCACGATGCGGGGCTGCTCGACGCCGTACGCGACGCCTTCACCCACGGCATGGACGTTTCCCTGCTGGTCGCGGCCGCGATCGCGGCGGCCGGCGCGATCCTCGCGCTGCTGCTGCTCCCGCGCCGCACGCCCGCCGCGCCGGTGGAGGAGGAACGACTCGTGCTGGCAGAATCGGGACTATGACGTCGTCCCTGCCGGCCGGTTTGCGGGAACGCAAGAAGGCGAAGACCCGGGCCGCCATCCGTGATCACGCGATGCGACTGTTCGAGGAGCAGGGGTACGCGGCGACCACCGTGGACCAGATCGCGGAGGCGGCCGAGGTCTCGCAGAGCACGTTCTTCCGATACTTTCCGACCAAGGAAGACGTCATCATCACCGATGACTACGACCCGCTGATCGTCGACGCGATCAAGGCCCAGCCGCCCGGCGTCAGCCCGGTGCGCGCCCTGCTCGAGGGCATGCGCTCGGTGTTTCTGCGGCTCACCCCGCAGGAGTGGGAGAGCGAGCGCCGGCGCCAGCGCATCTACCAGACGGTTCCCGAGCTGCGCGCCGCCGCGATGAACCAGACGGTCTCGGCGGTCGACATGCTCGCCGCCGCGCTGGCCGAGCGCGACGGAAAGCCGGCCGACGACCTGGTCTACCGCGTCGTCGCCGGCGCGATGGTCGGCGTCGTGCTGGCGGTCGCGCCGCCCGGCGCAACGGGCGGCTTCGAGGCGGCCGACTTCGCGCGGGTCGAGGCCGCCCTGGAGATGCTCGAGGAGCAGTTCAGGCTTCGCTGAGCAACTTTCGCCCGGGTCGGGTCGGGCTTCGCTGGGCAACTTCCGCGCCGGTCGGGTCCGGTTCTGCTGGGCAACTTCCGCGCCGGTCGGGTCCGGTTCTGCTGGGCAACTTTCGCGCCGGTCGGGTGGGAGGTTGCTGAGCAACTTTCGCGCGGGCGGATCAGGCTTCGCCGAGCGAATTTCCCCCGAGGGCGGTTCAGGCTTTGCCGAGCAGTTGCTCGCGGGCCGCCTCGAGGAGGCGGTCCGAGGTCTCGGTCCCGGCCGTCGCCCGGGCCAGCACCATCGCCCCGACCAGGGTGGCCACGGCGGCGTAGTCCTCGTGCCCGTCCGTGCCCAGCCAGCGCGCGTAGTCCTCGATCCCGGCCGCGTAGGCGGGCACCGCGGTGCTCTCCCGGCTCTCGTGGGCGAGATCGCCGCCGAAACCGGCCGCCGGGCAGCCGGCGCCCGGCGCGTCGCGGTGCTCGGGGGAGAGGTATCCGGCCACGAAACTTGCCCGGTCGGTCCCGCCGAGTCGGCCGGCGAGCTCCCCGAAGGCCTGCCCGACCGCCTCGGCCACCAGGGCCTCCTTCGAGGCGAACTGCTTGTAGAACCCGCCGTGGGTCAGCCCGGCCTCGGCCATCACGTCGGCCACGCTCACCCCGGCCACCCCGCGCTCGCGAAACAGCCGGGCGGCCGTCTCGACGACAAGTTTCCGGTTCTCTTTCGCCTGCGCCTGCGAAACCCTTCCCATGCCCACCAGTATAGATGTCGTGTGTCATCTATTACCTTGCCGGAGTTAGATGTTGGACATAATCTATTGCATATGGACCTGAAGAACTCCGTAGCCCTCGTCACCGGCGCCAACCGCGGCCTGGGCCGCCACTTCGCCGCCCAGCTGCTCGAGCGCGGCGCCAAGGTGTACGCCGGCGCCCGCGATCCCGAGACCGTCGACCTGCCCGGCGCCGTCCCGCTGCAGATCGACGTCACCGACCCCGCTTCGATCGAGCGCGCCGCGAAGATCGCCGGCGATGTCACCCTTCTGATCAACAACGCCGGATCGAGCACCCGCCAATCGCTGATCGACGGCGACCTCGACCTGATCCGCCTCGAGATGGATACGCACTACTACGGCACGCTCGCCGTGACCCGGGCGTTCGTCCCGGTCATCGAGGCCAACGGCGGCGGCGCGATCCTCAACGTGCTGTCCGTGCTCTCCTGGTTCCACCCGGCGGGCGCGGGCGCGTACAGCGGGGCGAAGGCCGCCGGCTGGGCGCTGACCGACGCCGTACGCGATGAGCTCGCACCCCGCGGCATCGCGGTCTCCGCGCTGCACGTGGCCTACATGGACACCGACATGGCCGCGCACGTCCCGGCCGACCAGAAGACCGATCCCGCGGTCGTCGCCACGCTGGCCCTGGATGGCGTCGCCGAGGGCCGCCCCGAGATCCTCGCCGACGACACGACCCGCGCCGTGAAGGCCGGCCTCGCCGGATAACCATCGACCGACGCGGTGGCGGCCGTCGAGCGGAGCTTCCGATGCGCCGCGAGCGCGCCTCCGAGGTGGGCGCCTGGGCGCCGCCGCGAGCTCGGCGGGTCGGGCCGCCGGCGGCGTGGCGACCCCGGCCCACGCCGGGTGGCCGGCGGCGACGAGCGCGACCGGCGGGATCGCGACAGCCAGGCCGGCGCGCGGCGCGAACGCCCAGGCCGCGTCGGCCGGCCGCAGACCGCCGCGGCGCGCACCTCCGGCCGGATCGACCTGGGCATTGTTCCTTTTACCCGCTTCGAAATCTGGCAAGATTGAAAACCGGCCGGCGGGGGTATCGCGCACGCATGATGCCCCTCGCCGCCGAGGCGATAACCGACGCCGGGAAAACTCAACTCGTGCTCGCCGCGGTGCTCGGCATCGCGGCCGTCGTCCTGCTGATCGCGTGGGCGAAGTTTCACCCCTTCCTCGCCCTGATCCTCGGCTCGGCCGTCCTCGGCCTCGTGGCCGGGGCCGCTCCGGGCGACACCGTCACCTCCTTCACCGACGGCCTCGGCAGCACCGTCGGCAGCGTCGGCCTGCTCATCGCGCTCGGCTCGATGATCGGGGCGCTGCTGGCCGAATCCGGCGGGGCCGACGGCATCGTCAAACGGATCGTCGAGCGGGTCTCCGGCTCGGCGCTGCCGTGGGCGATGGCCGGTGTGGCCGCGCTCGTGGGCCTGCCGCTGTTCTTCGAGGTCGGCGTGGTGCTGCTGGTGCCCATCGTGCTTCTGGTGGCCCGGCGTACCGACATCGGACTGCTGCGGATCGGCATCCCGGCGCTGGCCGGCCTCTCGGTGCTGCACGGCCTCGTGCCGCCGCACCCCGGCCCGCTGGTCGCGATCTCCAGCCTCAACGCCGACCTCGGCCTGACGCTGCTGTTCGGCCTGATCTGCGCGATCCCGACGGTGATCGTGGCGGGTCCGGTCTTCGGCAACTTCATCGCCAAACGGGTACGGGTGCCGGTGCCGGCGCTGCTCGAGCCGGTCGGCGCGGGCGCGGCGTCCGGCGACGAGGACTACGCGGAGGACGCGACCCGGCCGGATCGGGCCGACCGGCGCAACCCGGGCTTCTGGGCCGCCGTGCTGACCGTGCTGCTGCCGATCGTGCTGATGCTGCTGCGGGCGATCGGTGAGCTGACCCTGGAGAAGGGCAACGGCCTCCGCGGCGCGCTCGACGTGCTCGGCAACCCGCCGGTGGCGCTGCTGATCGGCGTGCTGGTGGCGATGTGGACGCTCGGGAAGCGCTCGGGCATGGACCGGCGCGAGACCAACGCGGTGCTCGGCGGCTCGCTGCCCCCGATCGCCGGCATCCTGCTGATCGTCGCGGCGGGCGGCGGCTTCAAGCAGGTGCTGGTCGACGCGGGCGTGGGCAACGTGGTCGCGGACGCGGCCCAGGACGCGCACATCAACGCGCTGCTGCTGGGCTGGCTGGTCGCGGTCGGCATCCGGCTGGCGACGGGCTCGGCGACGGTCGCGACGATCACAGCGGCCGGCATCGTGGCGCCGCTGGCGGCGACCCTCGACCGGCCGGAGATCTCGTTGCTGGCGCTGGCGATCGGGTGCGGGTCGCTGTTCTTCTCGCACGTGAACGACGCCGGGTTCTGGCTGGTCAAGGAGTACTTCGGGATGACCGTGGGACAGACCATCAAGACCTGGTCGATCATGGAGACGATCATCTCGGTGGTCGGCGTGATCTGCGTGTTCCTGCTGGATCTCGTCGTTTGACCGGCCGCGCCCGGCGGTGCGGGGCTGCTCCTTCTTTCGCTCCGGATTTCTGTCCGGTGCGTAAAGATTTCCGCAGCACGCCCGGCCGCCGAGCCAGGAGGACACCCTCGGCCGCCCCCTGGTGATCCCCGGGAGTCACAGGTCCCGGCGCGCCAGCGCCACCCCGGCGAGACCGAGGATTAGCGCTATCCAGGTCGCCGACCAGGCCAGATAGGCGAGGGTCACGCTGTTGGCGCTGATGAAGGGCGAGGCGCCCGCGCCCGAGGTGAGCTGCGCCATGGCGCTGGGGTCCTGGAAGGCGTTCATGGTGCCCTGCCAGAGGCCGTCGGTCGGCAGCAGCGCCCGCGAGACGGTGCCGACCCGGGCGACACTTTCGTTGCCGAGGTCCTCGCCGACCGTGCCGACCACCCCGGCGATCCAGGTCGCGCCGAAGAGGCCGACCGCGACGACCCCGGAGGCCATCGGTGAGACCACGGCCGACAGCAGCAGGCCCAGCGTGAGCAGCACGGTCGCCTGGCCGGCCAGCAGCGCCAGGCCGGTCAGCGGGTGCGGCGGCCAGTAGCCGACCGTCACCTTCACGATGATCAGCTGGGCGAGCCCGGCAACGGCGACGAAGCCGCTGCCGAAGACGACCAGCCCCAGCCACTTGCCCAGCAGGATCCACCCCCGGCGCACCGGGCGGGCCAGCATGGCCAGCGAGATGCCGGACTCGAACTCGCCGGACAGCGTGGGCCCGGCCAGGAACGCGGTGCCCAGCGCGGCGATCAGCGAGAGCCCGAACATGACGAGGTTCAGCACGATCGAGGCCACCATGCGGGCCTCGCCGGTGGTGAGCCCGCCGAACTCGGTGTCGATCCGCGAGAATCCCCAGGCGCTGAGCGAGAGCAGGAGCACGGTGAGCGCGGCGAGGGCCCGCAGCACGCGGCGGCGGGCCGCCTCCTTGAGCGTGAGCGCGGCGATGACGCCGATGGTCTTGATCATTTCGCCTCTCGCAGAATGTCGAGCAGCCGCTCCTCGAGGGTGATCCGGCCGGGCTCGACCGCGTGGATCCGGACGTCCAGCGCGACCAGGTCGGCCACCAGCGCCGGCACCTCGTCCTCGCCCGCGTCGAGCACGACGTATTCGGCGCCGTCGCGCAGGAAGTTTCCGAGCCGCTTCTCGGCCTCTTCGCCGACGTTGCCGAGCCGCAGGCGCACCTCGGGCCGCCCCAGCAGTTCGGGCAGCGTCCCGGCGGCGGCGACCCGGCCCTTGTCGAGGATGACGACCCGGTCGCAGACCCGTTCCACTTCGCCGATCAGGTGCGAGTTGAGCAGCACCGCCACCCCGCGCGCCCGGAGCCCGACCAGCAGGTCGCGCACGTCCGCGCGGCCGATCGGGTCGAGCGCGCTGGTCGGCTCGTCGAGCACCACCAGCTCGGGCCGGGACACCAGCGCCACCGCGAGTCCGAGCCGCTGCTGCATGCCCTTGGAGAAGCCACCCACCCGGTCACCGGCGCGATCGGCGAGGCCGACCTGGCCCAGGGTCTCGCGGCGCGCGGCCGCGGGGACGTCGGCGCCGGCCAGGCGTACGTGCAGGTCGAGCACCTCGGTCGCGGTGAGCCAGGGCTGGTAGCGGAACAGCTCGGGCAGGTAACCGACCTTGGCCCGCGAGGCCGGGTCCCGGCCCGGCCGGCCCAGCAGCAGCACCTCCCCGGCGTCCGGCCGCACCAGGCCGAGCAGCATCTTGATCACCGTGGTCTTGCCGGCGCCGTTCGGCCCGAGCAGGCCCACCACCTCGCCCCGGCGCACGGTGAGCGAGACGTCGCCGATCGCGGTGCGCTGCCGGTAGCGCTTGCGCAGGCCCGAGCACCACGCCGCGGTCATCGGCTCCATCGCAGCCCCCGGGCCACGCCGACCGCCTCGTCGGCGGAGATCGAGCCGGCCACGCCGGTGAGGTAGCCGCCGTCCACCCAGACCACGCCGGCCATCGTTCCGTCCTTGAGCGCCAGGACGGTGGCCGGCACGCCGTTGACGTCGACGGTTGCGGTGGTCTCGCTGGCACCCTTGACGATCAGTGACAGGGCGGCCGTCCCGCGCAGCTCAGTGGCGACCGATTCCGGCAGTCCGGGCAGGGACAACAGGTAGTCGCGGGCGGTCTCGAACGGGATGCCCGTGGAGTAGACGACCGGCGCGGCGACCCGGGCGACGACCATGGCCGGCACGCCGTGGCCCTCGGCCCAGATCGCGGCCAGGCCCGGCCCGGCGGTCAGCCGGAACTGGCTGCCGTCCATGCCCGCCGGGGGTGGCGGCAGCGGCTTCCCGGCGGCCGCGGCCGTTCGCGCCGCCTTCGCGGCCTGGAAGGTGAAGGTCGCGACGGCACGGTCGCCGACCCGGTACGACGGCGACCCGGTCACGCCGCGCGGCAACTTGCCCACCTGGGGGACGGGCAACCCGGTCGCCTCGGTCGCCGCCGCCGGGCCGTCCACCGCCCGCACCCGCGCCGGCTTGGTGAGCTCGACCGTCCCGTACGCGGAAAGGTCGGGCAGCGCGACCAGGTCGCCCGGGGTGACCACCACCGGCGTGACCCGCTCGGCGCGGAAGATCGGCAGCCAGTCCGCCGCGGCGGCGGCCCCGGCGCCCGCCAGCACGACCGCCGCCGCGACCCCGGCCACGATCGGGCTGCGCAACTTCCTTCCCGGATGGCGAAACTTTCCCGGCGCCGCGGTCGTCGCGGACAGTCGCCGCCAGGCCGCGTCGACGTCGGTGCCGGCCTCGATGTCGTCGGCGCCGGCCTCGGCGTGCAGCGCGTGCGCGGCGAGATCCGCGTCGCTTTCCGCGGCCGCCAGCCCGGCCCGGCATTCGGCGCAGCCCAGCACGTGGTGGCGGGCGGCGTCCGGGACTCCGTCCGGCTCGTCGACCAGCCGGCGCAGCGTGCCCTCACTCGGATGACGCATGACGGTTCAACTCCTTCCGCAGCGCGGACTCGGCGCGTCGCACGGTGGTGCCCACGCTGGCCGGAGAAAGATCGAGAGCGGCCGCGACCTCGGCGTAGCTGAGCCCGCTGTGCCGCAGGACAAGGGCGACGGCCTGTTTGCGGGGCAGGCGGGAAAGGGCCGCGCGCACCCGGCGCCGCTCGTCGAGAGCGACCACCGCGTCCGCGACATCGGGCGAGAAAGTTTCGCCGTTCCCGGCGGCGTTCTCCCGGCCGGCCCGGCGCCGGCCCGTCCGCAGATGATTGAGCGCCGCGTGCGCCGCGGCGACCGACAACCACGGCAACGCCTCGTCGCCCGGCACCGATGACCGGCCGAAACTCAGGAAAACCTCCTGGGCCACGTCCTCGGCCTCGTCGCGTGACCCGAGCACCCGGGCCGCGACCGCCACCACCCGCGGATAGGCGGCGCGGAAGACCTGCTCGAGGTCGTTCCGCACGGCCGGTCGTCTGAAAACGGCCACGCCACCCTTCCGTTCGCCCCACCACATCCCTGCAACGTCCACATCCATGAAGCACCGCCGGGCCGGAAAATGTGACAGCTCCCGGCACAGTCCCATGCGCACCGGCGAAGCAGCGAGGACACGGGCGAGCGGGCGTTCGCGCGGACGGGGCGGGACAGCGCCGGGCGTTCAGACGCAGACACGGCGGGGCTCACGCGAAGGACGGAGCGGGCGAGATAAGGCCGCGCGTAGAGGCGCGGACGGGGGCGGCTGTCGTGAGGCGCGTGGGCGGGCGTCCGGGCGGACGGGCGGCCTGCTCAGGCGGACACAGCGGGCGCTCAGGCCGACGGGCAGGCGGAGTCGAGCTTCTGGCCCACGGTCTGGAAACCACCGTTCGCGTACGCCTTCGGATCCGGGCCCTGCGCCGCGGCCGTCAGGTCGGCGGACATCGCACCCAGCGCCTCCTTCAGCGCGGGGTCGGTCACCCCGGCGGCCTCGGCGTCCAGCTTGGCGGCCATGCCGGCGAAAGTGTCGCGCAAACCTTGCCGGTTGTGCTCGCCGTCGCCGCGCACATAACCGGCGAGCCGCACCGCGCCGTCGGTGAGGATCTTGTAGGCGGCGGTGCACACGTACTTGGGCACGCCGGCCGAGCCGGACGGCGTCGGCGCCACGCTGAACGGCACGGGCACGCTCTCGGGCGAGATGTCGATCGAGCAACCGGCGGCCAGGGCCGCCGTCGCGACCAGGGCGAGGGGCACGGCGGCGAGGCGGGGTTGCGGCACGGCGTTTCTCCCTCTTTCTCTCACGCGTACGTCGGAAACTTCGCGCGTACGCCGGGAAGCTTTCTTGCTCACGCGCGTAAGTCGGAAGCATAAGTTCCCTCGGCACAAGATATTGAACGTACGCTATGGGGCTTCGACCGGGTTACCCCTTCGGTCGTATTTGCCACCCTTTCGGTTGCGCATCTTCGGCGCCGGAACCGCCGTTGGGGTGCAATGTGCTCAACTTGCGGAAAAGCGGTAAATCGCTCGTTCGGCGGACGCTGATCGTCGGCGTCGCGACGGTCGTGGTCGCGGCCGGCGGCGCCGCCCTCGCCGAGGTCGTCTCGCCCGACCCGGTCACCTCGCCGTCGTTCAACGGCCCGGTCTACGCGGTCGCTTATCGGGGCAGCACCGTCTACGTCGGCGGAAACTTCACCACCGCCAACGCCGGCGGCAAGAAGGTCGCCCGGACCCGGCTCGCCGCCTTCGACGCCCAGACCGGTGCGCTGCTGCCGTGGAGCCCCAGCGCGGACGCGAACGTGCGCGCCCTCGCCGTCGAGGGCGACGTCGTGTACGCGGCCGGCGACTTCGACACCGTCAACGGCGAGCCGCGCGACGCGGTGGCCGGGATCGACGCGACCAGCGGCCAGGCCACCGCGCTGCGGCACACCGTGCTCGGCCAGCCCAACGCTCTGGTCACCGGCGCGGGCCGGCTCTACGTCGGCGGGCGGATCACCGCGGTCGACGGGGTTCCCCGCGCCAACCTGGCCGCATTCACGCTGGCCACCGGTGCGCTCGACCCATGGGCGCCGACCACGGACGACTCCGTGAACGCGCTCGCCTTCGCGGGCGAGCGGGTCTATCTGGGCGGGCGTTTCCACAAGGTCAACGGGGTGCGGTCCACCCTTCGCCTCGGCGCGGTCGACCCGGCCACCGGCGTACTCGACCGGGGTTTCCTGCCGAAACCGGTGTCGCAAGTTTTCGCGCTCGCCGCCGACGCCACCGGGGTTTATGCCGCCCTCGGCGGCCTGGGCGGACGCGCGGTTGCCTATACCCACGCGGGCGAGACGCGATGGACCCGAGTTTTCGACGGCGACGCGCAAGCGATCGCCGAGCTCGACGGCACGACCTATGTGGGCGGGCACTTCGACAAGGCGTGCACCACCTCGAACAACGGGGTCAAGGGCGTGTGCACCGACGGCTCGGTGCCGCGCGGGAAACTTGCCGCGATCGACAGTCAGGGCAACCTGCTCGACTGGTCGCCGCAGGCCAACGGCGTCGCCGGAACCCGGCAGCTGGCGACCAGCGCGGCGCTCGGCGCGATCAGCGCGGTTGGCGACTTCACCGTGGTCGGCAGCGTGAGCCGCAAGCGGTATGTCCAGTTCGCGGGGGTGACGCCGCACGCGGAGAGGGCCACCGCGGCCGCCGATCACGTGGCTTCGTACAACTTCGACACGACGATCGCGGACGGAACCTTCGACGACGGGTCGGCGCACGGGCATCTGCTGCGCGCCGTGACGCGCAACGGCGGGAAGATCACGCTCACGCCGCACGGCACCGGGCAGGCACTGACCTTTCCGGCCAAATGCACCGGCGCGGACTGCCCGCGACTCGTGCTGCAGGCGGCCGACACGCCCGACCTGAACCCGGGAACCAGAAACTTGCGCTACGGCGCAGCGGTGCTGCTGGCGCCGGCCGAGACGGCCGGCGGCGAGAACATCCTGCAGAAGGGGTACTCGACCGGCGGCGGACAGTACAAGCTTCAGGTCGACGGGGTTTCGGGCAAGCCGAGCTGCGGCATGGCCGGCGGATCCGAGACGGCCGTGCACATCGCGCGCAGCCGTCAGTCGATCGCGGACGGCAAGTGGCACACCCTGGAGTGCCGCCGGACCGGGCCGACGCTGTCGATCGTGGTGGACGGGCTGGTGCAGGCGAGCGAGGCCGTGCCCGCGAACCTCGCCGTCGCGTCGGCTCAGCCGTTCAGCATCGGCGGCAAGGGCGTGGGCGCCGACAACGACCAGTTCCACGGGTCGGTCGACGACGTCTGGATTCACATCGGCTGACCAGCGCTCGAGGTTCGGACGGGGTGCGCGTGCGGGTGGCGACGACCGATCCGGTCGACGTCGCGTAGATGAACGAAGCGAAGGCTCAAGCAGTTGCCGTCGCGGCGGCCTGGGCGTTCTCGTCGCCCTGGTCGCCGCCGCCACTGCCGCCGCTCCCGCTTTCGCTACTTCCGCCTCCGCTGCTCCCGCTTGCGCTGCCGCCTCCGGTCCCGCTGCCGCCTCCGGTCCCGCTGTCACCACTCCCGTTCGCGCTGCCACCGCTTCCGCCGTCGCCTTGATCCCCGCCGCCGGTGTCCGCGGTGGTGGGATCGGTCGGGTCGGGCTCGGCGGGCGCCGTGGAGGTTTCCTTCGGCGCCGACGTGGTCGCCTCGGTGGTGGGGTCCGGGCTCTCGGCCGGGGTGGTGGCCGGGGCCGGGTCGCCGGCGGGGTTCGTGGTGGCGGTGGCCCCGGGGGTGGTGCCGGCGCCGGGCTTCGTGGTTTCGCGGGTGCCGTTCTTCTTCGTCGCGTTGCCGGCCGGGGCGGCGGGGGAGACGCTCGTGCCGCTGGTCGTCGCGTTCGCCGGGGGAGTGGTGGGCAACTTTCCGCCGGTGTTGGCAAAAAGCACGGCGGCGAGAGTGCCCAGCACGATCAGGGCGGCCGCGGCCAGCGAGATGTTCCGCCGCTTGTGGTTGGGCGCGCCCACCCCGGGGCCGCCGGGTGTCCATGGTGTTCCCGCCGTTCCGGGCGCACCCGCCGTTCCGGGCGCACCCGCCGTTCCGGGCGCGCCTGGCATTCCGGGCGCTCCCGGCGTCACGGGCAAGATGGCCGTGCCGGAGCCCGCCGCGCCCGCGGCACCGGCGGCGTCCGCGGCACCGGCGGCGCCGAGCAGGCCCGTTGCCGCAAGGATCGCCGTCGTGCCCGCGCCCGTCGAGGCCATCTCCGCCGCGTCGGCCATCGCCGCCGCCGACGGGAAGCGGTCCGCCGGGTTCTTCGCCATCGCGGTCTGCACCACGGTGCGTACCGCCTCGGGGACCTCCCCGGGCAGCGGCGGCGGCTCCTCCTTCAGGTGATGCAGGGCGATCTGGATCGGGTTGTCGCCCATGAACGGGGGGTGCCCGGCCAGGCAGTGGTAGGCGACGCAGCCCAGCGCGTACACGTCGGCCGAAGGCCCGGTTGTTTCCTTGGAAACTTGCTCGGGTGCGATGTAAAGGGCGGTGCCCACCACCTCTTTCGCCCCGGTCAGCGCGGCCGACTCGGCCGAGCGCGCCACCCCGAAGTCGACCAGCACGACCGTGCCGTCCGGCTTGATGATGAGGTTTCCCGGCTTGACGTCGCGGTGCACGATGCCCGCCTGGTGCGCTGCCTCGAGGGCTCGGCCGGCCTGCGCCACGATCGACATGGTCTCGGCGGGCGTCAACCGGCCCCGGGCCGCGATCCGCTGGTTGAGCGCCTCGCCCTCGACGCGGGCCATCACGATGTACGCGTCCGGCCCGCTCTGCCCGTAGTCGTAGACGTCCGCCACCCCGGGGTGGTGCAGCACCGCCATCGCCCGCGCCTCGTGCTTGAAGCGGGTCTGGAAGCCGGGATCCTCCGCCCGGCCGGCGTGCAGCGTCTTCACGGCGACGTCGCGGCCGAGCACCGTGTCGGTGGCCTGCCAGACCTCGCCCATGCCGCCGGCCGCGATCCGGTCGTCCAGCCGATATCGATCACCGAGAACTTCTCCAGGGTGGGGCATGCTGTCCCTCTACCCACTCGGCGCGGCGCTGAAATCTCCCGTCCGGCGTATCTTCTGCCAGCCCAGCCGCCGCCCGGTCAGCGCGGCGAGCGCCGAGGAGAGCAGCACCGCGTACATCGCCTGGCGGTAGACGATCTGCTGCAGCGGCAGCGTCCACAGCGGGCGCAAACTTTCGTGGTCGAGACGGAAAGCGAGCACCGCGGTGAGCGTCTGGACCAGCAGCATGGCCAGCCAGCCGAGCAGCGTGATCCGCCGGTCCAGGAAGATCAGCCCGTACACGGCCATCAGGTCGATCAGCGGAGCGAGCAGTGGCAGCACGACGCTGAACAGTGCGATGAACGGAATCCGCGTACGGCCGAAATGACCGTGCCGATGTTTCCACAACGCCTGCATCGTGCCGTAGCTCCACCGGTATCGCTGACGCCACAGCTGCCGCGCGGTGGCCGGCGCCTCGGTGTAGGCGATCGCGTTCTCCTCGTAGACGACCCGCCAGCCCGCCTGCTGGATAGCGAGGGTCAGGTCGGTGTCCTCGGCCAGGGTTCCGGTGCTCAGCCCTCGGGTGTCGTCGAGCGCGGCGCGGCGGTACGCGCCGAGCGCACCCGGGACCGTCGGGATGCAGCCGAAGGTGTCGTAGAGCCGGCGGTCCAGATTGAAGCCGATCACGTACTCGATGTGCTGCCATTTTCCGAGCAGACCACCCCGGTTGCTCACCTTCACGTTTCCGGCGACCGCGCCCACCTTCGGATCGGCGAACGGCTGGACCAGCTTGTGCACCGAGTCGGGCAGCAGCACGGTATCCGCGTCGACCATGACGATCAGGTCGTCGCTGGACAGCGCCACGCCGGCGTTCAGCGCCCGGGCCTTGCCGCCGCTCGGGATCCGGACAACCCTGACATTCCCGATTCCCTCCACGGCATCGGCGGTGCCGTCGGTGGACTCGTCGTCGACCACCAGGACCGATACGTCCGGGTGCGCCGAGCGGGTCATCGACGTCACGGCGGGGACGATCGTCTCGCGCTCGTTGTAGGCCGGCACCACGATCGTCACCGGGTCGCTCACCTCCGGCCCCCACGACCAGGCCGGATCGCGCCGCCGCCGGGCGTGCGCCACCGAGAACACGAAGAGGATCAGCGTGCGGACCACGATCAGGCCGCCGGCCAGGATCAGCAGGATCCAGAGAAGCCGCAGGACGGCGTCCGAGCCGCGTACGGTCCAGGCCAGCGCCCGGCCGCGCCAGATCTCCGCCGTACCCGCCGCCGGGTTGGGCTGCCCGCTCACCGTGCGGAACCGGTAGCCGCGCTGCTGCAGCAGCGGGATGAGCCGGTCGAGGGCGGCCACTGTCTGCGCGCGATCGCCGCCGGCGTCGTGGAACAGCACGATCGCGCCCTCGTCGCCGCGGGGCGTCGCGTTCCGCACGATCCGGTCGATGCCGGGCCGCCGCCAGTCCTGGCTGTCCAGGTCGTCGAGCACGGTCAGGTAGCCCTGCGCGCCGACCGCCCGCACGGTCGCGTAGTCGTCGTCGGTGAGCGCGTCCGCCGTCGACGAGTAGGGCGGGCGGAGCAGCGCGGTTTCGCGGCCGGTCGCGTAGGCGATGGCGAGCTGGGTCTGCGAGCTCTCCAGTTGTCTCCGCCATCGCGAAAGTTGCGCGAGATCCGGGTGGGTGAACGTGTGCGAGCCGATCTCGTGGCCCTCGGCCGTGATCCGCCGCGCCAGCTCGGGATGCCGCGCCACCTGCGACCCGATGACGAAGAAAGTTGCCGGCACATGATGCTTGGCGAGCACGTCGAGGATCCGCGGCGTCCACGTCGGATCGGGCCCGTCGTCGAAGGTCAGCGCGATCGTCCGGGCCGGCATCCGCTGCGAGGTGGGCTGCCCGCCGTCCACGCCGATGATCGGCCCGCCGTCCTGCACGGCCGTGGGCACGTCGCTGGTCGCGGTGGAGCGCGGGGTGGTGCCGTCCGGGCTGAACCCCGCGTCGGCGTACACCTCGACCACCACGACGGTCCCGATCACCAGCAGCGCCACCAGCGCGAACAGCAACCGCGGGCCGCGCCGGGGCGGTCGCGGCGCGGTCTCGGCCGGAACCGGCGTCCCGTAGATCGTCACCGGGACCCCGCAACGGACGGCACCGGCCGCGGCGGCGGTGCGGCCGGCCCGACCAGCTGACTGACCCACACCACCGCCAGCGCCAAGATCAAGAGCACCCCGATCGCGTACGCGAACGCGCGCACCCGCCGGCGCCGGGCTCCGCTCGGGTCCACGAAGACCGGCTGGGTGAACGACACGTCGTGCTCGACGATGCCGGTGACCGCGTGTTCGGGCAGCTGGGCCTTGCCGACCGCCTGCCCGATCTTCGCCCGGCCGCGCGGAGGCCGCCACACCGGAGCCCGCCCGGTCGGCTTCTCCTCGGCCGCCGGCTTTTCCCCGGCCGCCGGCCCGCTTTCCTCCTCGGCGGTTCGCCGGCTGTCCTCCCTGGCCATTGGCCGGCTTTCGTCCTCGGCGGTTCGCCGGCTTTCCGCCCTGGCAGCGGGCCGGTTTTCGTCCTCGGCCGTTCGCCGACTTTCCGCCCCGACTTTCCGCCGACTTTCCTCCGCGCTCACGCATCGACGCTAAGAGAAGCGGCCCGAGCCCGCATCTCAGCCGGAGAACCGTGCCGCGGCCGTACCCGTCAGAAGGGCGGCCGGAATCCGCCTGCCGCACACCACCAGCAGCAGGTCAGCGGCGCTGCCGCGCAGCGGCGTGCCCTGACCGAGACTCCAGTCGAGGTCGTCCGCCTCGAGCCGCACGCCGGACAGATCCGTTCCGAAGTAGCGAATGTTCTTGCCGGTCATCGAGTCCAGGACGATCCGCACCCGCGACGCCGGCGGGCGCCGGTCGAGGCCGAGCCCCACCGAGATGTCCAGGCCGTGGATGACGTCGTGGGAGAGCGCGCCCACGATCCCGCCGCCCGGCGGCCGCCACGGGTGCTCGGCGTTGTCGCGCAACGAGGCCAGCAGCTCCTCGTCGCTCAGCCGATCGGTGTCGCGCCGGGCCTGCCGATCCGCCATCCGATGGAAGTTTCCGCGGGCCCGGACCATCCCCATCGCGAAACTTGCCGCCGACATCCGGAACGGCATCGTCATGTGCGCGACCACCTCCCGCACCCGCCAGCCCGCGCACAGCGACGGTGCCGCCCACTGCTCCGGCGTCAGGTCCGCGAGCATCGCGGCCAGCTCGGTCCGCTCCGCCACCACCGCGTCCCGCGGCGTCCGATCGTCCATGTCTGTCTCCTCCGGCGCGCGCCCCTCGGCGCGCTTCGGAAAGATGTACGCCCGGCCCGGGCCGAACTAATCGGTCGCGGCCAAATCCGTTGCCGGCTCGCCATCCCTGGCCGTACCTTGTCAATCACCGACCGATTCGCAGGCGCAGGAGAGAACGATGACACGGCACATCCCGACGGGTCCGCAGCGGCGCACGCCGCGCGGCCGGGGTGTCGTGACCGGCCTACGAGGTCTTCCGCTGCTCCTTCCGGGACGGACGCGCCGCTAGCGCACGCCGGCGTCAGCCGAGCCGCCCTCCCGGAAACCGGGCCGGGCGGTTTTCTTTTTGTTTCCCGCGGTTGTAGCTCAGCAGGCAGAGCGCCACCTCGCCATGGTGGAGGCCACCGGTTCGATCCCGGTCAGCCGCTCGTACGAAATGCCCTCGTAGCCCAACGGCAGAGGCACGACGTCGAGAGCGTCGACGGTGCGCGTTCGAATCGCGCCGAGGGCACGGCACACCCGCCCGGGTAGCCCAACGGCAGAGGCACGCCGCTCAGGACGGCGCAAGTGCGCGTTCGAATCGCGCTCCGGGCACGAAACAAAGCGGAATGCCGGAGCGCCGGCCCGAATCCGGCCGGCCCGGCGCCCATGGAGCTCCGCGGACCGCCGCCCGCACACGGCGGAGGTCCCTGGCGTGGGCACAGTGGCCGCGGCTCAGCAGGCCAGAACACCCAACGCGACCAGGGCTGGGGCCGGATAGGGTGGCCCGGTGCAGCCGGGCAACGCGATCCTGCTCGCGCTCGGCGGGGTCGGGGCGGGGCTGACCGGCTCGATGGCCGGCCTGGCGTCGCTGGCCAGCTATCCGGCCTTGCTGGCCGTCGGTATCCCACCCATCGCGGCCAACGTCACCAACACCGTGGCCCTGCTGTCCACCACGATCGGCACCGCGGCCGGCGCCCGCCCGGAGCTGCGCGGGCATCGCGATCGGCTGGTGCGGCTCTCGGCCGTCGCGGCGGTGGGCGGGCTGGCCGGGGCGGTGTTGTTGCTGGCGACGCCGTCGGAGGCGTTCGAGCGGATCGTCCCGGTGCTGATCGCGCTCGGCGCGGCGCTCCTGCTGCTGCGGGATCCGCTGCGCCGGTGGGCGGGGCACTGTTCGATGGCGCCGCCGTTGCTGGGGGCGGCGGTTTTCCTGATCGGGGTGTACGGCGGATATTTCGGCGCGGCCGCGGGCGTGCTCATGCTGGCGGTGCTCTCGGTGGCCGCGACCGAGCCGCTCCCGGTGACCAACGCGGTGAAGACCATCGCCCTGGGCGCGTCCAACCTGGCCGCCGCGGTCATCTATGCCGTGGTGGCGCCGGTGCACTGGCCGGCGGCCGCGTTTCTCGCCGCAGGGTGCCTGCTCGGCAGCTGGCTGGGGCCGGCGCTGGTCCGCCGCACCCCGGAACGCCCGCTGCGGGCCGCGATCGCCGTGGCCGCCCTCGGGCTGGCCGGTTATCTGTGGTGGCGTGCCGGCGGCTGAGCGGGACGCGGATTATCTGTGGTGGTGAGCCGGCGGCTGAGCGGGACGCGGCGAGAGCCACCGAGAACCCGGTCACGCGCAACGCAAAAAGCGGCGCCCGCCGAAGCCGGAACTTCGGCGGGCCGCAACTTTCGCCGGTCAGGCGTCGATGCTTTCGACGGCGGCGGGAGTGGCCCGGCGGGGGAGCCACAGCGCCACCATCGCCCCAGCGGCCACGATCGCGGCGCCCACCAGCACGGCCGGCCGCAGACCGTCGACGAAACCTTCGTGGGTGGCGTAGTTGCCGTACGAGGAAAAGATCGACGCCAGGGCGGCGACGCCGACCGCCACGCCCAGCTCGCGGATGGTGTTGTTGGCGCCGGAGGCGACGCCGCGCTGCTGCTCGGTCACGCTGGCCAGGGCCATCGTGCTGATCGGCGCGAAGGTCAGGCCCATGCCGACGCCGGCCATCACGAACGCGATCACCAGGTCGCCGTAGCTCACCGTCGCCGAGGTGGTGACGCCGATCCAGAGGATCGCGCCGGCGAGGAGCACCTGGCCGGCGAAGATCAGGTTTCGCTGGCCGATGCGGTCGCCGAACAGGCCGGCCAGCGGCGCGACGACCATCGGCGCCATCGTCCACGGCAGCGTGCGCAGGCCGGAGCCGAGCGGGCTGAGTCCCTGCACGACCTGGAAGAACTGGGCGAGCAGGAACACCGCGCCGAACGTGCCGGCCGAGAAGGTCAGCGTGACGATGTTGACGAGGCTGAAGCCGCGCGAGCGGAACAGCGAGAGCGGCAGCATCGGGGTGCGGTTGCGAGCCTGCCAGGCGACGAAGGCCACGATCAGCACGCCGCCGGCGATCAGCATGGTGAGCACCCGGGCGGAGCTCCAGCCGTGGTCCGGCCCGTCGACGACGCCCCAGATCAGCAGCAGCATGCCGGCGGCGGAGAGCACCAGGCCCAGCGGGTCGAGCCGGCGGGCGCCGCCGCGGGACTCGTCGAGCACGGTTGCCGCCAGCACGATCGCCACGACGCCGACCGGGACGTTCAGCCAGAAGATCCAGTGCCAGTCGAGGCCCTCGACGACCGCGCCGCCGACGACCGGGCCGACCGCGACGCCGAGGCCGCTGATGCCGCCCCAGATGCCGACCGCCGCGGTGCGCATCCGGTCGGGCACCGCCTGCGCGAGCAGAGTCAGGGCCAATGGCGCGACCGCCGCGCCGCCCAGGCCCTGGATCGCCCGGGCCGCGGTGAGCTGCCACGACTCGGTGGCCAGGCCGGCGGCGGCCGAGGCGAGCGTGAACACCGTGATGCCGAACAGAAACATCCGGCGGCGGCCGATGCGGTCGCCGAGCGCGGCCGCGGTGAGCAGGAAGGCGGCGAAGGGCAGCGTGTACGCGTTGACGAACCACTGCAGGTCCGTGAGGGACGCGTTCAGGTCGGTGCGGATCACCGGTAGCGCGGTGCTCACCACCAGGTTGTCCAGCGTGACCATGAAGGTGGGAATGCCGACCGCGGCCAGCACGGCGGCCAGCGGTCGGGTGGCGCGGCCCCGCGAGGGCGGTGCCGGGCGTACGGCGGTGGTGGTCATGGGTTCGCTCCCCGAAGTTGTTATCGACTGATAACTTCGTTTGCACACGTTAGTTATTCGCTGATAACTTGTCAACATGACCCGGACACGTCTCACCGCGGAGGAGCGTCACGAGCAACTCGTGACGGCCGCCGTGACCGCGTTCAGCCATGGCGGATACGCGGGCACCACCACCGACCAGGTGGCGCGGCTGGCCGGTGTCTCCCAGCCGTACGTGATCAGGATCTTCCGCACGAAGCAGGAGCTGTTCATCGCGGCGGTGAACCGCGCGGGCGCCCGGATCGAGGAGCGGTTCCGGCGGGCGGCCGCCGCGGAGCCCACCCTGGAGAGCCTCGGCGAGGCCTACAACGACCTGCTGGCCGAGCGGGAGCTGATCACGCTGCTGCTGCACGGCTTCACGGCCAGCGCCGACCCCGCGATCGGCGACCCGGTGCGCGCCTGTTTCGGCCGGCTCTACGAGGTGGTGCGCGAGCTGACCGGCGCGAGCGCGGAGGAGGCGCGCGACTTCTTCGCGATCGGCATGCTGCTCAACTGCCTGGGCGCGATGCGGGTGGTGGGGCCGGATCCGGTCGCGCGCAGCCCGTGGATGACCGACCTGCTAGGCACGTTCGACCACGACATGTGAGGGTAATCGGCTTGCATGAGCAGTGATGAGCAGACCGTTCACGGAGCCAGCACCGACCAGCACATCACCGGCCGCGAGGAAGAGGAAACTTTCCTCACCGACGAGCCGCCGACCGCCACGACGCCGGCCAGCGGCAGCAGCAACGCCGGCATCAACAAGTTGCGCGCCAACCAGCAGGAGCCGGAGGCGCAGAAGTTGCGCGCCGGCCAGCAGGAGCAGAGGTCGGAGGCGGAGCGCCGCTAGACGTTGTGCCGGGTGTAGGCGGGCGGCCGCCATCCGAGGATCGCCTCGGTCATCCGCACGGCGCCCACCGTGGCGACCACGTCGTGCACGCGGACGATCCGGGCGCCGTGCAGAATGCAGAAAACCACCGCCGCCAGGGTGCCGGCGAGCCGGTCCGGCTGGGCCGCGTCGAGGGTCTCGCCGATGAAGTCCTTGTTGCTGACCGCGGCCAGCATCGGGTACCCGACCGCCGCGATCTCGTCGAGGCGCCGGGTCAGCTCGAGCGAGTGCAGCGTGTTCTTGTTCAGGTCGTGGCCGGGATCGATGATGATCTGATCCGGGCGGACCCCGCGATCGAGCGCGACCCGTACCCGGTCGCGCAGGAACGCGGCGACCTCCGCCGCCACGTCGCCGTATCGCGGGCTGGGCCAGGGCGTACGCGGCGGCGCCAGGCTGTGCGTGATCACCAGCTGCGCGCCGGTGCCCGCCACCGCGTCGGCCATGGCGGGGTCGCGCAGCCCGGACGTGTCGTTGATGACGCCGGCGCCTGCCTTGATCGCCTCGGCGGCGACCTCGGGGCGGAACGTGTCGACGGAGACCACGGCCAGGTCGCGCGCCTTGATCACCACCGGCAGCACCCGGTCGATCTCCTCGGCGGCACTGACCTCGGGCCCCGGCGCGAACGGCACCCCGCCGATGTCGATCCAGTCCGCGCCGGCCTCGGCCGCCCGCTCCACCGCCGACAGCGCGTGATCGAGCGCGAAAGTTCTGCCCTTGTCGTGGAAAGAGTCGGGCGTCCGGTTGATGATCGCCATCACCGCGACCTGCCGTGCGAAGTCGAATTCCCGCCCGCCGATCACCCGCACGCTGTGCTCCTCGCCCACGGTCGCCGAGGGTAACAGCAGACGGGTTTGGGCTGATCCGGCCGGGGAAACGCGGTGAGAATGAGACTGGGATACAAGCTCGCGGCCGAGGCTTTCGGGCCCAAGGAGCTCATCCGGCAGGCGGTCCGCGCCGAGGAGTGCGGCTTCGACTTCGTCGAGATCAGCGACCACTACCACCCGTGGCTCGACGTGCAGGGCCACTCGCCGTTCGCCTGGTCGGTGCTCGGCGCGATCGCGGCCCGGACCCAGCGGCTGGGCCTGGCGACCGGCGTGACCTGCCCGACGGTCCGCTACCACCCGGCGATCATCGCGCAGGCGGCGGCGACGCTGGCGATCATCTCCGATGATCGCTTCACGCTGGGCGTGGGGTCCGGCGAGCGTCTCAACGAGCACGTGGTGGGTCAGGGCTTTCCCGGCGTACGCGACCGGCACGCGCTCCTCGCCGAGGCACTCGAGATCATCAACCTGCTCTGGCAGGGCGGATACCAGTCGTACCGGGGGGAGTACCTGTCGCTGGAGGACGCCCGGGTTTTCGACCTGCCGGAGAAACTTCCCGCGATCGCCGTCGCGGCCGGCGGACCGAAAGCCGCCGAGCTGGCCGCCACGCACGGCTCGGGACTGTTCGCCACGGAACCCCGCGCCGACCTGGTGGAAACTTTCGCCGCGGCCGGCGGGAGCGGCCCGAAATACGTGGAGATCGCGGTGGCGTGGGCGCCGGACGAGGAGGACGCCGTCCGGGCGGCCCACGAGACCACCCGCTGGTCGGTCCTCGGGTGGAAGGTCATGTCGGAGCTGCCCAACCCGGTGAACTTCGAGGCCGCGTCAGCCGTGGTGCGGCCCGGCGACGTACGCGGGAAAATGGTGACCGGCCCGGACCCGCAGCCGTACCGCGAAGCGATTGAAACCCACCGCAAGGCCGGTTTCGACCACATCGTCCTGATGAACTGCGGCCCCGACCCCGACGGTTTCCTCGACTTCTGCGCGAAAGAACTGCGCTGACAGTCGCGGAAACTTTCGCTGATCGATCCGGAAACTGTGCCGGTCAGCCCGCCAGTCCCGCGGTCGCGTCGTTTCCGGCGGCGGCCGCACGCTGCAGGAAGTCGAGGATGACCGCCAGCTCCTCGGCGCTGTAACCGGCGCAGACCTCGTCCATCGCGTCGCTCATCCCGGCGTACAGGCCGAGGACCTCGCGGCCGCGCCCCGGCGGCGTCCGCACCACCACGGCCCGCCGGTCGCCGGGATCGCGGTCGCGGGTGACGAAGCCCGCCTTCTCGAGGCGGTCCAGCACGCCGGTCATCGTCGCCGGGTGCAGCCCGGCCAGCTTCGCGAGCGTCCCCGGCCCCAGCGGGCCGTGCCGGCTCAGCAGGTTGAGGCAGTCGAAGTCGGCGTCGCGCAGCTTGAGCCGGGCGCCTACCTGGTGGTTGAGCAGGGCGAGCTGCAGCGACGTGTCGCGCAGCGCCTGCTTCACGCCGGTCTCGAGCCGCCGCCGGTCCCGAGGTGTTATGGAAGTCATACGATACGAACCTCAAAGGATGATGTTATGGTTTCCATATTATCTGAGTAGTACGGCCAGGGGAGGACATCATGCGGCTCACCATCGTCGCCGCCACCGGCGGGATCGGGCGGCACCTGCTGCGGCAGGCCATCGAGGCGGGCCACGACGTGACCGCCGTGGCCCGCAGCCCGCAGAAGATCGCCGACCCGGTGCGCACCGCCTATGCGGATCTCGCCGCGCCCGATGTGGACGAGCTCGCGGCGGCGGTCAAGGACTCCGACGCGATCCTCTCCGGCCTCGGCGCGCGCACGAACGCCGAGGCCGGCGTGGCCTGGCGTGGCACCGAAGCCCTGGCCGAGGCCGCGCGGGCCGCCGGCGTCCGGCGCCTGATCGTGGTCAGCGCCGCCCCGATCGGCACGGTGCCGTCGCCGGCCAACCCGCACCCGCCGCGGCACGACCCCGGCGACGGCTTCGTCATGCGCCACCTGGGCGCGCCCTTCGCGCGGCGCATGTTCCGCACCCACTACGACGACCTGGCCCGGATGGAGGACGTGGTCCGGGCGAGCGACCGGGACTGGACGATCAGCCGTCCGCCCAAGCTCACCGACGGCCCGCTGACCGGCCGCTACCGCACGGCGCTCGACCGCAACGTCCGCGGCGGCTTCTCGATCTCCCGCGCCGACGTGGCTCACCACATGCTGGCCTGCGTCACGATGCCGGAGACGATCGGCCACACGGTCGGGGTGGCTCAGTAGAGCACGGCCAGCACCGTCGGAGGCTGGCCGGCCCACGTCGCGACCAGCGACAACGGCCCCTCGGCCGGATCCGCCGACAGCACGCGGCGCACGTCGAGACGGGCGGACTCGGCCACCACCACCGCTGGGTCGCCGTCCTCGACGCGGACGAGCCGCCCGGCCGGGGCCGACTCCGGCGCCATGCCGGTGCCGCGGACGGTCATCGACGCCTCGCGCTGCCGCGGCCCGTCGGGTGTCTCGACCATCTCCGGCGCCTCGCCGCCGCCCGTGCGGATCGCCGTGGTCAGCGCCTCCACGTAGACCGGGTCACCCACCGCGTCGTACACCCAGCGGGATCCGAGCACCGAATGCTCCAGCGTCCCCACCAGGAAGAAGTCGCCGTCATCCAGCGGCGCGCCCCGGTACGTCATGGGCACGTGGACCAGCGGGCCGTCCGCGCCCGACCGGACCACGAAAATCTCCACCCCGACCTCGCCCGCCGGGTCGTCGAACCGGCAGGCCGCGATCCGCCGCAGCCCCGGCGCCTCGTCGGCGGGATACCAGTGGCGGCCGGGCAGCCAGGCCTCCAGCAACTCGAGCTTCGTCGGGGTGAGCGTGGCCTGGTGGATTGTCGCCATGGCCTCGGACTCTAAGCGATCCGAAGCGATCTTCCCGGGGCGGCCCGGCGGTGCTCCGGCACAGCTCGCCCGGTCGCCGTCCGCCGGAAACCCCGTCCGCATTGGAGCGGCTGTGTGAAATTCCCGGGCTCGCGCGTCGAGATCCACCGGCCTCCTGACGTAGTCTCTGCCCACCAGGACGGTCGGGGGGTGCGCATCGCGATGGACGATTTCGGCCGCACGATCGTCGCGGCGGTGACGGCGCCGGGCTGCCCCGCCGGCCGGAAGGCGGCCTGATGCGCATCCTGGTCACCAATGACGACGGCATCTCGTCCCCCGGCCTCGAAGTGCTGGCCGCGGCCGCCCGGTCGGCGGGGCACGACGTGGTGGTGGCGGCGCCGGCCACCGAGTACAGCGGCATGAGCGCGGCCCTGGCCGCGGTGACCGACCAGGGCCGGGTCGTGATCGACAAAACCCCGCAGGGGTACGCGGTGGCGGCCGCCCCCGCATTCATCGTGGTCATCGCCGTTCTGGGCGCCTTCGGCTCGCCGCCCGACCTGGTCCTGTCGGGCATCAACCCGGGCGCGAACGCGGGACGCGCCGTCCTGCACTCGGGCACGGTGGGCGCCGCCCTGACCGCCGCCGCCCGGGGCTGCCATGCCATGGCGGTCTCGCTGGACTACCTGGCCGCCCAGGGCGAGACCCTGCACTGGGAGACGGCGGGGCGGGTCGCGCGCGACCTGCTGGACCGGGCGGCGGCCGCGCCGGCCGGGACGGCTCTCAACCTCAACGTGCCCAACCTGCCGTCGGTGACCTCGCTGCGGGAGGCGCGGCTGGCCGCGTTCGGGCAGGTGCAGATCCGGATCCTCGAGTCCGGCGACGGTTTCGTCCGCACCGATTTCCTGCAGACGGGCCGGCGTCCCGATCCCGGCTCCGACCTGGCGCTGCTGGCCGAAGGGCACGCCACGCTGACCGTGGTGCGGCCGCCGTCCGAGGTCGCCGACCAGGCGATCCCGCACCAGCGCCGGCCGGCCCCCGACAACACCACGCTGGAGTGAGCGGCCGCCGCGCTCGTCAGCCGACCAGTTCCCGGGCCCAGTCGACGGCGACCCGCGGCGCGGTGCCGGTGCCGGCGTAGAGGGCGTCGATCAGCAGCCAGATCCGATCGGCTGTCACGGGCGGGGCGCCGAGCTCGGCGACCAGGTCGTCCACCTGCCGCCGGGTGTCCCGCAGGTACGTCCGGGCGACCCGGGCCGGCTCGTCGTCGCCGTCCGGAAACTCGGTGAGGTAGTTCCGGAAGGCGCAGCCGCGAAAGTTCTCCCGCCCCACCCACGCGGCAACCTCGCCGACCAGCGCGACGAGCCGCTCGCCCGGGTCCGTCGCCGCCAGGGCCTTCGCCGCCGCCTTGTCGCGCTCGGCGCGCACGCCGCGCAGGTAGGCCGCGACCAGCGCTGCCTTGCCGGGGAAATGCCGGTACAGCATGTTCTTTCCGCAGCCGGCCGCCGCGATCACCTCGGCCGTCCCGACCGCCCGGACGCGGTTGACGTAGAACAACTCGGTCGCCGCCCGCAGGATGCGCTCGCGCCCCGCCGGATCCTCCGCTCGTGCCACGAGTGACAAGTTTAACGGACCGGTCGGTCCGCCGAGCGCCTAGTATCGGACCGACCGGTCCGTCGCCGACCAGCCTTGGAGGCAGGCCATGCGAGATGCCGTCATCGTCGACGCCGTGCGTACCCCGATCGCCAAGGGGAAACCGAACGGCGCCTACCACGACATCCACCCCGTCGCCCTGCACGCGCACGTCCTGCGCGCCCTGATCGACCGCAACCCGGGCCTCGATCCGGCGGAGATCGACGACGTCATCGGCGGCACCGTCGGCCAGGTCGGCGAGCAGAGCCTCAACAACACCCGCCTGGCGGCGCTGGCCGCCGGCTTCCCCGAGTCGGTGCCGGGCGTCACCGTCGACCGGCAGTGCGGCAGCAGCCAGCAGGCCTTGAGCTTCGCGGCTCAGGGTGTCATCGCCGGGGCGTACGACGTCGTGATCGCCTCCGGTGTGGAGTCGATGTCGCGCGTGCCGATCGGCTCCTCCGCGTACGTGAACGGCAGCCGCGCCGACGTCGGCGGCCCGGACGTCGCGCGGCGGTTCGGCGGCCGCCTGATCCCGCAGGGGGTCAGCGCCGAGCTGATCGCCCGGCAGTGGGAACTTTCGCGCGCCCAGCTGGACGAGTTCTCCGCGACCAGCCACCAGCGGGCCGCCGACGCGTGGAAGAGCGGCAACTTCGAGGCGCAAGTTTCCCCGATCAACGAGCTCGCCGTCGACGAAACTGTCCGGCCGGGAACGACGCCCGAGATCCTCGGCGGGCTGCGCACCTCGTTCGAGGACGCGCGCTGGGAACAGCGGTTCGGGCCGATCGAGTGGAAAGTCACCGCCGGAAATTCGAGCCCGGTCAACGACGGTTCGGCGGCCCTGTTGATCACGACCAGTGAGATCGCCCGTCAGCACGGATGGCGACCGCGGGCCCGTGTCCACACCGCGACCGTGGTCGGCGACGATCCCATCCTCATGCTCACCGGCATCATCCCGGCGACCGCGAAGGTTCTGCACCGGGCCGGCCTGCGCCTCGCCGACATCGACGCCTTCGAGGTCAACGAGGCCTTCGCCGCCGTCGTGCTCGCCTGGCTGGCGGAGACCGGCGCTGACCCGGCCAAGGTCAACATCGACGGCGGTGCGGTCGCGCTCGGGCACCCGCTGGGCGCGAGCGGGGCAAGACTGGCCACGACCCTACTGTCCGTGCTCGAGCGCACCGGCGGTCATTACGGACTGCAGACCATGTGCGAGGCCGGCGGCACCGCGAACGCGACGATCCTCGAGCGTCTGGGCAGGTAGGAACCGCGCGCTTGCGGGAGACTGGCCGGCATGTTCGCCGCGAAGATGCCGGAGTATCCGAGCCTGCTCGCCCGTACCCAGCGTTTCCGGCTCGGCCGGCCGCAGCGCGTCACCCTCACCCCGGACGGCCGGCGGGTCCTCTTCCTGCGCTCGCGCGGCGCCGAGGACCCGGTGCGCTGCCTGTGGCAGCTCGACCTGGAAACCGGGGCGGAGCGCGTGCTTGCCGACCCGCTTTCGCCCGGCCCGCTTTCGGTTGGCGGCCCGGTTTCGCCCGGGGATTCGCTTTCGGTTGGCGGCCCGGTTTCGCCCGGGGATTCGCTTTCGGTTGGCGGCCCGGTTTCGCCCGGGGATTCGTCTTCCGTTGGCGGGACGGTTTCGCCCCGCGGTCCGCTTTCGGTTGGCGGTTCGGTTTCGCCGGGCGCGGGCGAAACCGCGCCTTCGGCGCAGGAGCGGGCCCGGCGGGAGAGGGCCCGCGATCAGGGTTCCGGCGTCGCGGCCTACAGCTTCGATCAGGACGTACGGCTGGTCGCGTGCACGATCGGCGAGCAGCTGCATCTGGTCGGCATGCGGACCGGCACGGTCACCCGGCTGGGGGCGCGCGGCCCGCTCACCGACGCGACTATCAGCCCGGACGGCGCCCACGTCGCGTACGTGCACGACGGTGAGCTGCGGCTGATCGGCACCGACGGCGACGACGACCGCCCGCTGGCCACCCCGGAGGGCCCGGCCGTGACGTACGGGCTGGCCGAACACGTCGCGGCCGAGTCGATGGAGCGCCACCGCGGCCACTGGTGGTCCCCGGAGGGCGACCGGCTCGCCGTGGCCCGCGTCGACAACTCGCCGGTCGGCGTCTGGTATCTGAGTGACCCCACCGATCCGTCGGCCCCGCCGACCGCGCAGCGCTACCCGGCCGCGGGCACCGGCAACGCGATCGTCGACCTGTGGATTTTCGCGGTGGACGGGCGCAAGACGCGGGTGGACTTCGGCTGGGACGAGTACGAGTACCTGGTCGACGTGGTCTGGGACGCGCACGGACTGATGGCGGTGTTGCAGAACCGCGCGCAGACGGTGCTGCGGACCGTCGCCGTCTCGCCGGAGACGGGCGAGACGAGAACCCTGGCCGAGACCCACGACCCGGCCTGGACCCAGATCGTCCCCGGCGTGCCCGTGCGCACCGCCTCGGGCGCCCTGATCGCCACGGGCGACATCGGCGAGACCCGCCATCTGACCGTGGACGGCGTCCCGGTCACACCGGCCGGCCTGCAGGTGTACGAGGTGCACGGCGTCGACGGCGACACCGTGCTGTTCGCCGCCACCGACGAGCCTACCGAGCGCCATCTCTGGACGTGGTCGGCGGCCGGCGGCCTCGACCGGATCACCTCGGCGCGCGGGTGTCATTCCGGCATTCGTACGGCGGGCACGACCGCGATCCTCGGCGCCACGCTGGACGGACACGCGGTGACGGTCGGCGGCCGGACGATCAAGGATTTCTCGGCCACTTCTCCCGTCGTACCCGAAGTGAATTTCCTCAACGCCGGTGAGCGTGAGTTGCGGACGGCCGTGCTCCTGCCCGCCGGATGGCGGGGTGAGACGCTCCCGGTGCTGATGGATCCCTACGGGGGCGCGGCCATGCAGCGCGTCGTCGCCGACCGCGACTATTACTACGCGTCGCAATGGTTCGCCGACCAGGGTTTCGCGGTGATCGTGGCGGACGGGCGCGGCACGCCCGGCCGCGGGCCACGCTGGGAGCGCACCATCCACGGCGACCGCTCTACTTTCCTGCTCGAGGACCAAGTTGCCGCGCTGCACGCCGCCGCGGGGCAGTTCCCGCTGGATCTGTCCCGGGTGGGGATCCGCGGCTGGTCGGCCGGCGGCTATCTCGCGGCGATGGCGGTGCTGCGCCGGCCGGAAACTTTCCACTGTGCCGTCGCCGGGGCGCCGGTCACCGACATGTGGCTCTACGACACGCACTGGCAGGAACGTTTCCTCGGCGATCCGCGGCTCGATCCGGCGGCGTACGAGAACAGCTCGCTGCTGCGCGACGCGCCGAAACTGTCCCGGCCGCTCATGCTGATCCACGGCCTGCGGGACGACAACGTCTATCCGGCGCACACGCTGCGCCTGTCGGCCGCGCTGCTCGCCGCCGGGAAGCCGCACACCGTGCTGCCGCTGCCCGGGGGCAGCCATATGCCGCCCGGTGTCGACCTGCTCACTCCCGAGCTGATCTTCATCCGGGACGGTTTGGGCATCGCCTGAACGGACCCCGGGTCAGCACTCCACAGTGGATTCGCGGAAGCGCTGACCGGTCTACCGTCTCGGCCCATGCGCGTGCTTCTCGTGACCGGCAGCGGTAGTGCGCTGCTGGACCTCCTCGCGATGCGGCCGTGGTGGGAGCGGTACGACACGTCGTGGGTAGCCGTGGCCGCCGCCGACACGACGAGCGCATTGGCCGGCCACCTGGTGACGTGGGTGCCCTCGCCGGCGGGCCCGTGGCGCGCGTACCGCATATTGCGTAAGTCCCGGCCGCACCTGGTGGTGTCCGCCAGCCCACCGGAAGCGCTGCCGTTCTTCCTGGTCGCCCGTCTGTCGCGGGTGCCGGCGCTGTGGATCGGGACGCCGTCGTGCCGGGCCGCTCGCCTCGCCCGGGAAACTTTCGCGGGAGAGCTGTACTGATGGCTCGTCTGCTGGTCACCGTCGGCATGGGATCGTTCCCGTTCAACCGGTTGGTCGCCGCAGCCGCGCCGCTCTGCGCCTACCACGACGTTTTCGTGCAGACCGGCACGTCGCCGGTGACGCCTCCCTGCCCGCACGCCCCCTACGTGCCGTTCGCCGAGATGCGCGAACGGCTCGCCGAGGCCGACATCGTCATCACCCACGCCGGCCGCGGCACGATCCGCCTGGTGCAGCGCCTCGGCGGCGTGCCCGTCGTGGTCGCCCGCCGGCGTGCGTTGGGCGAGAGCCGATCCTCCCACCAGGAAAGTTTCTTGCGCTCCGCGGAACAGACCGGCCGGCTGCGCGCGGTCTGGGACGTCGCCTCGCTGCCTGCCGTGGTGGCCTCGCACGGCGAAACGGCGGCGCGGTTGGCGGCGAGCCGCCCGCTCCCGCCGGTGCTTGCGCCGGAGGAGATGATCGCCGCGCTCGACGAGATCGCGGTCCGCCTCCGCGGCGGGCCGCTGCCGTAACGCCGTCCCGGTCCCGCCGCCGTCTCGTCCGGCTGTGCTGTGCCGATCTCGCCGCGTGCTGAGCCGTGCCGTTACGCTGCGACGCCGGCCGCCAATGCCGCCGGTGCCTGGAGGTCGATCACCCGATCCATCCGGTCGAGGCCCTCGGTGCGGTGGGTGAGCAGCAGGACCGTCGGCCCGCCCGTCGCGTCGAGCAGGTCGGCCATCAGCGACTCGGCGAGCTCGGCGTCGAGGCCCTCGGTGGGCTCGTCGAGGATCAGCAGCTCCGGTTCGGCGAGCAGCGCCCGGGCCGTGGCCAGGCGGCGCGCCTGGCCTCCGGACATCGTCGTGCCGCCGGTGCCGAGCCAGGTGTCCAGGCCGTCGGCCAGCGTCGCCAGCCAGCCGTCGAGACGGACCCGCCGCAGCACGGCCCGCAACTGGTCATCGGTGGCGTCCGGCCGCGCCAGGCGCAGGTTCTCCCGGACGGTGGAGGCGAACACGTGCCCGGTCTCGTCGCCGACCAGCACGATCCGGCCGCGTACGTCCTGCTCCGGGAACGCCAGCAGGTCCCGCCCGCCGGCCGTGATGGTTCCGGCGCGCGGGTCGAGCAGGCGCGCGACGACGGCACCGAGGGTCGACTTGCCCGACCCGGAACGCCCGACGACCGCGACCCTGGACCCGGCGGGAAGGTCGAGGTCGAGATCCCGCAGGACGGGTTCGCGCTCGGGATCCCAGCCCGCGCTCAGCCCGCGGATCGCCACCGAGCCGATCGCGCTGGGGACCGGTGTTGCCCGGAGTCGTGCTCCCGGTGCGGGCGCCCCACCGGGTGTCCGCGTCTCTCCGGGTTCCGGAGTGCGGGCCGGTACGCGGGCCGGGAAAGTCGCCGGGGCCGCGGACTTCGTCAGCTCGGCCAGGCGGGCGGCGGCGCCGGCGTCGCGGCGGCGGGCCACTGCGGTGTCCGGGAGGGTCAGTACGGTTTCGCCCAGGGCGACCACGGCCAGGAGAACCACGGCGGTCCACTCGGCGGAGAGCGCCGCGGCATGGGTCAGGGCCCACGCGGTTCCGGTCGCGGCGATGCCCCAGCCGAGGTGGGCGATCGCGGCGGCCCGGCCGGCCGTGTTCGCGGCCCGGGACTCCAGGCGGAACAGGGCTCGGCTCCGCTCCGCCGGGACCGGGCTGCCGGCGGTCAACTCCTCGATGCCGTCGACGGTTTCCACCATGGAGTCGCGGAGCCGGGCTCGGGCGGTCGCGGTGCCGGCGTCCTCGCGGGCTGCCTGGCGGGCGGCGACCGCGGGGGCGATCACCGCCGAGACCAGGAGGCCGGCGGCCAGCGGGATGGCGATCGCGGGCGCGACGGCCACGGCGGTCACGGTCGCCACGGCCAGGGTCACGGCCGCGGTGAGCGCGGGCAGGCGGCCCCGCAGCAACCCGTCGACCCGGGCGTCCACGTCGTCGACGACCCGGGTGAGCAGGTCGCCGCGGCGGCGCAGGCGCGGGCCGGGCACGCGGGGGATCAGCGCCGCGTAGACGCGGGCCCGCCGCTCGCCCAGCCGGGCGAAGGCCACGTCGTGGCCGACGAGACGTTCCACATAGCGCAGCAGCGGCCGGGCGACCGCGCTGCCGCGCACCAGCACCACGGCCGCGGAAAGCGTGAGGACCGGCGGCAGCGTCGCGGCTCGCACCAGCAGCCAGGCGGCGGCCCCGGTGAGCAGGATCCCGGCGAGCGAGGATCCGCTGCCCAGCGCCACCGCCACCGGCCACGACAGAGCGCGCCGGCGCCCGGCGGGACGGCCCGGGGCAGCGGGAGGCCCGGCGGCCGGCTCCGGGCGGGTCGTCGACGCCGCGAGTCCCGGCCGGGGCGCGTGGGCGGGCGGAACGAGATCGGTGTGGGCAGGCGCGGCGGGGTGGGTGTGTGCGGGTGCGGCGGGGTGGACGTGTGCGGGTGCGGCGGCGTGGGCGATGGCTGGTGCGGCGAAGCCGGCGGCGGGGGGTGCGGTGAGGTGGACGACGCGGTCGGCCGCAGCCAGGAGTGCTGGGCGGTGGGCGACCACCAGGACGGCGGAGCCGGCGGC
This sequence comes from Paractinoplanes rhizophilus, assembly GCF_042664765.1. NCBI lineage: Bacteria > Bacillati > Actinomycetota > Actinomycetes > Micromonosporales > Micromonosporaceae > Paractinoplanes > Paractinoplanes rhizophilus. The sequence continues at coordinate 325,256 of NZ_JBHTBJ010000001.1, read as the reverse complement.
GGCCGCATCGCGGAGGCGGGCTATCACCAGGCGTTCGGTGCCGGCGTCCAGGTGAGCGGTGGGCTCGTCGAGGAGCAGCGTCGCGGGCGTGGCGCTCGCCTTCGCCAGCACGGCCGCCAAGGCCAGACGGTGCCGCTGGCCGGCGGACACGCCGGTGCCATGTTCGCCCAGCGGAGTCTCGGGTGTCAGATCGCCGGCCAGGCCGACGGTCGCCAGCGCGGCCTCGGCGGCGCCCGTGGGGAACAGGTCGGCGACCACGCGGGCGTGCGGGAGGGCCGGCCGCTGCGGCAGGTAGAGGGCGTCCGGCGCGGTGAACTCGCCCGCCGAAGCGGGGTGCAGGCCGGCCAGGACCCGCAGTGCGGTGGTCTTGCCCGCACCGGACGGGCCGCGCAGGGCGACGATCTCACCGGGGGCGACGGCCAGGGCGGGCAGCGAGAGCGCTTCGACGGTCGCGCCGAGGTAGCGGGCGCGCAATCCGGAAGCCGTCACGCCGACGCCGTCGTTTCCGGAACCGGAACCAAAACCAGGGCCGGAACCAAAACCAGGGCCGGAACCAAACCCAGGGCCGGAACCAAACCCAGGGCCGGAACCGGAAGCGGAACCAGGGCCGGAACCGGAACCATGGCCAGGGACAGGGGCGGGCGCGGCGGGTACGGCCGGGAGGGTGAGGACCTCGTCCACGTCGGCGATGACGGCGGTGGCGTCGGTGGCGGCGTGGTAGCGGGCGGCCATCTCGCGCAGCGGACGGTAGGCCTCGGGCGCGAGCAGGATCACCAGCAGGGCCGGGGCCAGCGCCAGGTTGCCGGACGCCACGCGGAGACCCGCCTCCACCGCGATCAGGCCGACGGACAGGGTGCCCACCAGATCGAGCGCGGTGGACGACAGGAAGGCCACCCGCAGGACCCGCAAAGTCGCGGAGCGGTGCCTGTCGGTCAGCTCGGCGATCACGGCGGTCTGGCGGTCGGCGCGGCCGAAGATCCGGAGGGTGGGCAGGCCCTGGACGACGTCGAGGAAGTGGCCGGCCAGGCGGGCGTCGGCCTGCCAGCGGGCGCGGGCGCGGGCCGCGGTGGCCCAGCCGATCAGGGCGCCGAGCAGCGGGATCAGCGGGAGGGTGGCCAGGGCGATCAGCGCCGACGGCAGATCGACCCAGGCCATGACGAGGATGACCAGCGGGGGAAGGGTCACGCCGAGGATGACCGACGGGAGGTAGGCGCCGAACCACGGGCGCAGCGACGCGAGGCCGGTGGTCAGGACGGCGGTGAGGCGGCCGGGGCCGAAGGCGGCCACCCAGGCGGGGCCGCGGAGGGGGAGGGCGCGCAGCATGCGGCGGCGCAGGGTGTCCGTCACCCGGGCGGCGGTGCGGACGGCCACGACCTGCTCGGCCCAGGAGAGGAGGGCGCGGGCCACGTACGCGCCGGCCAGCAGGGCGGGCGCCCACCAGCGTGGGGCCGCGACCAGCAGGGTGAGGGCGACCGCCACGACCAATGTGGACACCGCCTGACCGGCGCCCAGCCCGGCCAGCGCGACGACCCCGCCGCCGGCATGCCGAAGCAGCCGCGGGTCGACCGGGCCGCGCCGCCCGGTGCGGCGCGGGGTGGCCGAGCCGTCGGACCGGCGTTGGACTGCGGCCGGGCCGTCGGAAGGGCGTTGGGCGGAGGCCGGGCCGTCGGACGGGTGTCGGGCGGAGGCCGGGCCGTCGGAACGACGCTGGGCACTGGCCGGGCCTTCGGGCAGATGCCGGGCGGTGGCCGGGCCCTCGGGCACGCGGCCACCGGCGGCGGCCCGGGCCGTGTCGCCGAGGGCGACGTCGGCCGCGGTCATGATGGGACCCGTTCGCTGGCGACGCGGCGGCGGAAGACGAAGTACGAGTACGCCTGGTACGCCAGCACCCCGGGCAGGATGATGACGCCGAAGACCGTGAGCAGGCTCAACGCCGATGGGGTGGCGGCGGCCGCGGACATGGTCAGGGACCAGGAGCCGTTGAGGGTGCTCGGCAGAACGACGCTGCCGTTGGCGGTCAGGACGGCCACGACGGCGCCCGCCACGCCCACCACCGTGGTGGCGAAGGCGAGGGCCTCGCGGCCGTGCCGGGCCAGCAGGCCGGCGGCCAGCGAAAGAGCCGCGGCGGCGAGGACCGTGCGGGACGCCGTACCGAAACCGATCAGCACCAGCGCGACGGCGCCGCCGGTGCCCAGCCACCGCGCCAGATCGCGCGCCCGGCGGCGGACCGGTCCGCTGGTGCGCAAGGCCAGGAAAGTTGCGCCGAGCAGCAGCGCGGCGAGCAACGCGGCGCCGGCGCCGACGAGGGACTGCCAGGTCAGGACGGGGGAGAGGCTGCGGTTCAGGCCCGAGCCGGTCACCGAGCCATCGGGGCCCAGGGCGAGGCCGCGGACGAAGACGGTGAGCAGCGCGCCCCACAGCAGGACGATCGCGGCGGAGCTCACGGCCAGGAAAATGTCGCAGCGGCGGCGCCAGCGCTCGCCGTCGCCCTTGCCGCGGAACTCCAGCGCCACGCCGCGTACGGCAAGGAGGAGAAGCAGCACCGCCACCGGGAGGTAGAGGCCGGAAAGCAGCGCGGCGTACCACGCGGGAAAGGCGGCGAAAGTGACGCCGATCGCGGCGACCAGCCACACCTCGTTGCCGTCCCAGAATGGGCCGATGGTGCGCACGATCGCGCCGCGCTCGTGGTCGTCGCGGCCGAGCAGTGGGCCGAGGACGCCGACACCGAAGTCGAAGCCCTCGAGCACGAAGAACAGCACCCAGGCGAGCACGACGACCGAGAACCAGAAAGTGATCACGACCAACCAAATCCCTCAGTAGACGGGAGCGAGCTCGGGCGACGTCTCGGCAGCCTCGGAAACATGCAGGGGCTGCCGGGCCAGATGGCGGATCAGGCGGAACCAGACGATGGCGACGATCCCGTAGATCACCGTGAAGCCGGCCAGCGAGGCGAGGACCTCGGCGCTGGTCAGGCCGGGGGAAATGCCGTCGGCAACTTTCGTGAGGCCGAACGCGATCCACGGCTGCCGGGCCGTCTCGGTGAAGATCCAGCCGAGCGTGTTGGCCGCCGCCGGCAGCAGTGGGATCAACGGCAACCATCGGGTCAGCCAGCGGGGAGCGGCCCGGTTCTTTCGCGTACGCCAGAGGTAGAGCGCCCCGACGGCCGCGGCCAGCATGCCGGCGCCGATCATCAGGCGGAAGCTCCAGAACGCCACCGGGATCATCGGCACGTAGCTGCCCGGACCGTACTGGGCCGCGTACTGCGCCTGCAGGTCGTCGATGCCCTGGACGGTCGCGCCCGGCGAGCCCTTGGCGAGGATCGACAGCAGCCATGGGATGTCGAGCGAGAACGACGGCAGCGGCGAGCCGATCGTGAAGATCGAGAACGGCGCGCCCTTGGTGGTCTCGTACAGGGCCTCGGCGGCGGCCATCTTCATCGGCTGCACCTCGGTGATCACCTTGCCCAGGTGGTCGCCGGTCAGCGCGGTCGCGGCCCCGCCGGCCAGCATCACCCAGGCGCCCAGCCGGGCGAGCGTCCGGTGCGCCGGCTCGGCCGCCATCCGCCACACCGCGATCGCCAGCAGCAGCGCGCCCCCGATCATCGCCGCCCCGGCCAGGGTGTGCGGGAAGGCGGCCAGGTTCACCTTGTTCGTCAGCAGCTCGGCGAACGACGTCAGGCGCGCACGTCCAGTGACCGGATCCATCTCGTACGCGATCGGGTTCTGCATGAAGCTGTTGCCGGCCAGGATGATGAACGCCGACAGAATCGTGCCCAGCGAGACGACCACGATCGTGGCCGCGTGCGCGAGGCGGGGCAGCCGCTCCCAGCCGAAATACCAGAGCGCCAGGAAAGTTGCCTCCAGGAAGAACGCGAGCATTCCCTCGATGGCCAGCGTGGGCCCGAAGACGTCGCCGTAGAACTTCGCGAAGGCGCTCCAGCCCATGCCGAACTGGAACTCCTGCACGAGGCCGGTCACCACGCCGACCGCGAAGGTGACGATGAGAAGTTTTCCGACGAATTTCGTGAGGTCGCGGAACTTCTCGTTCTTCGTGCGCAGCCAGGTGATCTCGAGGCCGGCCGCGATCGCCGCCAGGCTGATCGACAGCGGCACGAAGAAGTAGTGGTAGATCGTCACGACCGCGAACTGCAGGCGCGTCAGGTCCAGCACGTCCACTGAGTTCCCCCCTCTACGACGGCTCGTAGTAGATACTACGTCGTGTAGTACGACGCCGTGCAGTAGAGTGGGACACATGGCACTTGGGGACCTGGAACGCGAGGTCATGACGGTTCTGTGGGACGCCGCGGAACCGCTCACCGTGCGGCAGGTGCACGAGTCGCTGAGCCGCGACCGCGACCTCGCCTACACGACCGTGATGACCGTGCTCGACCGGCTGGCCAAGAAATCGGTCGTCGTGCAGCAGAAAGCCGACCGGGCTTACCGGTACGTCCCGGCGCAGTCGCGTGAGGAGATGACCGCGGCCGTCATGCTCGACGCGCTCAGCGCCACCCCCGACAAGGACGCCGCCCTCGCGTATTTCGTCGGGCAACTTTCGCCGGCGGCGTTGCAGGCCGCCATCGAAGCCGCCCGGAAGGGATGATGGCTCGCCGTTCGTGGCCGGGGCGGCGAGCGGGCCGGTGGGGCGGATGACCGCGCTGCTGCTCGGCGCGCTCGGCCTGACCCTGTCGCTGATCGTGCCCGGCCCGCTGGCGCGGGCCCGCTGGCCCGACCGGGCGCCCGCCGCCGCCGTGCTGCTGTGGCAGGCCGTCACCCTGGCCGCCGTGCTCTCCGCCCTCGGCGTCGTGCTCGCCGCGCCCGAGGAGCTGACCCGCGCCGCCGGCTCCGGCAAACCGGTCACCGCCGCCGCGCTGATCGGCGCCCTCGCCGTCGCCGCCGTCATCGTGCTGCGGCTGCTGGTCTCGCTGTGGGGCGTCTCGCGCCGCTCGCGTGCCCGCCGCGCGAAGCATCGGCTGCTCGTCGACCTGCTCGACCGGGCCGAGCAGCGCCAGGAACTGGACGCCGGAAACGTTCGGGTCCTCGCCGGAAACTTGCCGCTGGCGTATTGCGTGCCCGGCCGCGAGACCCGCGTGGTGCTCAGCGACGGCGCGCTGCGCCTGCTCGACCGCGATCAGGTCGACGCCGTCCTCGCCCACGAGCAGACCCACCTGCGCCACCGGCACGAGGTGGTGATGGAGTCGTTCACGGCCTTCTATCGCGCCGTGCCCCGCCCCCTGCGCAGCCGGGCGCCGCTGGACGCCGTCCATGTGCTCCTGGAGATGGTGGCCGACGACGCCGCCAGAAAGCGCACCGGCGCGGCGCCGCTGCGCGGCGCCCTCGAACGCCTGACCGACGCCGTCCCCCTGGCGGAGGAAGTCGTGCCCGAACGGGACTCGCAACGGCGCCGGCTGGACCGCCTGGCGGCCTCGCAACCGCCGTCGCGGGCGCTCACCGCGGTCGCGGCGCTCGCCGCGCTTGCCCTGCTGGTGCTACCCACCGTGATCCTGGTGGTCCCGTGGCTCGACCGCGCGCTGGACGCCTGGCCGCTCTGACCACGCTCGGTAGCGAAAGCCGTGCAGGAAGTTTCCCCGCCGTGGCAACTTCAGTTACCGACATGATCGAGGGTACGGTGGTCGGCGGTCCGGCAGCCCCCCATCGTCCATCCGGCCGATCTGACGGATCACCGCCTAATCGCCGCACGCGGCGAACCGGGGACCCAGGTAGTCGGGGTGAAGCCGCAGTCCCCCTGCGGCCGGGCGCGCTTCCCGCCCGAACCCGTCAGCTAACCCGGTCGGCGGCCAGACGGAAGAAGGGATGACGCACCTACGTGAAACGGATTGGGGCGCGCCGCGCCGCAGTTCTGCGCAGTCTCGTCTGCGCCGCCGCCGCGGTCGGGATCGTTCTCACCGGCCCGTCCGTAGCGCACGCAGCACCCGACCCGGCCACCGTCGAGGCCGAGATCGACAAGCAGTGGAACCAACTCGAGCCGGTCATCGAGCAGTACAACGACGTGCACGGAAAACTGCTCAAGAACCAGGCTCAGCTGAAGAACCTCACCAAGCAGCTCACTCCGCTCCAGGTGCAGGTGGACGTCGCCCTTTCCCAGGTTCGTGGCCTGGCCGTCGACGCGTACAAGCAGGGCGCGCCGAACGCGTTCAACGCCATGATCATGAGTGGGTCGCCCACCGGGCTGACCGACAAGCTGACCTATCTCGATCAGCTTGCCCGGCACCAGCAGGACCAGATCGCCGGTGTCGCGAAACTTCGCGACAAGTACGCCGGCATGAAGTCCGACCTGGACGTGCTGACCAAGTCCATCGCGGCCCGCGATGCCGACCTGGCCAAGCAGAAGGCCGCGATCCAGAAGAAGATCGACAGCCTGCAGAAGCTGCGGATCCAGGCGTACGGCGCCTCCGGCGAGGCCGACGGGCCGTACAAGACCGGACCGTGCCCTGTCACCTACACCAACGACAAGGGCGGCCGTGCGGCGCAGCGGGCCTGCGACCTCATCGGCAAGCCCTACGTCTTCGGTGCCGACGGACCGGGCAGCTACGACTGCTCGGGCCTGACGAAGGCGGCGTGGGCCAGCGTGGGTGTGCACCTCGAGCACTACACGAGGGACCAGTGGAACGAGGGAAGGTCCGTGTCCCGGAGCAATCTCCAGCCCGGTGACCTGGTCTTCTACTACCCGGGAAGCCTCCATCACGTCGCCATCTACATCGGCGGCGGCATGGTGGTGCACGCGCCGCACACGGGCGACCATGTGCGGATGGCGACGATCGACCGGGGTCCGATCGCCGGCTACCGGCGACCGGGCTGAGGTCCGATCGCCGGCGAGCGGCGACCGGGCAGAGGTTCTTCATGACTGTGCCGGCGGGGTTCTGAACCCTGCCGGCATTGTTGTCTCCACACTCGACACGGAAAGTTGCCTCGGCCTCAGCACGTCGCGAGGCCGCAAACCAGCCGCGCGGCTCATTCCATCGGCGGGGGAGACTCCCGAGCCCGGTGGTGCCGGTAGAGCTTTCCCAGCAGCGTCGTCAGCTGCTCGCGCTCCGCGTCGTCGAGCGGCTCGAACACCTCGTCCTGGATCGCGCTGACCTGGCGCGCCAGCTGCTCGGCGCGCTCGCGGCCCCGATCGGTGATCGTGATGATGTTGCGGCGGCGGTCGCCGGGGTTGGGCACCCGCTGGACGAAACCGCCGGCCTCCAGCTCGTTCAGCGCCTTGACCATGTCGCTGAGGTGGATGCCGACGCGCCGGCCGAGATCGGCCTGGCTGGCCGGGCCGCCGGTGGCCAGCGAGGAGAGCACCCGGTAGTGGTAGCCGCGCGCGCCGACATCGGCGAACCGGGCGCTGACCATGCGTCCCGCGTACCCGGCCGTCTGGGTCAGCAGCCAACTCGGCAGGTGCTCCACATGGTCCACGTGATCACCCTAACATTTGTCGTTCTAACGTTAGTCGGACTAACGTTAGCCATATGAACGAATACCGCATTCACGTTGCGCAGGCCGACCTCGACGACCTTCACGACCGGCTCGCCCGCACCCGCTGGCCCGACGAGCTGCCCGGCGCGGGCTGGGACTACGGCATCCCGCTCGACCGGGTGCGGCAACTTGCCGACTCGTGGCGCAAACTCGACTGGCGTGCCCACGAGGCGCGGCTCAACGCGTACCCGCAGTTCACGACCACCATCGACGGCGAGAACATCTGGTTCCTGCACATCCGCTCGGCGTCGCCGGACGCGATCCCGCTGATCCTCACCCACGGATGGCCCGGCTCGGTGGTCGAGTTCCTCGACCTGATCCCGCTGCTCACGGCGCGTTTCCACCTGGTGATCCCGGCGATACCGGGGTTCGGTTTCTCCGGGCCCACCCACTCGCGCGGGTGGGGCCAGCAGCGGGTCGCGCAGGCTTGGGCGACCCTCATGGCCCAACTCGGGTACGAGCGATACGGCGCCCAGGGCGGGGACTGGGGTTCCGGCATCTCGCGTCTCGTGGCCGCCGCCGACACCGAGCACGTGATCGGCGTGCACATCAACTTCATGCCGACCGCCGGCGACTACGACGGGAAACTCTCCCCGCTCGATGCCGAACGGCTGGCGAAAACCCGGAAACTGGCCGCGAATCGGCATCCACATCAGGTGCTCTTCGCGGCGGCGCCGCAGACCATCGCGTACGCGTTGAACGACTCCCCGGTCGGACAGCTCGCGTTCCTCGCGGAGAAATTTTCGCAGTGGGCCGACCCGGCCCATGCGATCTCGGACGAGGTTGTCGTCACGGACGTCATGCACTACTGGATCACTCGCACCGCCGGGTCGTCGTCGCGGCTGGTGAAGGAGAGCGGCCTCGGCGGCGGCCCGGTCCCGTGCCCGGTCCCGATCGGCATCGCGGTCCTGCCCCAGGACATCGTCCAGCCGGTACGCCCCCTGGTGGACCTGCGCCACGACGTGCGGCAGTGGACCGAGTTCCCGTCCGGCGGGCACTTCGCCGCCCTGGAGGTGCCCGAGCTGCTGGCGGCCGACATCACGTCGTTCTTCCACGAGGCCCTCTGACCGGGCCGCGATCTTGTCGGGGGGCGCGGGCATAATTTGCTGTCATGAGCGACTCGCCCCTCATCGACAGCTTGAGCGCGGCCGTCGAGGCTCGGCCCGACGACCTCACGCTCCGGCTCCACCTGGCCGAGCTGCTGGTGGGGGCGGGCCGCGGCGCCGAGGCGATCGGCCACGCGGCGCAGGTGCTGGCCCGCGAGCCGGGCAACGAGACCGCCCAGCGGCTGATGTCGACGGCGCTGGGCGGCCCGGCGGCGGCCGCACCCGCGCCGCAGGCCGGCGCTCCCGGGTCACCGCAAGGGGGCGCTTCCGGGCCTCCGCCGCAAGCGGGCGGCCCCGTGCCCGCGCAACCGGCCACGCCGAGGGGCGACGACACCGTCGACTGGGCGGCCATGGAGCAGGAGCTGGGCGACATCGTGCCGCCCCGGTTCGCCAAGGCCGACGACGAGCCCGACCCCGTCCAGGGCCACGCCGACCGCACCTTCGACGTCGAGCGCTCCACCATCACGCTCGCCGACGTCGGTGGCATGCAGGAGGTCAAGAAGCGCCTCGAGGTCTCCTTCCTCGGGCCGCTGCGCAATCCCAAGCTGCGCAGCCTGTTCGGCAAGAGCCTGCGCGGCGGCCTGCTGCTCTACGGCCCGCCCGGCTGCGGCAAGACTTTCCTGGCCCGGGCCGTCGCCGGCGAGATGGGCGCCGCGTTCATCTCGCTGTCCATCACCGACGTGCTCAACATGTGGGTCGGCAGCTCCGAGCGCAACCTGCACGACCTGTTCCAGTCGGCCCGCGGGCACGCGCCGTGCGTGCTGTTCCTCGACGAGATCGACGCCCTTGGCCACAAGCGCAGCCAGCTCAACTCGTCGTCCATGCGCACGGTGGTCAACCAGCTGCTCACCGAGCTCGACGGCGTCGACGGCAACAACGACGGCGTCTTCGTGCTGGCGGCGACGAACGCCCCGTGGGACATCGACTCCGCGTTGCGGCGGCCCGGCCGGCTCGACCGTACGCTGCTGGTGTTGCCTCCCGACAAGGCCGCACGCGCCGCGATCCTGGAGTATCACCTGCGCGACCGCCCGGTCGCGGGCATCGACCTCGGCAAGGTCGCGGATGCGACCGAGCACTACTCGGGCGCCGATCTCGCGCACGTCTGCGAGACCGCCGCCGAGTTCGCGATGCGCGACTCGATCGCCACCGGCGAGATCCGCATGATCGCCCAGCACGACATGCTGTCCGCCGCGCGCGAGGTGCGCCCGTCGACCGACGCGTGGTTCTCCACCGCCCGCAACGTCGCGATGTTCGCCAACGAGTCGGGGGAGTACGACGACCTCGCGGCGTACCTGAAAAAGCGCAAGCTCCGATGATCGCGCAAGCTCGGCCGAGATGAGCGATTCCTACCGGCGGGCCCACCACCTCGCGCAGGCCGGGCGCTATGCGGAAGCCGAGCGGATCGTCCGTGCCGGGCTCGCCGAGGAGCCGGGCGACGGCCGGTTGCTCACCCTGCTCGCGTGGGTGCTGCGGATGCGCCGCGAGTATCCGGCCGCCCTCGCCGCGGCCGATTCCGCCGTCGCCGCGTCCCCGCACGACGCCGATGCGCACGCCGAGCGCGCGGAGAACCTCATTCTGCTGATCCGCTCGAAGGACGCCGCCGACGCCGCCCGGGAGGCAGTCCGCCTCGATCAGCTCAGCGCTCCCGCCCACCTCGTGCTGGCCCGGGCCCTCGCCGCCGCCCACGACCTGGCGGGTGCCCGCGCCGCCGCCGCGCGCGGCCTGAGCCTCGACCCGGATTCGGCCGAGGGCCTGCTCACGGTGGCCGAGGTCGAGCGGGACGCCGGCAACCGCGAGGCCGCGACGGCCGCCGCGCGGTCCGCGCTCGCCATCGAGCCGGAGAGCTCGTACGGCCGCTGGATGATCGCCATGCTCGACGCCGAGCGGCTGCACGTGCGCCGCTCGATGCGCGGCCTGCGGGACGCCGCCCGGATCAGCCCGGCCCGTCCCGACCTGATCTCGATGACCTGGCCGATCCGCGGCGTGCTCAGCGGCCTGCGCCGGGGCCTGTTCGCCGGCGCGGTTCTGGTCGGCGCCCTTCTGCTGGTGGGCCACTGGTGGTGGCCGGTCGCCGCGACCTTCGCCCGCCTCGTTTCCGGCGTGCTGGCCGCCGTGCTGACCGGTTTCGGCGCGCGGGTGCTGCTGCCCGCCGGCTGGCTGCCGTGGCGGTGCCTGCCGTTGCTGCCCCCGCTGATGCGCCGCCCCACGTACGCCGCCTTCCCGGTGCTGGCCCTCGCGGTCGCCCTGCTCGTCGTGCACGCCTCGACCGGCTGGTGGCCGGCGGCCGTGCTCGCCCTCGCCATGGCGCCGGTGCTGTGGGCGCTCAGCCTGGTCGAGATGCTCGGCGCCGGCCTCGACGACCCGGGCATCCGGCACGCGCTGCGCAGCCTCGCCGGGGAGTTCCGCGACTGGTGGGTCACCACCAAGCGCGACCTGCGGGACGCCTGGAAAGACGACCCGAAGAGCTGAGGATCGTGGCCTTTGCTCGCCGCCGCTGTCGCTGCGCGGCGCGGCGCGGCGCGGCGTAGCGGACCCGCGGATTGCCGGAAAGTTTCGCCCGCAACGGGAAACGTCCGCCGCCCGGTCGGTCCGGTTCCGGCCGGGCGGCGGACGGCCCGGTCAGCAGTTGCGCAGCTCGGGGGACTGGTTGAGCAGCTGGCCGCGCGGCGACACGAACGCCCGGTAGCGGTCGCCGCCGACCGCGCCGAAGGAGAACGCGGCGACGCGGTGGCAGTTCTGGAACGCGAGTTTCGCGCCGAAGTGCCGCTCGAGGCCGCCGCGGATCGAGTCGCTGGCCAGGGCGCGCAGCAGCTGGCCGCGCTCCAGCTCGGTGGGCGGCGGGATCTCGTGGTCGGCGAAGTCGCCGCCGCCGGAGCGTAGGTCGGTCATCACCTTGCTGACGACCTCCCACGCGTACGGCAGGGAGTCGCGCACGCAGGCGACGAACTCCTCGTCGGCGACGGGTCCCCGCTCGGCGGCGGCGAGCAGGGCGGGCGAGACGTTGAGTGACATTGGTTTCCTTTCCATCAGGATGCCTGCGACCATCTTGTTGGAAACGATTCCCATTAGCAAGCACGGATCACCCGTTCGGTACGCTGCTGTCATGACGGACGTCGACTGGCCGGAGTGCCGCAATGCCCGTGACCTCGGGGGACTGCCCACCATGGACGGATCGGTCACCGGCAAGGGCGTCCTGTACCGGACGGAAAGCCTGTGCCTGCTGACCGAGGCGGGCGTGGCGGCGGTGCGCAAGGCCGGCATCGCACGCATCATCGACCTGCGCTGGCAGCGGGAGCTCGACGCGGAGCCCGGACCGTTCGCCGGCGACCCGATCTACCGCCACGTGCCGATGCTCGAGGACGTCCTGTCCTACGAGGTGCGCCACGAGACGTACGGCCCGATGCTCGACTTCAACCGCGAGCGGATCGCGGCGGCCTTCGTCGCGCTGGCCACCGCGCCGCCCGACGGCGGCGTGATCGTGCATTGCCAGGGCGGCCGGGACCGCACGGGCGTGCTCGTGGCGCTGGCCCTCGCGGTGGCCGGCGTGCCCGCCGAGGAGATCGCGGCCGACTACGGCCTTTCCCCCGAGCGGCCGCCGATCGCGATGGCCAACACGCTGGACCACCTCGAATCGCGCTACGGCGGCGCGGCCGGCTATCTGCGCGAGATCGGCGTGACCGCGGCGGAGATCGAGGCGGTCAGGGCGCGGCTGAGGTCCTGACCGGCAGGCGGCGTCGCGGTGTCACCGGGCGGCTGAGGTGATGACTGGCAGGCGGTGTCGCGGTCAAGGGGTGGCCGAGGTCGCGGCCGGGGCCGCCTCGCGCGTCTCCCATTTCTGCTCGATGCGGCCGTAACGCCACACCAGCAGCGCCACCGCCCAGGTGAACACGAACAGCCCGACGATCACGAAACCGACGTAGTTCAGGTCGAGCCCGCCGATCGCGGCCAGCGGCCCGGTCGTGATGCTCAGCTTGTCGGTCACGATCGAGACCAGCTCGATGGTGCCGATGATGAGCGCGACCGCGACCGAGAGCCCGGTGATGGTGAGGTTGTAGTAGACCTTGCGGACCGGTTTCGCGAAAGCCCAGCCGTACGCGAAGTTCATGAAGCAGCCGTCGACGGTGTCGAGCAGGCTCATCCCGGCCGCGAACAGCACCGGCAGCGTGAGGATCGCGTACCAGGGCAGCGCGAAAGCCGCGGCGCCGCCGGCCAGCACGAGCAGCGAAATTTCCGTCGCGGTGTCGAAGCCCAGGCCGAAGAGAAGGCCGATCGGATACATCTGCCACGGCTTGGTGACCGCCCCGGTGGTGCGGGACAGGATGCGGTTGAGGAAACCCCGGTTGTTCAGGTGTTCCTCGAGCTGCGCCTCGTCGAACGAGCCCGCGCGCATCCGGCGGAAAACTTTCCAGATGCCGACCAGCAGCACCAGGTTGATGATGCCGATGACGTAGAGGAAGACGCCGGAGACGCTGACCCCGATCACACCGGTGATCCGCTGCAGGGCCGAGGACTCGCTCTCCACCTGGCCGGCCAGCGACTTGACGCCCAGGCCGAGCAGCAGGCAGAGGAAGAAGACCACGCTGGAATGGCCGAGCGAGAACCAGAAACCCACCGACAGCGGGCGCTTCTCGTTCGCCATCAACTTTCGCGTGGTGTTGTCGATCGCCGCGATGTGGTCGGCGTCGAAGGCGTGCCGCATGCCCAGCGTGTAGGCGGTGACGCCGAGCCCGACGCCGTACACGCCGGCCGCGCCGACCTGGTAGTGCGCCGGCACGATCACGAAGAACAGCAGGCCCCAGCCGACGACGTGCAGCAGCAGGATGAACGCGCTCATCCCGCCGAGGCTCGCCCACCCCTTCGGCCCGACGGCAGCGCGTACGCGCCCGCGGGCCGACACCGAGTTCGCCACGATCAACCTCCCACGCGTCAGTCTTGCTGTTGCCATAGTTTTGCAACAGCTGGCCGCGAGGAAAAGTGGTCGGCCTCACGCCGCGAGTCATTCGGCGCGTCGGCCGCGGCGGATGGGTCAGGTCTGCCGGCTCCATTGCATGGACAGCCCGGTGACCGCCCGCTCGGTGCGAATTTCCAGAATATTTCCGAGGATGGTGGCCCGGTCGAACACCAGCGCGCGATCGTCGAGCCCGAAAGTGACGCGGTCCGACACGAACGCCGGCGTCCCCTCCGGGTGCCCGAGCAGATCCGCGGTCACCGCGTCGAGCACCCCCGGCCGCACCACCTCCGAGGCCCGGTGCACGACGATGCCGCGGTCGGCCAGCGCCGCATAGAGCGAGGTCCCACTGAGATCGACGTCAGCAAGATCAATCCCGGCGATCCATGACAATTGATGTACGGCGGGGCGCCCGGCCAGCAGGCGCAGTCGTTCCAGGCGCACCACCCGGTCGGCGTCCCCGCCGAGCCGCGCCGCGACCCAGGACGGCGGCCGGCGCACCGCCTGCCCGAGGATCTGCGTGCTCACCGTCTGGCCCTGGGCCCGCAGGTCCTCGGCGAACCCGCGCAGCGAGTCGAGCCGGTAGGCGGCGCGCGGCTCGGCCACGAAAGTTCCCCGCCCCGGTTGCTGCGAGACGAGCCCGTCGTCCTCGAGCTGCCGCAGCGCCTGCCGCAGCGTCGCGAGCGTCACCCCGAAGGCGGCGCTGAGCTCCTTCTGCGGCGGCAGCGCCGATCCGGGCGCCAGCTCCCCGCCCCGGATCCTCGCCGCGAGCTCGGCGGCGATGGCCTGATATTTAGGGGTACGCGGCGCGGTCAGCGCATCCTCCCGGCGAGAAGGTCCGGCACGCGGGAACGATCGCCCCGCGTGCCAGACCCTAACCGAGCACGTCCGCGCCGTCTGCAACCCGCCACGCCCGTGCCCTCGGCGGCCGGCCGCCCCCGTGCCGTCGGCCACCCGCCACCACGGGCCGTCGGCGCCGCCGGCCCGGACGTCGACGTCAATCCAGCGCGGCCCGCAGGGCAGCGACATCCGCGCGCAGGTCATCCGGGCCGGCGCCGTCGAGCACCCGGCGCATCAGCGCCGACGCCACCACCACCCCGTCCGCGCGCCCGGCGGCCGCCGCGGCCTGCTCCGGGCTCGACACCCCGAAACCGATCAGCACCGGCAGGTCGGTGACCGCCTTGACCCGATCGGCCAGCCGGGCGGCCGCGGCGTCGAGCTCGGAACGCTCGCCCGTGGTGCCCATCAGGCTGACCGCGTACACGAAACCGCGGCTGCGGGCCGCGATCTCGGCCAGCCGGTCGTCCGGCGTGACCGGCGCGACCAGCAGGATCAGCGTCACCCCCGCCTCGGCCGCGGCCCGCTCCACCGGGGCCGCCTCGTCGACCGGCAGGTCGGGAACGATCAGCCCGGTCACGCCGGCCGCGGCCAGCCGCCGGCAGAACGCCGCCGGTCCGGACCGGAAGACCAGATTGGCGTACGTCATCGCGACCAGCGGCACGCCGACCTTTGTTTCCGACAGGTCGGCGAGGATCGACTCGACGGTGACGCCGCGGGCCAGCGCCCGGTCGGAGGCCTGCTGGATGGTCACCCCGTCGAGCATCGGATCCGAGAACGGCAAGCCGATCTCGATGGCATCCGCCCCGGCGGCGGCGTAGGCCCGGACGTAATCCGTCCAGTCCGCGGTGATTCCGCCGGTCACATAGGGCACCAGCGCTTTCCGGCGGCCGAGCCCGCCCAGCAGGCCGAGCCCGCCCAGCGGACCGGGCGCGCTCGCGGAGGCGTACGAAATCATGCCGCGACTCCCTCGCTCAGCGCGACCATGTCCTTGTCTCCCCGCCCGGAAAGCGTCAGCAACACCGACGACCCGGCGGGAAGGTCTGCCGTGCCGGCCGCCCGCAGCACCCACGCCACCGCGTGCGCCGACTCGAGCGCGCAGATGATGCCCTCGCTGCGCGCGAGCCGTCGCAGCGCCGCCACCACCTCGTCGTCGGTCACCGTGCGGTACTCCGCGCGGCCGATCTCGCCCAGGTACGCGTGCTCCGGCCCGACGCCGGGGTAGTCGAGCCCGGCCGCGATCGACGACGCCTCCGCGACCTGCCCGTCCGCGTCCTGCAGCACCATCGAGCGCGCGCCGTGCACCACCCCGGGCGATCCCGAGGTCATCGCCGCGCCGCCGGCCGCCTCGACGCCGATCAGCCGTGCCGAAGTTTCCACGAAACCCGCGAAAGTTCCCGCCGCGTTGGAGCCGCCGCCGACGCAGGCCACCACGACGTCGGGCGTGGCGGGGACCTGCTCGCGGGCCTCCGCGCCGATCACGCTCTGCAACGATCGGACCATCCACGGGTACGGGTGCGGGCCGCCGACCGAGCCGAGCAGGAAATGGGCGTTGTCCACGTCGGACACCCAGGCGCGCATCGCCTCGTTGGTGGCGTCCTTGAGGGTCCGGCTGCCGCTGGTCACCGGCACGACCGTGGCGCCGAGCATCTCCATCCGGAAGACGTTGAGGCGCTGCCGCTCGATGTCGCGCGTACCCATGAAAATTGTCGCGGAAAGCCCGAGCAGCGCGGCCGCCGTCGCCGTGGCCACCCCGTGCTGGCCGGCGCCGGTCTCCGCGATCAGGCGGGTGCGTCCCATGCGGCGGGCCAGCAGCGCCTGCCCGAGCACATTGTTGATCTTGTGGCTGCCGGTGTGGGCGAGATCCTCGCGCTTGAGCCACAGCGAGATGCCCAGTTGCGCGGAAAGATTCGTGGCCGGCGTCAGGGGAGTGGGCCGTCCGGCATACACCGCGAGCAACGAGTCCAGCTCGTCGCGGAAAGTCTTGTCGGCCCACGCCGCGGCGAAGGCCTCGGCGAGCCCGGCGCACGCCGGGACCAGGGACTCCGGAACGTACCGGCCGCCGAAGGCGCCGAACCGGCCGTGGACCGGCTCCGCCATGAGGGTCATCGCAACCTCCAACAGTTATAGAACTCTCCGCCACAGTGTCGCACGATGTGGCGGAGAGTTCTAGAACTATTTGAGCGGTTACTTGGCGGCGGCCTCGTACAGCTTCTCCGGGGTCACCGCGCCCGCGAACACCCGGCCGTCGTCGGTGACCAGCACCGTGAACAGCGGCCCGGCGAACTGGTGCCCGCTGCCCCACGACCCGCTCACCGCCGGCAGCATGTCGACGATGCCGGCGAGCTGCTGAGCCTCGGCGCCCGCGGACTTGTCCGCCGCGGCCGGCTTCGGCAGCTTGGCCTCGACGATCGACGTCCAGCCCTCGCCGATGATCCTCGGCTGCTCGGCCTCGCGCGCCTTGGCCGCCTTCTCGGCCTCGGCCCGGTGCTCCGCGGCGAGCCCCTCGGCGCTGCCCTCGGTCACCTTGGTGCCCGGCGGCGGGTTGAACTTGAACTGCGCCGCGTCCGGCACCGCGAAGCTGATCTGCTGGAACGCCACCCGCACGGCCGGCTTGGTCGCGTTCTTCGCGTACACGTCGACACGCAGCGGGATGTGGTGCTCGGCGTCGATCGCCAGGCGGACCTGCCCGATCAGCGACGCCGTGTCCTTGGGACTGAGCACCAGCTCGTACGCGTCACGACCGGCCACCTTGGCCGCGCCCGTGGTCGTCACCGTGGTGGTCGGGTCGATCGCGGCCAGGGCCGCGTCGGCCGCCTCCTGCGGCGTCTTCGGAACCTCGGCCATCGGGTGCCTCTCGGCGGCCCCGGCCGGCAACTTCAGGTGATTGGCGCGCTGGTCGGCGCTGCTCCACAGCCAGACGTCGTCGCCGTTGCGGATGACGTCCGTCTCGCCCTGGGTGCCGACCAGCGCGAGGCGCATCTTCTCCTCGCCGGCGTACCAGACGCGGGCCGTGTTGCTGCCCCCGAGGACGCTGGCCAGGTCGCCGCCGCCGGACTTGGCGTTGCCGGCCAGCGAGGCGATCGCCGGCAGGCCGAGCTCGGCGCTCTCGACGATGGTGCCGGACAAGCCGTCGACCTTGGCGGTCTGGACGTCGACAAGCAACTCGGCCGCACTGCGATCCGGCAGCGAAGGGTCCGCGCTCGCGACGATCGTGCCGGCCGCGGCGCCACCCCCGATGACGATGACCGCGGCGGCGGAGGGCACTAGCCAGCGAAGCGCCGGCCTGGACCTGAACACGGACACGATGTCCACCTCCCGTTCTCTGCCACCAAGACTGCGTCGCGAGCGCTGTGACGTCGCTGAGAGCTTCCCCTAGGGGTGGCTCCCCACGTGTAAAGGTAGTCCCGTGCGGTTGCTGGTGGTGGAAGACGAGGCGCGCCTGGCGGCGGCGCTGCAGCGCGGGCTGCAGGCGGAAGGTTTCGCGGTGGACGTGGCCGGCGACGGCCAGGACGGTCTCGAGATGGCCCGTCACGGCGGGTACGACGCGATGATCCTGGACGTCATGCTGCCCCGGCTGAGCGGCTATCGGGTGGTGCGCCAGCTGCGCGCCGAGCGCAACTGGGTGCCGGTGCTGATGCTCTCGGCCAAGGACGGCGAGTACGACCAGGCCGACGGCCTCGACTGCGGGGCCGACGACTACCTGACGAAACCTTTCTCGTACATCGTGCTGCTCGCCCGCCTGCGGGCGCTGCTGCGCCGCGGCGCCCACGAGCGCCCGCCGGTGCTCGCCCACGGCGACATCGAGCTCGACCCGGCCGAGCGCCGCGTGCTGGTTTCCGGCTCCGAGGTGGTCCTCACCACCCGCGAGTTCGCCCTGCTGGAGTACCTGATGCGCCGCCCGGGCGAGGTGGTCAGCAAGATCGAGCTGCTCGACCACGTGTGGGACGCCGCCGTCGAGACCGCGCCCAACGCGGTCGAGGTGTACGTGGGATACCTCCGCCGCAAGATCGGCCGCGAGCGCCTCGAGACCGTGCGCGGCGCCGGCTACCGCCTGTCGGGCGGCTGACGTGCGCCGTCCCCGCGAGTTCAGCCTGCGGTCCCGGCTGGTGTGGCTCACCGTCATGGTGGTCACCGCCGGCCTGGCCGTCGGCCTCTTGCTGCTGGTCGGCGTGCTCAACTACGCCCTGCTGCGCGCGGTCAACGCCGAGGCCCTCGACACCGCCACCAGCGTCGCGAAGCTCGTCGACCAGCACCAGCTCAGCCAGCCCATCCCGGTCAACCCGGCCATGCAGGTCCAGGTGATCGACGACCAGCAGCGGGTGGTGGCCGTCTCGGCCGGCGCCGACCGGCTCATCCCGATGCTGCACGACGACGAGCTGCGCGCGCTCTCCGACGGCGAGGTCACCGAGATCCCCGGCGACCGGATCGGCCTGGAGGGCAACGCCCGCGTGGTGATGAAGGTGGCCGGCCCGCCCAGCGAGCCGGTCCGCGTGCTGGTGGCCCGCTCGACCGACGACCTCAGCCAGGGCGTGCACATCCTGCGGGTCACGCTGCTGGTCGCGTTTCCGCTGCTGGTCGGCATGCTCGCGGTCGTCATGTGGCGGATCCTGGGCGCCGCGCTGCGTCCGGTCGACGCGCTGCGGGCCGGCGCCGAGGAGATCACCGGCGGCACCCGGCACGGCCGGCTGCCGCTGCCGGAGTCGCGCGACGAGATCTACCGGCTCGCCGTCACGCTCAACGGCATGCTCTACCGGCTCGACTCCGCCCGCGCCCGGCAGCGGGCGTTCGTCGCCGACGCCGCGCACGAGCTGCGCAGCCCGCTGACCAACATGCGCACCGAACTCGAGGTCGCCCAGCGCCTGCCCGACACCGACTGGCCGGCACTCTCGGCCGACCTGCTGACCGACGTCGGCCGGCTCAGCCGCCTCGTCGACGACCTGCTGCTGCTCGCCCGCTCCGACGACGCCGCCCCGCCCGGCCGGCTCGCCGACGCCGACCTCGACGGCGTGGTCGCCGACGTCGCGTCGCGCTACGAAAATGTCTGCTACGAGCGGCCGGCCGAGCCGGTGCGGGCCACGGTCGAGCC
Organism: Paractinoplanes rhizophilus; assembly: GCF_042664765.1. Classification (NCBI taxonomy): domain Bacteria; kingdom Bacillati; phylum Actinomycetota; class Actinomycetes; order Micromonosporales; family Micromonosporaceae; genus Paractinoplanes; species Paractinoplanes rhizophilus. Next base: position 305,798 of record NZ_JBHTBJ010000001.1, on the reverse strand, counting down.
CGACGCGATCGGCCGGGTCGTGGCCAACCTGATCGACAACGCCGAGCGGCACGCCCGGTCGCGGGTCACCGTGGAGGTGGCCGACGAGGGCGAATATGCGCGGATCACCGTGCGTGACGACGGCCCCGGCATCCCGCCCGAGGACCGCGAGCGGGTCTTCGACCGGTTCACCCGCCTCGACGACGCCCGCGCCCGGGACGCCGGCGGCACCGGGCTGGGCCTGGCGATCGTGCGCGAGCTGGTGCGCCGGCACGGCGGCACGGTCACGCTGGGCGACGCGTCACCCGGCCTTCGCGTGGACGTGCGCCTGCCCGTCACCTGAAAGTTTCGGGGGAACTTTCCCGGCGCCCGCGCCGACCAACGAACGTGCGAACACTCATCAAGCGATCCGTCCTCGTGGCCGCCGTCGTGGGCGGCCTCACCCTCGCGCTGGCCGTCCCCGCGTCCGCGCACGTCACCGTGAACCCCAGCACCGCCACCCCCGGTGGCTACGCCAAGGTGACTTTCCGCGTCCCCACCGAAAGTGACACGGCGAGCACCACCAAGGTCGAGGTGAACCTGCCCGCCGACAAGCCGGTCGCCTCGGTCTCGATCAAGCCGGTCCAGGGCTGGACCGCGGTCGCGGTGAAGTCCAAGCTCGCCACCCCGATCAAGGCGCACGACACCGAGATCACCGAGGCCGTCTCGAAGATCACCTGGACCGCCGACGCGAACGCCGCGGTCAAGCCCGGCCAGTTCCAGGAGTTCGACGTCTCGCTCGGCCCGCTGCCCGACTCCGGCCAGATGGTGTTCAAGACGCTGCAGACGTACTCCGACGGCTCGATCGTCCGCTGGATCGACGAGCCGACCACCGACGGTTCCGAGGCCGAGCACCCCGCCCCCGTGCTCAAGCTCGCCGCCGCGACCGCACCGGCCGCCGCCGCGCCGGCTCCCGCCGAGAGCGCCGGCGAGTCGTCCGACGGCCCCGACGCGTACGGCATCGCCGGGCTCGTCGCCGGCCTGATCGCCCTGGTGCTGGCGCTGTTCGCGGTGTGGCGGGCGGGCCGCAGGGCCGGGCCCGCCTCGCCTGCGGCCTCGGACAAGGAGAAAGTTTCCGCCGGCAAGGCGTGATTCTTTCGCATCCGCATCGGTACGGGCGACGGAAAAGTCACCGGCGTGGCGGACGGCCCGGGCGGCCCATCAGGCCGTCGCGGGCCGTCCGGCCGTGTGGTGGGCCGGCCTGGCTTTCACGGCTGGGCCCCGGCTCTACTGCTGGCCCCCGGCTCTACGGCTGGGCCCCGGCTCTACGGCTGGGCCCCGACCGCTCGATCGCGGTCTCGCAGCGGGCCGGTGACCAGCTGCTGGCTCCACGGCTGGGCCCAGGGGGATTGCCGCGCCGCGGCGGCCGGGCTCACGGCGTGGCCAGGTAGGCCGGCATCTCGTGCCCGTCCTGGCTGACCAGCCCGCCGGTCGCGGTCCCGTCCGGGCTCACCAGCCCGCCGGTCACGATGCGCCACGGCCCGCCGGGCAGCGCCCGCCCGCTCCGCGTGTTCACCACCCGGTAGTAGCCGTCCCCGGCGTGCTCGAAGCGCCACCACCCCGCCATGGCATGCGTGCGTCCGGCGTCGGCGATCAGCACCTCGCCCACCGGCTGGAGGCGGAACTGCTGGCACGCCGAACCGTTCGCGGCAACCGTCCGCACGAGGTCGCCGGTGCACGCCGCCGGCTGCAGGACCCGCCCGTTGAGCTTGCTGCGGATCACCGCCCAGCCGTCGCCGGCCGGGTCGATCGCGAACTGCTGGCAGTCGTTGTGCAGCCAGCCCCACTGCGCCACCCGCGCCCCGTCCGCGTCGACCCACGCCGCCACCTCGGCGACCTTGTTGCTGAACCGGTTGCCCAGGCTCACGTACCCCGGGTCCCGCTCGTCGAGCCGCCACTGCGCGCACGGGCCGCCGGGCCCGGCGGCGAGGGCGATGTCGGCGCCCTCGTAGCCGCACGACGGGTTGGCGACGACCCGGCCGTCGGTCCGGCTCACCATCGTCATGTACGCCGGCCCGTGCCCGACCGCCCGGCTCCCGGTCAGCGGGTCGCCGAGCGACGGCCAGCCGCCGGTCCAGCGCAACGGCCGCACACTCAACTTCGGCGCGCCGTCGTCGTCCAGGTCGTAGTAGTGGTGCACGGAGAAGTTGCCGTAGACGTCGCCGCCGCCGGGCCCGCGGAATTCGTTGTAGCCGCGCAAAACTTCGCTGCCGCCGCCGGAAAGCATCGGCGTCCCAGCCCGGTCCACATAGGGCCCGTTCACCCGGGTGGCCCGGCCGACCACGACCCGGTAGTCGCTGTCCACCCCGCGACAGCAGTAGTCGAAGCTCGCGAACAGATAGAAGAACTTTCCGTGCCGCACGATCGAGGCGCCCTCGATCGAAGCTCCGCCGCGCGAGGCGAGCGAGACCAGCTCCGGATCCCCGGCCAGGCCGGTGGCCGGGTCGAGGCGCCGCATCTTGATCCCGTCCCAGAACGAGCCGAATGCCAGCCACGGCTGTCCGTGGTCGACGATCACCTCGGGGTCGATCGCGTTGAAGTCGTCGCCCGCGCCCGACCGCAGCACCATGCCGCGATCCACCCACCCGTAGTCCGGGCTGGCCGGGTCGAGCGTGCGGTTGGTGGCCAGCCCGATCACCGAGTTGTTCGTCCCGAACGAGGAGGCCGCGTAGTACAGCCGGAACTCGCCGTGGAGATAGCTGATGTCGGGCGCCCAGAAGTCGCCCGGCGTGGTCCCCAGCTCGCCGGCGACCCATGCCGGCGGCGTGCTGAACACCGGCCCGAGGAACTCCCAGTGCACCAGGTCGGCGGACCGCCGCATCGGCAGGTAGGTCCGCGTCCCGATGTCGCCGGTGATGAAGCTGTAGTAGTACCGCCCCTGCCGGATCACCGTGGGATCGTGCGCGACGGGATCGCCGGCCACCCGCCCCGCGGGTTTCGTGCCGTGCGCGACCGCCTGCCCCGGCATCACCGCCCCGGATCCGACGATCAACAGCAAGACGGCGTACGCCCGGCAGAAAGCTCTCCGCATCCGCTGATCGTTGTCAATGTCCCGCGGAAACACCAGACGTTCGCCGCCGGATCCGGAAATTTTCGCGGCCCCGGACGCGAGGCGCGGCGGCCCCGTGGACCGCCGCGCCCGTCACTTGCACGTACGGGATCAGGTCACACTGCAGGAGACCGACGGCCACGTCCAGTTCCCGTTGGTCTGGATCGTGAGACCCCAGTTGTTGCCGCTGCCGTTCGGTTTCGCGATCAGCACCTGCGAGCTGGGGTAGCTGGCCGAGATGTTCCAGGTGGTCATGATCCGCTCGGGGTAGGGGACGTTCATCGTCACGGTCCACGAGTTGGACCCGGTCACCGAGACGTTGAGGTTGTAGCGGTCGCCCCACGCGGAGCCGGCCGACAGCGACGCGGTGCAGCTACCGCCGCCACCGCCGCCGCCACCGCCGCTACCGTCCGGGGCCACGGCCCGGCCGGTCGTCGGCGAGATCATGCCGGCGCACAGGTTCTTGCTGGCGAGCGTCTGCGCGATGCGCGGGATCGCGGCGAGCGTGTTCCCCGGCCACTCGTGCATGAGGATGATCTGCCCGTTGCTCAGGCGGGCGTTGGCGTTGACGATCGCGTCGACGCTGGCGTTGTTCCAGTCCTGCGAGTCGACGTCCCAGATGATCTGGGTGAGGCCGTATTTCGCCTCCACCGACTGCAGGGTGCCGTTGGTCTCGCCGTAGGGCGGCCGGAACAGCCTGGGCGTCCCGCCGCCGGCGTTGGCGATCGCGCTCTGCGTACGCGAGATCTCCGAGTCGATCTGGGCCTGGCTCTGCTGCACCAGGTGCGGGTGGGTGTAGCTGTGGTTGCCCACCCACATGCCCGCGTCGACCTGCGCCCGCACCTGTGCCGGATAGGCGGCCGCATACTGGCCCTCGTTGAACATCGTGGCCCGCAGCCCGTTGGCGCGCAGCGCGTTCAGGATCGCGGGGGTGTGGTCGTTGGACGGCCCGTCGTCGAAGGTGAGCCCGACGTACCCGTTGCAGGTGGCGGCCTGCGCGGGGGCCTGGAGGGCGGCGAGCGTGCTCGCCACGGTGAGCGCGGCGACGGCCATCCCGGTGAGAAGGGAACGCTTTTTCATAGGTCACCGGCCCGGGTCCGGTGGGAGGTGATCGCCGTGCCGGCGCCCGGCCGGAGGAGCGTGGCCGTGACCAGCGCGGCCGCGCGGGCCGGAGGTCGGATCGCGCCGCGTCCGCGGCGCCTCGGGGGAGCGTCCATGACACGCTTCTTTCTCGTGACGGCCGGCCAGGGAGGAGCCGGCGTTACGGTCTGACGCCGGCGCGCGGCAGCGGCCGGCCGGGGACGGGCAGCCTGCATCGAGCCGGCTGGTGGCGGCCGGCTCGAGGGCAGGGTGATGGAGGCCGTCACGGGGGCGGCGACCTCGCTCGATCGCCGGGTCAGGGGACGACCCGGATCGACGTCATCGAGTCGCGTCGATGGCGCCAGTATTGGCCCGCGCGCGCCGTCGTGTCAACAACTTCCGGTGAGTGACCGAAACTTTCGGACACCCGCGGCGATAGTTCAGGAGGCGTAGCGCCGCTCGGCCCGCGCGCGGGCCTTCGCCGCCTCGACCTCGCGATTCTTCGGCGGGGCGGTGGTCACGAGGGCGCCCAGCAGATCGGCCGTGGCCGCGGCGACGGCCGCCACCGCCTGGTCGAAGGCCTCCTGATTGGCCTGGGACGGGCGGGTGGCGCCGGCGACCTTCCGCACATATTGCAGGGCGGCGGCCTGGATCTCCTCGGCGGTCGCCGGCGGGTCGAAGTTGTGCAGTTGGTGGATGTTGCGGCACATCGCGTCGGTCCTCCTCGCTGGACTGCGGCCCAACCTACGCCCCGCGGCCACGGGAGCCGGGGCGGAGGCGAAACTACACTGGGAAAGCATGGTGCACTGGTACGAGTCGTCGATCGACCGGCAGCTGCGCGAGGCCCGGGAGCGCGGCGAGTTCGACAACCTCGAAGGGGCCGGCAAGCCGCTGCGCGGCCACGGCGGGGAGTACGAGGAGGACTGGTGGGTCAAGGACTGGCTCGCGCGTGAGGGCGCGACCGCGGGCGTGGTCCCGCCGACGCTCGCCCTGCGCCGCGAGGTGGAGGACGCCGAGGCCCGCGCCGACCGGATGACCACCGAGCGCGAGGTCCGGGAGTACGTGGCCGACCTCAACGAGCGCATCCGCAAGGCGAACGTGGGCCTCATGGACGGGCCGCCTGTGGTGCTGCGGCCCCGCGACCCCGACGAGGTGGTCGCGGGCTGGCGGGAGCGGCGCGGCTGACCAGCCCTGCACCCTCGAGCCGCCGTGCGGCTAGCCCTGCACCCGCAGCGGATCGCCGGTGAGCGTGTCGCAGCGGACGAAGGACAGCTGGATCTTCGCGTCGGTGAACCAGAGGATCGGCAGCGTCAGCGGCGGCGGCCGCTCGGGAGTGAAGACCACCGGGATGATGCCGAAGAGCTTGCCCTCGAACCGGGAGGTGTAGAACTTCACGGTCCCGGTGGTGGTGAGCGTCTTGCTCGTGATCTTCGTCTGGCTGCCGTTGGGCTCGTCGATGGTCAGGCTGAACGGCTTGTTCACGGCCTTGTCCATGGTGAACTTCAGCGCCTTGTACGACCCGCCGCCGGCCGTCGGCATGTCGACCACGCCGTCGTAGGTGGAGTCGTACATCGTCAGCGAGTCGACCTCCATGACGCCGGGTTTCTTCGCCACCGTGGGGATGTCGTCGGGGCTGGCGACCTTGCCGTAGACGCGGGGGCCGAGGCAGGGGATCTCGTCGTCGGTGGCGCTGGGCTCCGCCGCCTTCGCCCCGTCCGCCTTCTTGGTGGGGCCGGCGGCCGGCTCGGTGGTCTTGGCGGGGCCGGCGGCCGGCTCGGTGGTGGCGGTGGGGTCGGCGGCCGGCTCGGTGGTGGCGGGCTCCGACGATGCCTGCGACGTGCTGGGAGCCGGCGACTCCTCGTCGCCGATGCCGAGCAGATTGCTGACGCCGTCGACGATGTTCTCGATCCCGTCGGTGATCGGGTTGCCGCCGTCCTTGGCCGGGGCGGTGGTGGGGGCGGCGGTCGTCTCCCCGGCGGTGGGCTCGGCCGCCTCGGTGGTCTTCCCGGCGCCGGGGCTGGCCGGCTTCGGCGAGTCGTCGTCCGCGGCGGGGGTGGTGGGCTCGGTCGTGGGCCGGGCCGTCGCCGGCGACGACGAGGCGGCGACCGATCGCGACGGCAGCCCTTCCGGGCACTCGGCCGCGCTGGCCTGCAGACTGGCGCCGGCCACGATCGTCGCGGTGACCGCGACCGGAACCAGCCCGAACGCGATGACCCGCCGGCTGCGCGCCGGCCCTTTCCGGCCGGCGCGGCGGGAGATGCCCGGCGGCACCGCGGCGAAGAGGGCCGGCCGCACCTGCTGCTCCTCGTGCGGCCGGTCGTCGTGCCCGGCGATCTCGATCTGCTGGGTCTCCTCGACGTCCTCGCGGCTGCCGTCGTCGAAGATGTCGTCGCCGACGTCGGCCGGCTCGTCCTGCTGGTGGTCGGTGGGCTCGTCGGTCGGCGGGGCGGCGTGGCCCTGGCCGGGCCGGTCGCGCGGCGGCCCCCAGGCGATGACCAGGGCGCCGCCGAAGATGCCGAGCAGCATGCCGATGACGAAGCCGCCGAGGTTCAGCCCGAGAAACGTGTACAGCGCGGTCAGCAGCGCCACGATGCCGTAGAAGAGCCGCTGGGCCGGGGTGAACCAGGCGAGCAGGCCGCACATCAGCAGGATCAGCGGCAGCAGGTAGGACAGGAAGCCCTGCGGGCCGAGGTGGACCTCGACGCCGCCGAGGGCCAGGTTGGCGCTGAGGTAGAGCTCGACCGCCGACAGAATCAGGAGCAGGCCGCCCCAGAACGGGCGGTGCCGCCGCCAGCGGCGGAACTTGCCCCAGAAGTTGTCGGTCGCCACGAGATCCTCCGCGTTTCCGCAATGCCGCGATGGTAGAAAAGTGAGGGGGATTGAACACGAACAGGGCTCGCGGGACAAACCCGCGAGCCCCACGTGTCAGCTCAGAAACATTCCGTGCCGTCGCCGATGTGCAGCTTGAGCGACATGCCGCTCAGCTTGAACGTCGACGCCGACGTCGAGTACGCCTTCTGGTGCAGGTCGGTGATGGTCACCGACTTGGCACCCTGGCCGAAACCGCCGGCCGCGCCGTGGCTCGCCGCGCCGTCCTGGTTCAGCGTCGAGGCGTCCTGCCCGATGTTGATGTCGGTGAACGTCGCGTCACCGCTCAGCTCGGACATGCCGATGAGCAGGTCCTGTGCCTCGACCGGACGATCCGAGTCCTTGCCGGCTTCGATGCGGAGGACGACCGGCCCGACCGCCACGGTCTGGCAGAGGTTGTAGATCTTCGCGGACTTGATGCCCGACATCGCGGCCGGGATCTTCTTGCTCGGGTCGGCAGTGTCGAGCACGCCGCTGTACTGCGTGAAGCCCTGGCCCTCGAGCCGGTCGGCGGAGAGCTTGAACTGGGTGCCCGACACCGAGAAGCTGGCAGCGAGGGCGCCCGACGCCACGCCGAACACCAGCGCACCCGCGACCACGGCGGGCACACCTGCCGCGACAGCGAACCGGCGCCAGTTGGTGCGCCCCTCCGCCGCGTCTAGCGAATCCTTCACGGATCCTCCTATGGAAGTCAGACGGCTCGCAGGGCCTCACCGCCATGGGCTCGCATCGACGGGCGACCCTGTCGATCAACCGCCAGCAGAGAGGTTCGTCGATGCCGTCGTTTAACGTGCGGGAAATGTTGCCGCCCCTGCTCAGCGGTTACAAGTGCCAGAGCTACCAGTCAGTAACCCAGGTCACGGAAAAGTGATCACGCACAGTGACCTTGGTCATGAGATCCGCCGGATTTCGCGGCTTAATCTGGACAGAAGCGTGCTCGAAGCACGGTGTGACGGTCACCACGTGTAAGGGACCCCGGAAAGTTACGGATCGGTAACGAAACCCAGGGACATCTCAGATTCCGGTGCTACCGACTAGAAGGTCTGACCGATGAAGGGATCTTGACGATGACACGGGAGACGCGGGGCGGGGCACTGGCCCGCCTCAGCGGCGTGCTGATCCTCGTCGGCGCTCTCGTCGGCGTCGCGGCGATCCCGGCCGGGGCCGTCCTGATCTCCGCCGCGCACTGGTCCGAACAGCAGCGCGCCGAGCTGCCCGAGCAGCTCCTGGACCCGCCCACGGCCCAGGTCACCAGGGTCTACGCGAACGACGGCAAGACGCTGATCACCACGTTCTACGACGAGGACCGGCACGACGTCGCGCTCGGCCAGATCGCCCCCGTGATGCAGCAGGCGATCGTGGCCGCCGAGGACGTCCGCTACTACCAGCACGGCGGCGTCGATCTGAAGGGCGCCGTCCGCGCGCTGGTCACCGACGCGCGCAGCGGCGAGGCCGAGCAGGGCGCCTCGACGCTGACCATGCAGGTCGTCCGGAACGTCCTCAAGGAGGACCCGACGCTCACCGCCGCCGAGCGCGCCGGCGCGACCGCCGACACCCCCGCTCGCAAGCTCAAAGAGGTCCAATACGCGATCGAGCTCGAGCAGCGGCTCACCAAGCAGCAGATCCTGCAGAACTACCTCAACATCGTGTACTTCGGCGACGGCGCCTACGGCGTGGAGGCGGCATCGCGGCGCATCTTCGGAGTCCCGCCGTCCCGCCTCGACCTCGCGCAGGCCGCCATGATCGCCGGCATCGTGCAGTCGCCCGACGCCGACAACCCGATCAGCGGCGACAGATCCAAGGCCAAGGCCCGGCAGCTGTACGTGCTGGGAGCGATGCGGAAAGCCGGGATGATCACCGAGGCGCAGCGGAAGGCGGCCGCCGCCGAGAAGCTGACGTTCTCCGGCCGATCCCAGCCCAACGGGTGCGTGGACGCCTCCGGCAAGACCAACGGCTGGGGCTTCTTCTGCGACTACGTACGCAGCTGGTTCGACGCGCAGCCGCAGTTCGGCAGGACCGCCACCGCACGCGACACCGCCCTGCGCCGCGGCGGCTACACCATCGTCACCACGCTCGACCCGGACGTGCAGCGCGCCGCCGCCGAGCAGTCCCGCGCCGTCTACGGCCTGAACAACAAGAAAGTTTTGCCGATCGCGGTGGTGCAGCCCGGCACCGGCAAGGTCCTGGCGCTCGCGGTCAACCGGCACTACAGCACCGCGAAGGGCACCTCGAACACAGTGAACCCGCTGGTCAGCGGGGGCCCCAGCCTGCACGGCTACCCATCCGGCTCGACCTTCAAGTTGTTCACCATGCTCGCCGCGCTCGAGGCCGGCATGCCGCTGGACACCGGCTTCGACGCGCCGGCCAAGCTGCCCACCGAGTGGCCCGACAACGGCCCGGACAGCTGCGGCGGCAAGTACTGCCCCGGCAACAGCAACCCCGCCTGGATGGACGGCTACCGCACCATGTGGAGCGCGTTCGGCCGCTCGGTGAACACGTACTTCGTGCACCTGGAGGAGCAGGTGGGCCCGGCCGCCGCGGTCGCCGAGGCCAAGAAGCTCGGGATCAGCTTCAGCTCCCGGTCCGACGCCGCGCTGGCCGCCGAGCCGGACGGCTGGGGCTCGTTCACCCTCGGCGTCGTCGACACCACCCCGCTCGAGCTGGCCTCCGCGTACGCCGCCGTGGCGAGCGAGGGCGTCTACTGCTCGCCGCTCCCGGTCCAGTCGATCACCGGCCCCGACGGCGGGAAGGTCGCCGTCTCGTCCAGCTGCCGGCAGGTCCTCGACCCCGAGGTCGCCCGCGCGGCCACCGACGCGGCCCGCTGCCCGGTCGGCCAGCAGAGCACGTACGGCAAATGCGACGGCGGCACCGCCACCCAGGTCGACTCGATCATGGGCGGACGGCCGGTGGCCGGCAAGACCGGCAGCACCGAGGACAACCGCACCGAGACGTTCGTCGGCTTCACCCGCACAGCGGTGGCGGCGGGCATCGCGGCCGACCCGGTGACCCCGTCCGACCACGTCGGCAGCGCGGTCGAGTCCCAGGTGGTCACGGCGGTCGGCCGTACGCTGAAAATCGCCGTCGGCGACGGCGACTATCCCGGGTTCACCGCGCCCGGCGCCGGGATCGCGCTGGGCGGCTGAGCAGCTCGTCGTCGGCGACCGCCTCCGGGCCCGCCACGATGCCCGCTTGAGCGGGATGTGCCGGGTCGGCCGCTTGAGCGGCCGCGCCTGAGTGCGCCGCCCCGGCGCTCACGTGAGTGGCGGCAGCCGCTGCGTCGGACGGGGACGCCGCGACGTCAGCGCTGCAGCGGGCTCGGCATCGGCTCGGGCCGCAGGCCCCGGCCCAGCGCGTCGGCGATCTCGTCCCGCCGGCGCAGGGCCGCGCGCCAGCCCACCACCTGCTGGGCGACCCCGGGCTGCCCCGTAGCGGTGGCCTCCACCGTCCACGGGCGACGGAACAGCACGCGCGCGACGACCGACACCGCCAACAGGAGCAGGACGATCACCAGGTCGAGGACGAGCAACAGAAGCGGCAGCAGCACCCACCAGAACAGCGCGGCAGCCAGCACGAAGGCGATGAGGACGAAAACGATCGCCGCGATCTCGTCACCCAGCCCGGAGCCGCCACCGCCACCGCCGGAGCTGGGCATGTTGCCGCCCACCTCGAGGGCGCCGTCGACCACGTCGCCCGAGGTGCCGGTGCGCTTCGAGCGCCAGCCGCCGAAACGCCGCGCCAGGGCCCGCCAGCGCGGCGCCCACACGACCCGGACGCGCCACGCGGTGCCCGAAGGCGCCGTCACGGTGACAGTTCGCATGCCGCCACGGTAAAGGTCGGCGACAATCGGGAGTCATGCCCATCGGCCGACTTCACCACGTCATCCTCGACTGCCCCGAGCCGCTCGCCCTGGCCTCCTTCTACAGCGAGCTGCTCGGCACGCCGATCACCTACTCCGACGACGACTTCGCCGTGGTCGCCGCGAACGACCACACCTCGGGCCTGGCCTTCCAGCGCTCCCGCGACCAGCGCCCGCCCACCTGGCCCGACCCCGCGATCCCGCAGCAGATCCACCTGGACGTGATGGTCGACGACCAGGCCGTCGCCCACGAGCGCGTGCTGGCGCTGGGCGCGACCCCGCTCCCGGGCGGCAACCACGTCTACGCCGATCCGGCCGGCCATCCGTTCTGCCTCATCCCCCGGCCCGGCTGGGCCCCACCGGTCGGCCAGTAGCCGTCACGCCGGCCCGGACCGCGCAGTAGCCGCCAACCTTCGCCCCACTACCCGGAACACCAGTCGCCCGGCAAGCGGTAGACAGTGTCTACGCGACGGTGGTAGACACTGTCTATGCAACCGGGGGATCTGGAAACGCGGCTCGTCGCCGCGGGGGTCGAGCTGCTGGCCGAGGCCGGCACCGACGCGCTGTCGCTGCGCGAGATCGCCCGCCGGGCCGGGGTCTCGCACGGCGCGCCGCGGCGCTACTTCCCGACGCATCAGGCTCTCCTCGCGGCGATCGCGCGCGAGGGATACCGCAAACTCGGCACGGTGGTCGCCGAGACGATCGGCGAGAGCGGCGCGCAGCCGCGCGCCGCGTTGCTCGCGCTCGCCCGCCGATACGTGGACTTCGCCAGGAACGAGCCCGGAATGTTCGCGCTGATGTTTCGCCACGATCTGCTGCGCGGCAACAACATCGGGTTGCGCGAGCAGAGCACGCCACTTTTCGGCGTACTCGTGAAACTGCTGACGCAAGCGCGCCTGGCGCAACCCACGGCCGGCGCCGCGGCGCTGTGGGCGGCCCTGCACGGCATCGCCCAGCTCTGGCACTGGGGAACGCTGCAGGTGGTCACCGGTTTCGACACGCCGGAACCGCTGCTCGTGGCCGCCGTCGACGCTCACCTGAAGGGCTGACGCCATGCTCGCCGCCGCCCTCCGGCCGATGCTGCTGCCGATCTCGCGGATCGCCTTCCGTCCCGAGGTGCACGGCGCCGCCAACGTTCCGCGCACCGGGCCGGTCATCCTGGCGGCCAACCATCTGTCTTTCGTGGACAGTTTCCTGATCCCGCTCCTGACACCGCGCCGCGTTTCTTTCCTGGCCAAGGCGGAATACTTTCGCGCCGGCGGCCCGAAACAATGGGTGACCCGCACGTTCATCACCGGCATCGACGCGATTCCGGTGCCGCGCGGCGGCTACCGGGCTGCGCAGGAGTCGCTCGAGGTCGCGCTGCGGGTGCTCGAGGCCGGCGGCGCCTTCGGCATCCACCCCGAGGGCAGCCGCTCGCGCGACGGCCGGCTCTACCGCGGCCGCACCGGCGTCGGGTGGCTGGCGATCGCCTCGGGCGCGCCCGTGGTGCCGGTCGCGCTGCTCGGCACCGACCGGATCCAGCCGGTCGGCGCAAGTTTCCCCAAACCCGGGAAAGTCACCGTGCGGTTCGGCGAGCCGATGCGCTTCGGCCCTCCGCCGGACGGGCGGCCCGGCCCGGCCCGGCGCGCCGCCACCGACGAGATCATGGCCGCCATCGCGAAACTTTCCGGCCAGGAGGTGGCGGCGGAGTACAACGAACTTTCCGGCGGACGATGACTATCCCAGGCCGAGCAGCAGCCCGGCGGCGCGGAAACGTTCCGTGTTGCCGAGGATGTCGGTCGAGTCGACGGCCTGGTCGATCGTGCCGGGCAGCTTGGGGATCTGCTGCCGGCGGCCGGCCCGGCCGACGACCCCGAGCAGCACGGGATCGGTGATCTCCGCGGTCAGCGCCACGGTGAAGCGGTCGCCGGCCAGCACCCGGATGTCCCGCGTGTAGAACGGGCGCGGCGACGGGTCCAGCTCCGGGCACAACCCGAGCGCGTTGGTCGCCGCCGCGAGCGTGCTTCCCGCCGTACAGATCATCTCCTCGCGCTCCCGCCAGCCCTCCGCGGCCATCGCCGCCCGCAGCGGCGCCGCCAGCGTCGCGGCGAGCGAAAGCTCGCCGAAAGCCCGGCCGAACCATTTCGCGTACGGCGCCCAGCGCCGCTCCACCAGGAACGCGAGCCGCATCAGCTCCCGCGCGAGCCGCGCCGCCAGGATCCGCGACCCGATCTCGTCGCCGGCGGCGCCGGTGCGCGCGACGAACGCCTCCTCCTGGGAGACCTTCAACCACCCCGCCGCCAGCGCATAGCGCCAGACGTCGTCCGGATACCACGCGATCGCCGCCCGCCGGTTCGCCAGCTCGCCGTCCGGGTCGTGGAAGACCGCGCCGCGGGTGAGGCTGGCGAAAATTTGCGTTGGTGTGAGCAGCCAGTCGGCGACGGTCACGCCGTCGGCCGGGTCGAAGCCGAGCAGCGCCGCGAAGAACTCGCCGGCACTTTCGTGGCCGGGACCGAATATCTGCACCCGCTCCCCGAAGTCGTGGTCGGGCGAGACCTCGTCGTCGTACCCGAGCACTTCGGATCCGGGGCCTAGCAGCGCCGCCGCGTGCCGCACCCCGCGCAACCCCGGCGCCACCGACGACAGGTAGTACCGCCGCGAAATTTCCACCCCGTTCATGACCACAGAAGTAGCACCTCCGGACGGAAAGTGCGTCTTCGGTTGCGAACCCGGGTGAAACGTCAGAGCGCGCACCACCGCGACCGATACGACAGGCCGACGCCGATCCAGCGTCGATCTCGAAGGAGAGGTTCGTGAAGATTTCGGCGAGGCGCCTCACCGTGGCGCTGGCAGTGCCGCTGCTCCTTCTCGGCGCCGGCCCGGCGCAGGCCCGGGCCGAACGGCCGGTCCGCGAGGCAGGCAGCCCCGCCCAGGTCATGCCGCTGGGCAGGGCGAGCGGCCCCGTCCGGATCATGCCGCTCGGGGACTCGATCACCTGGGGCGTCGGCTCCACCAGCAACGACTCCTACCGCAGCGCGCTGTTCTGGCGGCTCAGCCGGGCCGGCGTGCAGGCCGATCTCGTCGGCTCGCAGCACACCGGCACGTCGCGCGACCCCGACCACGAAGGGCACAAGGGCTGGACGATCGCGCAGCTCGCCGAGCATGTCGACGACTGGCTCGCCACCTACGAGCCGGACGTGATCCTGCTGCACATCGGCACCAACGACATGGTGCGCGGCAACCGGAACGCCGCTCGCGACCTCGACCGGCTGCTCGACCGGATCGCCGCCGACCGGCCCGGGGCGCAGGTCTTCGTCGCGAAGATCGTCGGCCTCGGCGACTACTCGGACGCCGCTGCCCAGCGGTGGCGGACCACCGGCTACAACGAGGCGGTCGCCCGGATCGTCGCCACCAAGGGCCCGGACTTCCACCTCGTCGACCAGAGCGACGTGCGCGGCATCGACATGTGGAACCGGGAGCACCCCAACGACTACGGCTACCAGAAAATGGCGTGGAACTGGTACGTGGCCCTGGAATCCGTCCTCGGCGGCGAAGCCGCGTGGCCCGCCGCCGACGACCCGTACCGCGCGAGCTTCGGCTACCGCTGCATTCAGCGGTCGGGGCTGGGCCGTGCCGCGGAGGGCTGCCATACCTGGTACCGGCAGGCCGGCCTGGGCTGGCGGCTCCCGGTGCCGGTCAAGCAGCGCTACCAGGTCAAGGTCAAGGGCAAGGTGGTCAGCCGGGTGCGGACCGTCACCCGCTGGATCGTGGCCTCGTAGCGGTCCATATCCGCCGAGGGTGGCCCGCGCGCCGTGAAGTCTCCCGGGTGGCGGCCGGAAAGTTTCCCGTCACCCGGGCCCCGCGCGCCGCGGCTGGCGGCGGGTCGCCGCCGGAAAGTTTCCCGGCATTCCGGCCCGCGCGCCGCGAACTCTCGCCGACGATGAGGACATGGGTCGGCTGCTGCGGGTCGAGGGGCTGGTGCCGGTCACCGGGGCGGTGGCTTTCCTGCTGCTTTTCGGGCGTCTCGGCGGTGCCGGCGACCCGTCGCCCGCCGCCGCGTGGGTCGGTCTGGGCGTTCTGGTCGCGCCCGCGATCATGGTGTACGCGCATCGCGGCGCCGCGGCCTGGGCCGGAGTGCTCGCCGCGGTGGTGTGGACGTCGCTCGCCCAGACCGCGTCGGCGGCGCTGGTCGGCTGGGCGTACGCGTTGGTGGCCATCGCCCTCACCCGGCGTGACCGCTCCCCGGTGGCCGCCATGGTCCCTCGCCGCCAGCCGCCGGCACCCGCCGGCCTGCCGCACGTCGCCGTGCCCGCCGAGGTCGCCGGCTTGACCCTGATGACGCTGGCCATGGCAACTTTCGTGGCCGTGCTGCTGCGATACGCGGGCCCGCCGTGGATCACCGGCGTGATCGCGGCCTTCGGGCTCGGCTGCGCGTTGGCCGCCCGCGTCCTCACCCACCGTGCGCGGCTGCGGCAGCTGTTCGCCACTCCGCAGCCCGTGCACGAGGTCCGCGTCGTCGAGCAGATGGGCCACGTGCACGTGCTCCTGCCGCACCCCGGCGGGCTGGTCGCGAAGGAATTCGCCTTCGACGTCGCCGAACCGGCCTGGACCGGGGAGGGCGAGGCGAGAACGCGGCCGGGGACGCTCTACGGCGAGCCGCGACCGGGCGCGTGGTGCGCGGTCGAGGTCGAGGGGCGCATCCATGTGCCGGTCGGACCGGTCGGCGACGTGATCGAGGTGGCCTACGACGTGGTGCAGGGGCTGCCGCGCGAGATCGAGGACGACGAGGAGCAACTGGTCGACCCCGACGCGCTGCGGCCGGCCGACCGCGGGGCGGACGCCTTCGAGCCGCGCGAGCACCGGATCGCGCCGCAGCGCGCGTGGGCGGCAACTGTCGCGATCGGTTTCGGCGCCGCGCTGGCCGCCGGCGAGCTCGCGGGCATCGCGGGCGCCGACCCGGCGGTGCTGGCGCCGGTCGCGGCGGTGGCGGGCGCTTTCGGGTACGAGTTCGGGTGGCGCACCCAGCTGCGCCCGCGCCTGCGGTGGCACGCGGGCGGCGTGGCCGCGATCGGCTTCAGCGGGCCCGATCGGCAACCGTGGGCGACCGACAGCGCGGTGGTGCACGACGACGCCGGGACGGTGCTGCTCACCGCGGGCGAGGCGGTGCTGACCGTGCCGGTGCCGCCGCCCTGGCCCTCGCCGGAGAGCCAGCGCAGTGCCGACGAGCTGGTGGCCGCGTTGCGGGACGCGCGCAGCCAATCCCTCGCGATCAGCCCGCTGCCGCCGCCGCCCGAGATCGTGGTGCCGCGCCGGCCGCTGGCCCTCTACGCCGCGTGGCTGGTCTCCGTCGCGCTCACGCTGCTGATCCTGCTTCCCGCAACGATCTGACGAACCTTTCCGCAAGGTTGGAAACAACCTTCCCGCAAAGATCGGAAACAACGGGCGCGTAACGTACGAACGTGGATCTGAACACTGTCGCCGAAGTGATCAGCCCGGCCGGGGTCGGCCAGTGGCGCCCGGGCGACGCGTGGCTGGGCGGCGGGACGGTCCTGTTCTCCGAGCCACGGCCGCATCTGACCCGGCTGCTCGACCTCACCGTCGCCGGCTGGCCCGCCCTGACCGCGGGCGCGGACGAGCTGGAGATCGCCGCCACCTGCACCATCGCCGAGCTTGCCAGCAGCGGCTACGACATCGTCTCGCGCTGCTGCCACGCGTTCCTCGCGTCCTTCAAGATCTGGAATGTTGCCACCGTGGGCGGAAACTTGTGCGCCGCGTTGCCGGCCGGGCCGATGACCGCGCTCGGGGCCGCCCTGGACGGCACCTGCCTGCTGCTGAGCCCGTCGGGATCACGGAAGGTTCCGGTTCGCGACTTCGTGACCGGCGAGGGCACCACCGTGCTGGCCGAGGGCGAGCTGCTCAGGTCCGTCCACCTGCCCACGGACGCACTGGCCGCGCGGACGGCCTTCCGCCAGGGCTCACTGCATGCCAACGGCCGTTCGGGCGTGCTGCTGATCGGCCGGGTCACCGCCGGCGGTGGGCTGGTCATCACGGTCACCGCGGCCACCAAGCGGCCGCACGTCCTGAGTTTCCCGATGCTGCCGAGCGCCGAGGTCGTGCAGATCGCGCTCACCGAGCGCATCCCCGACGACGAGTACGTCCGCGACGTGCACGGCTCGCCGGCCTGGCGGCGGCACATGACCCGGCTCTACGCCGAGCAGATCCGCCGGGAGCTGTGCCCATGAGAATCAACGGACACGACCACGACCGCCCGCCCCGGCCGGGCCAGTGTCTGCGCACCTACCTGCGCGAGGAGGGCTGCTTCGGCGTCAAGAAAGGCTGCGACACCGGGGACTGCGGCGCGTGCACGGTGCATGTCGACGGCATGCCGGTGCACTCCTGTGTCTATCCGGCCTTTCGCGCTGTTTCGCGAAACGTGACCACCATCGAGGGCCTGGCCGGCGCCGACGACCTGCATCCGGCGCAGCGTGCTTTCCTCGACGCGCAAGGTTTCCAATGCGGGTTCTGCACCGCCGGTCTGATCATGACCACGGCCGCGCTCACCGACGACCAGCGCGCCGACCTTCCCCGCGCCTTCAAGGGCAACCTCTGCCGTTGCACGGGGTACCGCGCCGTTGCCGACGCGCTGGCCGGCGTCGTCAACGCGTCCGAGCCCTCGGCCGGGCCGGCCGTCGGCGCCAGCCTCGGCGCCCCCGCCGGGCCGCAGGTCGTCACCGGCGCCGCCCGGTACACGTTCGACCTCGACGTTCCCGGCGTGCTGCACATGAAGGTGGTGCGGTCGCCGCACGCGCACGCCCGGATCGTGGCGATCTCGGTGGAGGCCGCGCTGTCGGTGCCCGGCGTGGAGGCCGTCTTCACCCACGCCGACGCACCCAGCGCCCGCTTCTCCACCGCTCAGCACGAAAATGTCGCGGAGGATCCGGCCGACACGCGCGTGCTCGACGACGTGGTCCGCTTCGCCGGCCAGCGGGTGGCCGCCGTCGTCGCCACCTCGGAGGCCGCGGCCGAGGCCGGCTGCCGGGCGGTGACCGTCGAGTACGAGGTGCTCCCGGCCGTGCTGTCGCCCGAGGCCGCCATGGCGCCGGGCGCGCCCCTCGTGCACTCGTCGGTGCCGGGCAACGTGATCGGCCGGCTCGACGCCTCGATGGGCGACGTCGAGGCGGGTTTCGCCGAGGCGGACGCCGTCTACGAGGAAACTTTCCATACCGCCCGGGTGCAGCACGCCAGCCTCGAGACGCACGGCGCGGTCGGCTGGCTCGACGACGACGGCCGCCTGGTCATCCGCACCAGCTCGCAGACGCCGTTCCTCACCCGGCGCGCGGTCGCGTCCCTCTACGACCTGCCGCTCGACCGGGTGCGCGTGCTCGCCGGCCGGGTCGGCGGCGGTTTCGGCGGCAAACAGGAAATGCTTGTCGAAGACCTGGTCGCGCTCGCCGTGCTGCGGCTGCGGCGCCCGGTGAAGCTGGAGTACACCCGGGCCGAGCAGTTCACCTCCGCGACCACGCGGCACCCGTTCACCGTCACTCTCAAGGCCGGGGCGCGCCGCGACGGCACCCTCACCGCGATGCAGCTGCGGGTCGTGGCCGACACCGGCGCCTACGGCAACCACGGCCCGTCGGTGATGTATCACGGCTGCCACGAATCGCTCGCCGTCTACCGCTGCCCGAACAAGAAGACCGACGCGTACGCCGTCTACACCAACACCGTGCCGTCCGGCGCGTTCCGCGGCTACGGCCTGGGCCAGGTGACGTTCGCGGTGGAATCGGTGCTCGACGAACTCGCCCGCGAACTTTCGCTCGATCCGATCCAAATGCGCGAGGCCAATATCGTCCGGACGGGCGAGCCGCTCCTCGCCCCCGGCGACCACGTCGACGACCTTTTCATCGCCAGCTACGGCCTCGACCAGTGCCTGTCGCACATCCGCGATGCCCGGAAAATTTCCGACGACGTGCCGGAGGGCTGGTTCGTCGGCGACGGCACCGCGATCGCCATGATCGCGGCCGGCCCGCCCGGCGGCCACTACGCCGACGCCACCGCCACGCTCCGGCCCGGCGGCCGCTACGAGATCGCCGTCGGGACCGCCGAGTTCGGCAACGGCAGCACCACCGTCCACGCCCAGATCGCCGCGGACGCCCTGCACACCACGCCCGACCGGATCTGCATCCGCCAGTCCGACACCGACGTGGTCCGGCACGACACCGGCGGCTTCGCCTCCACCGGCGTGGTCGTCGCCGGCCGCGCCGTCCTCGAAGCCGCAACGGCCCTGTACGAGAAAATCCTCGCCGCCGGCGTCGCGCCCGACGCCCTGCCCGACGCCCTGCCCGCCGCCGCGCCCGACGGCTCACCCGGCGCCCTGCCCAACGGCCTGCTCGGCGCGGCGTCCGACGGCTTACCCGGCACCGCGCCCGACGGCCTTCCCGGCGTCGCGTCCGACGCCTCGCCCGGGGTCCCGGCTGACGCCTCGCCCTGGGTTCCGCCGGACTCGCTGGTCGGCCTTTCCGCGACCGGCCACTTCGACGGCACCCCGCGCTCGGTCGCCTTCAACGTTCAGTGGTTCCGGGTGGCGGTCGACCCCGACACCGGCGAGCTGCGGATCCTTCGCAGCGTCCACAGCGCCGACGCGGGCACCGTCATGAACCCGCTGCAGTGCCGCGGCCAGGTCGAGGGCGGCGTCGCTCAGGCCCTGGGCGCAACCCTCGCCGAGCACGTCGACATCGGACCGGGCGGCGAGGTGACCACGACCAGCTTCCGCCAGTACCACCTGCCCACCTTCGCCGACGTCCCGCGCACCGAGGTCCTGTTCGCCGACACCACCGACGAGATCGGCCCGCTCGGCGCCAAGTCGATGAGCGAGAGTCCGTTCAACCCGGTGGCCCCCGCGCTGGCCAACGCCCTGCGCGATGCCACCGGGGTCCGTTTCACCGATCTGCCCTTCACCCGGGACCGCATCTGGGAGGGCCTGCAGCGCTCCACCAGGAGTTAGCCGGAACTACTTCAACGCCACTTCGGCACCACCGGACCACCACGACACGCCGCCGGACCATTACGACACGCCGCCGGACCATTACGACACGCCGCCGGACCAGAACGACACCGCCGCGCCTGAACCACACGCCGCCGCGCCGGAACGGATAGTGCAGCCGACGGGCGACGGGCGCCGCGTCCGAATCTTGATGATGTGCCGCGCGCAGCGCGCGCCAACTCTTCAAGTCGCACCGCGATGGCGCCAACTTCTCAAGTCGCACCGCGATGGCGCCAACTTCTCAAGTCGCACCGCGACCGCGCCAAGTCCTCAAGTCGCACCCGCGATGGCACCAACTTCTCAAGTCGCACCACGATCGGTCATGGTGTCCGCGTCGGCCGCGTGGAGCGTTGCCACCGTGGTAGAGCGGTCGACTCGTACGGTATGAGGCTTTTGATGGTGGGCGGAAGCGGTTCCGGGAGCGGTGCCGAGCAGAGAGCGCTCTCTTGTTCCGGAACCTTTAAGGGAAACTTAAGTCGGTCGATGGCGGGTTGACCCGGTGGTCGGCGAGCGGGAACTGTTAACCCACTTTCCGGTTTCCCCATCCCCACTTTCCGGGAGCATCCCCATGCGCAGACGCGCCCTATTGGCGGCTTTCACGGCCTTGGTCGCGGCGGTCGGCGCCTTTGGCGCCCGGCTCGCGACCGCCGATGCCGCACCGATCAGTTTCAGTCATCCGGGCGTGCTGGTCAGCCGCGCCCAGCTGGACTTCGTCAAGGGCAAGGTGAACGCGGGCGCCGCGCCCTGGCTCGCCGCCTACAACCAGATGATGGCCAGCCGGTACGCCTCGCTCGCGCGCACCCCCAAGCCGCGGGCGACGGTCGAGTGCGGCTCCTACTCCAACCCCAACAACGGCTGCACCGACGAGCGCGAGGACGCGATCGCCGCCTACACCGACGCGCTGGCCTGGTACATCACCGGTAACACGGCCTACGCCCAGAAGTCGATCGCGCTGATGGACGCGTGGTCGGCGACGATCACCTCGCACACCAACAGCAACGCGCCGCTGCAGACCGGATGGGCCGGATCGGTCTGGCCGCGCGCCGCCGAGATCATCAAGCACACGTATGCGAGCTGGCCCGGCCAGGCGCGGTTCGCGACCATGCTGCGCACCGTCTACCTGCCGGTGGTGATCGCCGGAAGCTCCAGCAACGGCAACTGGGAGCTGTCGATGATGGAGGCCGCGGTCGGGATCTCGGTGTTCCTCGACGACAAGGCGAACTACGACCGGGCGATCACGCGGTTCAAGGCGCGGGCGGCCGCCTACATCTACGTCGCGGCGGACGGCGTGCAGCCGAAGTATCCGCCGGTCGGCAGCGTCGACACGCCGAGCGAGCTGATCTCCTACTGGCAGGGGCAGCGCACCTTCGTCGACGGTCTTTCGCAGGAAACTTGCCGCGACTTCACGCACACCGGCTATGGCATCTCCGCGATCAGCCACGTCGCGGAGACCAGCCGGATCCAGGGCGAGGACCTGTGGCCGTCGCTGCAGGAGCGGATGCGGCACGCGCTCGGTATCCACACCAAGTTCGAGAACGGCACGGCGGTGCCCTCGACCATCTGCGGCGGCGCCGTGACCAAGGGCCTCGGGCCGGTCACCGAGGTGGCCTTCAACGCGCTGCACAACCGGCTCGGGATCGCGATGACCAACTCGCAGCAGTACACCGAGTCGCATCGGCCGCAGGGGACGAACAACCTCTTCGTGGCCTGGGAAACGCTCACCCACGCCGGCAACCCCGCCTGATCGGAGTCCCGCACATGAGATCAAGAAAACTGCTGGCCGGCGCGATCATCGCCGCGGTCGTCGGCGCGCTCGGCGTCGCCGGCATCACCAGCGCGTTCGCCGCCGCGTCGGGGACGATGGTTTCCTCGCTGAACGGAAAGTGTCTCGACGTCACCGACGGGTCGACCGCCAACGGCAACCAGCCGCAGATGTGGACCTGCACCCCGGGCAACCAGAACCAGGTGTGGACGCTCGCGGACGACGGCTCGGTGCAGGGTCGCGGAAAGTGTCTCGACATCGCGAACAACTCGAGCGCCAACGGCGCGGTCGTGCACCTGTGGGACTGCTACGACTCGGTCGCCACCCAGAAGTGGACACTGACCGCCTCGAAGGATCTGGTCAACAACGCCGCCGGAAAGTGTCTCGACGTCAAGGACAACAACTCCGCGGACGGCGCGAAACTCCAGATCTGGGACTGCGCCGGAACGCCGAACCAGAAGTGGACCTTCTCGGGCGGGACCACGACGCCCACCACGCCGCCGACCACCGTGCCGACCAACCCCTCGAACCCGGACCTCGGCCCGAACGTCAGTGTCTTCGATCCGTCGATGTCCGCGTCGACGATCCAGAACAAGCTGACCAGCGTCTTCAACGCGCAGGTCCGCAACCAGTTCGGCAACGCGCGCTACGCGCTGCTGTTCAAGCCGGGCAGCTACAACGTGGACGCCAACGTCGGCTTCTTCACCCAGGTCGCCGGCCTCGGACTGACCCCCGACCAGGTGAACATCAACGGACACGTGCACGTCGAGGCGGACTGGTGGCCGGACGGCACGCAGAACGCCACGCAGAACTTCTGGCGCTCGGCCGAGGGCCTGTCGGTCACCCCGGGCGACGGGCTCGACCGCTGGGCCGTTTCCCAGGCCGCGCCCTATCGGCGCATGCACGTCCGCGGCAGCCTGGCGCTGTCCGACGGCGGCTGGTCGTCCGGCGGCTTCATCGCCGACTCCAGGATCGACGGCCAGATCCAGTCCGGCTCGCAGCAGCAGTTCCTCACCCGCAACTCGCAGATGGGCAGCTGGACCGGCTCGAACTGGAACCAGGTCTTCGTCGGCAGCCCGGGCGCGCCGTCGCAAAGTTTCCCGTCCCCGCCGTTCACGACAATCGCAAGCACCCCGGCGATTGCCGAAAAGCCCTACCTGTACGTCGACAGCGCCGGCGCCTACCAGGTTTTCGTCCCCGCGCTGCGATCCAACGCGAGCGGCACGACCTGGGGGAGCGGCAACCCGGCCGGCACCTCTCTGCCGATCAGCACGTTCTACATCGTCAAATCCGGTGACACCGCCGCGACGATCAACGCGGCCCTGGCCGCCGGGAAGAACCTGCTCGTCACGCCCGGTGTCTACCACCTCGGCCAGACCCTCAACGTGACCCGGGCCGGCACCGTCGTACTCGGTCTCGGCCTCGCCACGTTCATTCCCGACGGCGGTGTCGACGCGATGCATGTCGCCGACGTCGACGGGGTGCGGCTGGCCGGCGTTCTCTTCGACGCCGGCACCACCAACTCGAACATCCTGCTGCAGGTCGGCCCGGCCGGCTCGTCCGCGTCGCACGCCGCCGCCCCGACCGTGCTCTCCGACGTCTTCGTCCGGCTCGGCGGCGCGATCGCCGGCAAGGCCACCGTCAGCGTCGAGATCAACAGCAACAACGTCATCGGCGACCACGCCTGGATCTGGCGGGCCGACCACGGCAACGGCGGCACGTACGGCTGGAACGTCAACACCGGCCGCAACGGGCTGATCGTCAACGGTCAGAACGTGACCTTCTACGGCCTGTTCGTCGAGCACTACCAGCAGTACCAGACGATTTGGAACGGCAACGGCGGGCGGACCTACTTCTACCAGAACGAGATGCCGTACGACCCCCCGAACCAGGCGGCCTACATGAACGGGTCGACCCAGGGCTGGGCCGCGTACAAGGTGGGCGCATCGGTGACCGCTCATGAGGCGTGGGGCCTGGGCAGCTACTGCTACTTCAACGTCAACCCGGCGGTGGTGAACGCCCGCGCGTTCGAGGTGCCGGCCGTGACCGGGGTCAGGTTCCACGACATGGTGACGGTCTCGCTCGGCGGCACCGGCACGATCAGCCACGTCATCAACAACACCGGCGCCGCGGTGAACAGCGGACACCAGGTGACCAGCATCGTCAGCGGCCCCTGACGCGGGCCGGGGTGGCCGCCGCCGGCCGCTGAGGAGAATCGTGGGCTCGTCCGGATCCGTCCGGGCGGGCCCACGCCGGCTCCAGATCCGCGAGGGGACCCTACTGGTGACCTTCGATGCGGGTGGGGGCCGTCGGCGAGGACGCCTGGCGTCGATTCGGACATCCGGACGGGACCGCGCGGGCGGGCCGAATCGGCTAGCTTGTGGCTCGAGAGGGGGCCACAGTGGACAGTTTCTACGCACGAGCCGGTGGCGAGCCCGCCGTGACCGAGGCGGTGAACCGCCTGTACCGCGTCATCCTCGCCGACGACCGGCTGGCGCCGTACTTCGAGCACGTCGACATCGGCCGGCTCAAGACCCACATGGTCGCGCTGCTGAGCCAGGTGCTCGGCGGCCCGGAGGCCTATTCCGGCCGCGACCTGCGCATGGCCCACATGGGCCTGGACATCGGCCGGGAGCACTACGACCTGGTCGGCGCCTACCTGATCGGCGTCCTGGCCGGCCTGGGCGTCGACGACGAGGTCCTCGACGCGGTCCGCGGCGTCCTGGCCGCGTCGGTCGACGACGTCGCCGCCTAGCCCGCCCAGCCCGCGGCCCGCCCAGCCCGCGCGGCCCACGCAGCCCGCCCGCGCAGCCCGCCCGCGCAGCCCGCCCACGCAGCCCGCCCGCGCAGCCCGCCCGCGCAGCCCGCCCACGCAGCCCGCCCACGCAGCCCGCCTACGCAGCCCGCCCAGCCCACGTGGCCCATGCGGTCCGCCAGCCCGACCAGCCCGACCAGCCGGCCGGCTCGCCGCGATGGACGACCTGGCCAGCCAGTGCGCGGGAGGAACGGCCGCACGCCCGCCTAACGCACGAGCAGGGCGGTCAACAACTGGGTGAGCCACTCGCGGGCGGCCGCCACGTCACCGTCCAGCAGCAGCTGGACCGTGACGCCGTCGTAGGCGGCCACCACCGCGTGGGCCGCGGCGGGCAGATCGGCCACCCCGGGCGGCAGCGCCAGCCGGCCCCGCACGGCGCCGAGCCGGGCCTCGATCGCGTGCCGCAGCTCGGCGCGGTGGGCGGCCAGCCGGACAGCCACCTCGGGGTGGCGCGCCGCGTACAGCAGGAAGTCGGTCTTGACCAGGAGCCAGTCGCGGTCGAGCAGGAGCGTCGCGGCGGTGCGGGCTATCACGGCGTGAATAGAGGGCTCGAGCGGCGCGAACCCGTCGGCGGCCGGCGCATCGGCGGTAGGAGCGTCGGCCGGGGCGGCGCCAGCAGCGGAGGCGGCGCCGGCAAGGGGAACGGCGCCAGCGAGGAGGGCGGCGTCAGCAGGGGAAGCGGCGCCAGCAAGAGGGGCGGCGCCAGCAAGAGGGGCGGCGCCAGCAAGGGAGGCGGTGCCAGCAGGGGCGTCGACGGTCAGGGCCTCGGCGACCTGGGCCGCGATGATCGCGGCGCGCTCGTCGTACAGGGCGAAGAAAAGTTCGTCGAGGGTGGCGAAATTCGAGTAGAAAGCGCCGCGGGTGTACCCGGCGGCCGCGCAGACGTCGTCGATGCGCGCCGGGCCGAAACCTTTCGCGGCGAACACCCGGAACGCGGCGTCCAGCAGCCGGGCCCGCGTCTGCGCCCGCCTCTTCGTGACCCGCACCCGGGAACCCTATCCAATACGTTCGCGCATCCGATACATTCCTGAATCGTGAATGCGGACGTCATCGTCGTCGGGGCCGGCCTGGCCGGTCTGGCCGCCACCCATGAGCTCACCGCGGCCGGCAAGCGGGTCGCTCTCGTCGACCAGGAGAGCGCCGCCAACCTCGGCGGGCAGGCGTTCTGGTCGTTCGGCGGGCTGTTCCTGGTCGGCACTCCCGAGCAGCGGCGGCTGGGCGTCCGCGACTCGTTCGAGCTCGCCTGGCAGGACTGGCAGGGCAGCGCCCAGTTCGACCGCCTCGAGGACGAGGACTCGTGGGCCGCCAGGTGGGCCCGGGCGTACGTCGAGTTCGCGGCCGGCGAGAAACGTTCCTGGCTCTCGTCGCTCGGGATGAGCTGGCTGCCGACCGTGGGCTGGGCCGAGCGCGGCTCGCTGCGCGCCGACGGGCACGGCAACTCGGTTCCCCGCTTCCACGTCACCTGGGGCACCGGCACCGGCGTGGTGGCGCCGTTCGTCGCGTCGGTGCGGCGGGCGGCCGAGGCCGGCCTGGTCACGTTCCACCACCGGCACCGGGTGGACGAGCTGGTCGTTTCGGCGGGGGCCGCCACCGGCGTACGCGGAAAGATTCTGGCCCCGGACACGTCGCCGCGGGGTGTCTCCTCGAACCGCGAGGAGACCGCGGATTTCGAGCTGACGGCGCAGGCCGTCGTCGTGACCACGGGCGGCATCGGCGGCGACCACGATCTCGTGCGCCGTCATTGGCCGTCCCGGCTGGGCCAGCCGCCCCGGAGCATGGTCACCGGCGTGCCCGCCTACGTCGACGGCCGCATGCTCGACATCGCCGAGACGGCCGGCGCGCGCCTGGTCAACCGCGACCGGATGTGGCACTACACCGAGGGCATCCGCAACTGGGACCCGATCTGGCCCGGTCACGGCATCCGCATCCTGCCGGCGCCGTCGTCGATGTGGTTCGACGCGCTGGGCCGCCGCCTGCCCGACCCGTGCCTGCCCGGTTACGACACCCTCAGCACGCTGCGTCACCTGCGCACGACGCCGGACATCGCCGAGTTCGACCACTCCTGGTTCATCCTCACCCAGAAGATCATCCGCAAAGAGTTCGCGCTCTCCGGCTCCGAGCAGAACCCGGACATCACCGCCAAGGACCGCCGGGCGTTCGTCCGCGAGCGGATCCTGGGCAAGGGCGCGCCCGGCCCGGTCGAGGCGTTCAAGCGCAACGGCGCCGACTTCGTGGTGGCCGGCGAGCTGGAGGAGCTCGTCGCCGGGATGAACAAGCTGACCGACTCGCCGCTGCTGGACGCGGCCCGCATCCGTGTCCAGATCGAGGCGCGTGACCGCCAGGTCGACAACCCGTACAGCAAGGACTCCCAGATCCAGGGGATCCACAACTCCCGCCGCTACCGGGGCGACCGGCTCGGGCGCACGGTGCCGCCGCACCGCTTCCTCGACCCGGCGGCCGGGCCGCTGATCGCGGTGAAGCTGCACATCCTGACCCGCAAGTCGCTCGGCGGCATCCAGACCAACCTGGAGTCGCAGGCGCTGACGCCCGGCGGCGACGTGTTCCCCGGCCTGTACGCGGCCGGCGAGGTGGCCGGTTTCGGCGGCGGTGGCGTGCACGGGTACAACGCCCTCGAAGGAACTTTCCTCGGCGGCTGCCTCTTCAGCGGCCGGGCCGCGGGCCGCTCGCTGGCGAAATCCCTCTGATCAGACCAGCGACACCGCCCGCCGGCCCGCCCGGTGGCACTCCGATCAGGGCAGCGACCACCGCTGGTTGGCCCGCCCGGTGCAGCTGCCGACTCGCACGGCGATCCCGGCGTTCGTGCCCGACGACGGGTCGGTCAGGCACTTGTCGCCGGCCGTGTTGATCAGCAGCTGACCGGAGGCGCGCCACCTGGCCGTCGTGCGCCCGTCGCACCGGGTGACGCGGACCGAGTCGTCGCCGACGATCAGCGCGCACATGCCCAGGACGCGCAGCGAGCCGTCGGTGCCGAGGGTCCAGCTCTGGGCCGCGGTCCGGTTGCAGTCGAACACCTGCACGTGGTTGAAGTCGACCGTCAGCGCGCCGTTGAGATCGAGGCAGAGACCGTTCTGGCCGCGGATCGTGCCGGTGCGCGGCGCCGACGGTGCCAGGCCGGCGGGCGGCGACGCGGTCCTGCCGGCCGACGCGCTCGTGCTCGGCGCGGCCGCGGAGGACCGCGTCGCCGGGGCGGCCCCGGTCGTGGCGGTCCTGGCGGTTGCGGCGCGGCGGCTCGCCGGTTTGCGGGGCGCGTCCGGCGACGAAGAGGCCGGGGCGGGTGACGCGTCGGGGGAGGGCGGAACCAGCCCCGTCAACGCCGGCACCGGCGCGTCGGGCAGCGCCGCTGAGACCGACGGGCGGCCGGCGGAACGCAGTGCGGCGAATCCGGCGGCGGCCGCGCCCAGCAGCACAGCCACGCAGGCGGCCACCAGCACCAGGATCCGCCGGCGGGCGATCCGCCGGCCGGCGGGGCGGGCCGGACGCCGCGCGGTGGTCAGCGGCAGGAGGGCGGTGGGCTCGTCGGCGCCTTCCAGCGCGCGCTGCGAGCGGACCTCGCGGGTGGTGGCGGACGGCCAGGTCTGCGCCGACTCGCCGGCGCCGGGAGCGCCGGCGTCGCCGAGCAGGTAGGGACGGACGAGCAGCGGATCCCGCTCGTCGTCATGGTCCTGGTCGTCGTCCGTCACGCCCCACCTGCCGCCGCCGAGCCGTCAAGACATCGACCGCCCAACTTACCCCCGGCCGCGGACGGTACACCGGCGCCGGAAGATCCGACTTTCCGCGCGCCGGGGCCGAGACGGAACACACCACCCGGCCGGACGCACGGAGCGTCGGATGGCCGACACCGCCGACGCGTACGCGGCGGGGCCGGCCCTCCGCTCAGCGTTTCCAGAAGGCCTTCCGCGCGGACGGGCCGCCGCCGCCGGAGCCGCTCGGCGTGCTCCCACCGGACTCGGACCCGCCGCCGAAGGCGGTCAGGGCCGCCAGCGCCGCCGCCCATTTCTGGTCGACCGTGCCGTCGCCGGTCAGGAGCGTGACCAGCTCGCGCAGCGGTCCGAACTCGTCGTCCGGCAGCGAACCGAGCAGGACCCCGAGACGGCTGGCCAGGTCGTCGAGCAAGTCGCGCCGCTCGTATCCGGGCAGCCCGGCCGCGTCGCGCAGCCGGCCCGCCTCGACCGCGGCGATCTCGCGCACCTGCTCGAGCGTGGGCGCCGCCCCGCCGGGCGCCATCGCCTTGCCGGCCCGCATCGATCCGGTGACGGCCGCGAAGGTCATCGGCCCGCGGGCCCGCGCGCGGCCACCCGCCTCGGCCCGGGCCGGCGCGAACCCCGGACCGCCGGGCGGCGGCGCGGCCGGCGGGCTGCCCGGCGGCGGCATCGGCGGGACGGCCATCGGCATCGCCACCGAGCTCAGCGTGATCCCGGGGCCGCCCGGGACCGCCCAGCCCGACGGCAGCTCGACCGGCTGGGTGACCCGGCGGGTCTCGCCGCCCTCGTTGACCACCCGGCTGTCCACCGCCACGAACGCGGTGAATCGGCACAGCACCCCGTACCGCAGGGAAGTCGCGACGATCTTGTCCTCGAGGGCGCGGTCGCCGGCGGCGTACGCGTCCTCCAAATCACGCAGCCGAGCCCGCGCCCACTGCGCGGTGATCGCCGGTTCCTCGCGCTCTCGCATCTCCACCGTGGTGCGGAACTCGCGGTCGTCGCGGGTGCGGCCGGTGACGGTGAGGGTGCCCTCGGCCTTGCCGGCGAACCGGCCGGACACCACGAGCGGGACGCCCGGGTAGAGGCCGGGCAGCCGGGCCGGGGTGCGCTCGTCGTCGAGCAGGCGCGGGCCGGTGGCGGTGATCGTCAGGCCGGTGACGACGGGCGCGCCGATCCGGCGGTGGATGTGCTCCATCGCCGCGTCCAGGCGGTCCTCGCTCTCCACCAGCTCGGCCCGGCCGGCGCCGAGCGCGGCGAGCCGGCCCAGGAAGCCGGCGTTGACCGCGCGGTCGATGCCGATCGTGTGGATGCGGGTGCCGGCGGCCGGCCCGGTGATGTCGTGGACGATCTGGTCCTCGTTGCCCACCTGGCCGTCGGTGACCAGCACCAGCACCCGGTCGCGGCCCTCGCTCGCCGGCAGCAGGCGCAGCCCGGCCATGAGCGGCGCGAGCAGCTCGGTGCCGCCGCGGGCGTCGGCGCGGGCGAGGTGCTCGACGGCGCGGAACCGGTTGCGGTCGCTCGCCTCGGCCAGCCCCTCGCCGAGGCCCTCGGGCCGGTCGATCTGGTGGTCGAAGGTGAGCACGGCGAACCGGTCGGCGCCGGTCAGGGTGTCGACGACCCGGGCCGCGGCGCGGCGGGCGGCCACCATCTTCCACCCGCCCATGCTGCCGGAGCGGTCGAGCAGCAGCACCACGTCCTTGGGGCGGGCGGGTGCGCTGTCCGCGGGCGGGAGCACGACGAGCTGGTAGACGCCCTCGGGCTGCCCGGCGTCCGGGGCGGTCGCGTCGGGCACGGCGATCGCGGTCTCGCCGCCTCCGGCGTACCCGATGCGGAGCACGAAGTCGCGGTCGGCCCGCTCGCCGGGCCGGATCCGGACGGTGCCGTCCTGCTCGGTGACGGTGTGCAGGCTGGACCGGACGTCGCCGAAGGTCAGGCCGGCCGGGTCGATGTGGACGGCGACCGACAGGCGCAGCGGATTGGGGAAGCCGGGCAGCAGCACCGGCGGCGAGATGCGGGACGCGTCGGGCACGGCGTCGGTGTCGGGCAGCTGGCCGTCGCCGGCATACGGGCCGGGCAGCGGGTGGCCGGGCACGTACCGCGGCGCGACGACCAGCGGGAAGCGGAACGTCGCCGCGCCGTCCTCGAAGGGCAGCGGGCCGACCAGGCTCAGCTCGATGGTCACCCGCTCGCCGGGCACGATGTTGCCGACCCGCATGGTGAAGACGTCGGGCCGCTCCTCCTCGGCGATCGAGGCGCGCTTTCCGGCCGCGACCGCCTGGTCGTAGGCCTCGCGGGCGGCCCCGCGCTCCTGGAGCTCGGCCTCGACCGTACGGTCGTCGGCGGTCATCTTCATCGCCGTGACGGCGGCCCGGTCGGGCAGCGGGAAGATGTACGTCGCCTCGAGCGCGGTGTCGTGGACGTTGCGGAACTCGGTGACCACCGTGGTGCGCGCGACCAGCCCGCTGATCCGGCTGGTCACGTCGAGCCGGTCGAGTGGCAAGTTTCCGCGGTCGGTGCTCAAGTTGCCGAAGCCGGCGTCGGGCAGGATCTTGATGCGGCCGAGCTCTCCCGGGCTCATCGGCGTGACGGAAAAGGTCATGGCGTTCTCCCATCGATCAGTCCACGGGACTCGAGCAGGCGGAGCAGGGGTGCGGCGGCCTCGGCGATCGCGGCGCGGTCGGTGCCGCTGACGGGCCGGGGCAGCAGCAGGATGGCGCCGCCGCCCAGCGTCACCCCGTGCACCGGCGCGGCGGGGACGCGGGCGGCCCCGGTCTCGGCCGGGATGGCCTCGGTTTCGGCCGGGGTGGCCTCGGTGCCGTCCGGCGCGGCCGCCGGCGTTCCCGTTGCCGGCCGGTCGGCCCAGAAACGCGGGCGCTCCGCCCGGTCGGGGCCGGCGCCGGGCGGATCGCCGGTGGCCAGCAGGTGCGCGGGGATGCGGGAAGCGTCGGCGAGGCCCTCGGGGGTGAGCCGGGCGAAATCGGCCTGGATCTCGGCGAGGCTGCGGCCCTCGGCCTGCCGGCGCTTGATCGCCACCAGCTGCTGCAGGTGGCGCGGACCGTAGAGCGCCGTCCGCCCGCGCATGCCGAGCGGGCGGTCGACCAGGCCGATCGTCGTGTACCACCGGATGGCCCGGCGGTCGGGGACATCGCGGACGCGGCCGTTGGGCGCGCCGGAGTACTCGGCCGCCAGGGCCTCGCGCACCCGCTCGACCAACTCGTCCATCGTCCACATGCGGTCGAGTGTGACACTGTCACCGTGACAGTGTCAACGTCTTAGGCCACCGCCCGGCTGGACGGCGCCGTTGGCCACCAGGCGGTAGGGCGCATATCGCGAAACTTTCTCGGTCGGTTCGTCAAAGGCGACAATCGCGACCACCTTCGGGTACGCCGTCAGCTCGGCGAACCGGTCCACCGGCACGATCCGCGCGCGCCGCCCGTCGATGCCGACCAGGCGCACGTGCCAGGCGTGCACCGGGGTGGGCACGATCGCCGTCGGCGACCGCCAGCCCGCGAGGCTGGTCCCGTCGCTCAGCGTCGCCCGGCCGAGAGTGATCTTCCCGATCCGCCATCCGCCCCGGCTGACGGCGGCGTCGGTGACGTACCGCAAGCCGAGGAGCACCTTCTTCCCGGCGTACGGCCGGAGGTTGTAGCCGGCGGTGACCACGCCGCCGCTCGCGCCGGTCAAGCCCGGGCCCAGCGGGCCCGGCACGGTCCGGTCCCCGGTCACCGTGGTGTAGGTCCGGCCGCCGTCGATGGAGATCATCACGTACGCGAAATCGTAGGAGTCCTCGGCGGCGTAGGACGTCTCGAGTCGCAGCGTCGCGTCGGCGGCCGCCGGGACGGTGACCGGCCGGACCATTTGCGAGTCGAGGTTGTTGCGGTTGCCGGAAAACAGCGTCGCGCCGGCTACCGTCCAGCCGGTCGGCAGCGGAGGCAGCGTCGGCGCGCCCGTGAACGACACCGACCGCAGCGGGGTGGGCAGCGGCACGAAGTCGGCGCCGTTCGGCGCGGCCCCGGGCAGGTCGTAGGCGGTCTTGTTGGCCAGGTTGACGGTTGACCGCAGGCCCGGCGCGGTGACCCGGTCCAGCGCGGCGCCGATCATCTCGCCGCCGCCCTCGCCGACGACCTTGTCGACCAGCGTCATGGTCTGGAAGTCGTGCAGCACGTCGTAGAGGGCGGTCCCGGTGGGCAGCGCCGCCTGCACCCCGGCCAGGCCCTGCCGGAGGCCGTCGCGGTGCAGCATCGTGATCGCGCCGAGCCCGAACCGGTCGCGCAGGTAGAGCATGAACGAGTACGTGATGCCGTAGTCGGCGAGCACCTCGGTCGGGGTGCCCTCGTCCCACAGGTTCAGCGAGTTCTGCGGGCCGCCGCACTCGCGCGGATTGGCGTTGTATTTCGTCTTGACGTTGCCGTACCCCTGGTAGCAGACCAGGTGGGCGTCGTTGCCGGGGTCGTCGACGGTCGCCCGCCCGTCGACGTAGCCGGTCAGCGTCTGCGCGAAGTCGGACAGCCCCTCGTTGACCCAGGACTCCTCGGCCGGATCGGCGTAGTACTCCAGCAGGTGCTGCCACTCGTGCGCGAAGGTCGCCTCGTACAGGCGCGGGTGGGCCGGGCGGCTGGCGCACAGGTCGTCGGCCGGGTCGTCGGCCGGGGCCGCGCCCAGCCGGTGCTTCCAGTCGTACGCGTCGATCGTCATCACATTGCGGTCGAACATCTCGTTGAGCTGGGCCGAGAAGAACCCGGCGACGTAGGTGACCGCTTTCGGGAAAGTGAAGTAGTTGTCGTCGCGGATGTTGTCGACCAGCGTGACCGTCTTGTCCCCGTCGCCGGTGAAGTCGCCCTCCAGGGCCGCGTTCGTGCCGTTGCGGTCGGGCGGGGTGCTGAAGGTGGCGGTCTCCCGCGGGTAGATCGTGTCGTCGAACTCGTGGATCAGCGCGGCGATCCGCGCGTCGCTGACGTCGATGGCGTTCTTGCGGCAGTCCTTCGCCGGGAACGCCAGGTCCTCGGCGACCCACACCTCGATGTGCTTGCCGACGGCGCGCAGCTTGTACTTCTTCGGGTAGTACCGGCCGGCGACGTCGTCGAGGCCCATCCACTCGCGCTCGGTGCCCAGCGCCGGGGTCGCCGCGCCGGCGGCGCGGGATCGGGGCCGTTCGCGGTAGCGGGGATGCGACGGCAGCGGCTTGCCGTCCAAGGTGAAACGCGTACGGGTCAGCGCCCGGGTGTCGGGGGCGCGGGTGGCCGCGGCCGGGACCGATCCTTGGGTGCCCGCGGCGGGCGCCGGTCGCGAGGCGGCCGCGGCCGGGGCCGGCAGGGACGACACGACCATAGCGGTCACCGCAAACGTTGCAAAACGGACTCGATCCATGAAAGTGGACGCTACCCGCCACGCCGCCGGGGCAACGGCAACTCGCGTTATTCGAACAGCGAGTGGTGACCGTCGCCCTCGGCGCGGCGCCGCGCCCGCCGCCGCAGCTGCACCACGACCATGTCGACGACCGCGACCGCGGCCCAGGCGAGCAGCAGCCAGCCGGGCACCGGCCATCCGGCGCGGAACAACCAGATCGCCAGCAGGGTGCACACGACGAACCCGAAAGCGGCCAGGATCAGCCGCAGGTTCAGCGCGCTGTACGGCTTGTCGGCCGTCCCGCGACGGCCCGGCGGCTGGGCTCCGATCGGCATCTGTGGCGGGTACCCCTGTCGTGTCCGTGGCAAACCGCCCGGCGCCACGCCGGCGGCGGCGCCAGGCTACCGTGTGCCCGGCCCGGCGCCGCCCGGCGGTCAGGCGACCTCGCGGCGCAGGATCCGCACCGAGCCGAGGACCAGCGGCAACGCCACCCACACCAGGCAGGACACCGCGAGCCGCGCGTACTCGCCGGAGGTCATCGACGGCTCGGACAGCGGGCCGGACGTGATGCCGAGATCCAGCCAGCCCGAGACCCGCCCGAGCGCCTTGATCGTCTCGCGCAGGATCCCGGAGATCGTCGGCAGCGCGAAGAACGCGACGATGGCCAGCGGCGAGCTCAGCAGCAGCGCGCCGAACGCCATGCCCATCAGCAGGAACAGCACCTCGCTCAGCGCGCCCTGCCAGATTAGCGAGCCCGCGACGTGCCAGCTTCCGTCGCCGCCGCGCGCCATCCCGATCAGGTTGGCCGCGGCGGCGAGCAGCAGGGTCAGCGCCGTGGTCGCCAGCGCGACCAGCACGCCGGCCGCCAGTTTCGCGGCGATCACCCGCAGCCGCGACGGAACCAGGGCGAACGTGGTCAGCGCGGTGCGCTGCGACCACTCCCCGGTCATCGACAGGATGCCGAGGACCGGCAGCAGCACCACCGACGGCGCCAGGCCGAATCCGAGGAAGCCGGCGAAGGTGAGCTCCTCGTCGGGCGCCCAGCCGAGCAGGATGACCGCGGTGCCGGCCACGCCGAGTCCGATGAGGACCAGCAGCCACAGGCCGGCCCGGGTGTCGGCGAGCTTGCGCAGCTCGACCAGCGTGAGGCGGGGCAGCGGGATGCTCATCGGACCGCCTCCCGCACCGACTCGCCGGCCGTCAGCTCGAGGAAGATCTGTTCCAGCCCGCCGGCGCCGGCCGGGCGCAGCTCGACCAGCGCCACGCCGGCGTCGGCCGCGGCCCGCCCGATCGCCTCGGCGCCGGCCCGCACGACGACACCCCCGTCGGTTGCCGGCGTGCCGGCCAGCCCGGCCCGCTCGAGCGCTGCCGCCAGCGCCGCCGGATCGAGGGCGCGGACCAGCGTGCCCGCCGAGGCGAGCAGCTCGTCGCGGCCGCCCCGCGCGACGACCCGGCCGCCGCCGATCACGACGAGATGGTCGGCCACCGCCTCGACCTCGCGCAGCAGGTGGGAGGAGAGCAGCACGGTGCCGCCGCGGTCGGCGAACTCGCGCAGCAGCCCCCGCATCCAGAAGATGCCCTCCGGGTCGAGCCCGTTGGCCGGCTCGTCGAGGATCAGCACCGCCGGGTCGCCGAGCAGGGCGTGGGCCAGGCCGAGGCGCTGGCGCATGCCGAGCGAATACCGCTTCACCCGGCGGCGGGCGGCGGTCGCGTTGAGGCCGACCCGGTCCAGCGCCCGGCCGGCCTCACGCCGGTCGACGCCCATGGTCAGTGCGGCGAGGACGAGCACCTCGCGGCCGGTGCGGCCGCCGTGCTGGGCCGAGGCGTCGAGCAGGACGCCGACCCGCCGGCCCGGGTTGCCGAGCCGGCGGTAGGGGACGCCGTCGACGGTCGCGACGCCCGACGTGGGCGGGGTGAGTCCGCAGATCATGCGCATGGTGGTGGACTTGCCGGCCCCGTTGGGCCCGAGGAAACCGGTCACCGTGCCCGGCTCGCAGGTGAACGACACGTCGTCGACGGCGGGATGACTGCCGTATCTCTTCGTGAGGTGCTCGACCCTGATCATGCCGCTCAGCGTGCCGGGGCGCGGCGGCGCGCCGCGACGGCCGGAGGTCGACGCCGGCCGGGCGAAGGTCGACGGGACCGCCGACTTTGGTCGGCGCGCTTCTGCCGGTGCCGGCGCGCTTGGTGGCGGGCTTCTGTCGGTGCCGGCGCGCTTGGTCGGCGGGCTTCTGTCGGTGTCGGCGCGCTTTGGCCGGTGTCAGCGCGCGGGGGAGGCGGGCCAGAGCGGTTCCTGGGCCAGGCGCTCCGCCTCGCCCAGCACCCGCAGGATGTTGCGGCCGGCCAGCTTGTCGAGGTCGGCGCCGGACCAGCCGCGGGTGGCGAGCTCGGCCAGCAGGCGCGGATAGCCGGCGACGTCGGACAGGCCCTCGGGCAGGTCGGTCGTGCCGTCGAAATCGCCGCCCAGGCCCACGTGGTCGACGCCGGCCACGTCGCGGGCGTGCTCGACGTGGTCCGCCACCTGGGCGACCGTCACGACCGGCCGCGGGTTGGCCGCCACCCAGGCCCGGAAGGCGGGCGCCGCCAGGGGATCGGTGTCCGGGCGAGGCGGGACGGTGGCCGGGTCCTCGGCCGGGCGCGGCGCGCGCGGCCAGCCGGCCGCCGGGTCGGGCAGGCCGAGCCGTTGCCGTTCGGCGTCGGCGGCGCGCTGCCAGGCGCGGAACCCGGCCGAGACGAACGGGGCGACGAAGGTCAGCTGGATGACGCCGCCGTTGTCGCGCAGGCGGGTCAGCACGTCGTCCGGGACGTTGCGGGGATGGTCGTTGACGGCGCGGGACCCGGAGTGGCTGAAGATGACCGGCGCGAAGGCCGTGTCCAGGGCGGCGTGCATGGTGACCGGCGCGACGTGGGAGAGGTCGGCGAGCACGCCGATGCGCTGCATCTCGCGGACCACCGCGCGGCCGTCGTCGTTCAGGCCACCGGCCGCGGGCTCGGCCGCCGCCGAGTCGGCCCACGAGGTGTTGTGGTTGTGGGTGAGCGTCATGTAGCGCACGCCGAGCCGGGCGAACGCGCGCAGCACACCCAGCGACGTGGCGATGCTGTGCCCGCCCTCGATGCCGATCAGCGACGCGATCCGGCCCTCGGCGAGGATGCGCTCGACGTCGCCGGAGGTGTACGCCACGGCGAGGTCGCTGGGGTAGGCGGCCACCATCCGGTAGACGGCGTCGATCTGCTCCATCGTCGCCACGACGGCCTCCGGCTCGGGCAGCGAGGACGGGACGTACACCGACCAGAACTGGCCGCCCACCCCGCCGGCGCGCAGCCGCGGGATGTCGGTCTGCAGCTCGGGGCGGGACTCGTCCAGCCGTTCGACCCGGTAACCGGAGCGGGCGCGCAGCTGCAGGGGCAGGTCGTTGTGCCCGTCGATGATCGGCATCATGAGGACTGGTTACCCCGCCGGGCCGCCGTCGCACAAGGTGGCGGCGGCCCGCGCTGCCCCGCCCGGATCTCTCAGGTCGGCGACCCTCCCGTCCGATGCTGTGACCGGACGGCTTGGTCAGGGACGACGGGGGAGGGGGCCGGATGACTGTTCGGCGTCCGCTTCCCGCGGCGATCCTGCTCGTGCTGGTCCTGGCCGGCGCGCTGGGGTACACGGCCGCCGGTCCGGTGACCGCCGCCGCCACCACCGTGGTCGCGCTCGGCGCTGCCGCGGCCTGCCTGATCCGGGCCGGGCGGCGGCGCGGCCGGATGCGGGTCGCGTGGGCCGGCTTCGGACTCGGCGCGCTCGCCGGCGGCCTGCCCGGCCTCGCGGGCCCCGGCCACTTCGTCATGATCGCGCTCGCCCTGACCATCTTCGGCGTTCCCGCACCGGGCCGGATCGCCCTCGAGCGGATCCGGGGCGTCCTCGACACCCTGGTGATCGGCGCCTCGCTCGTCGCGCTCAGCTACCACACGCTGCGCGAGCAGGCCTACCACGCATCGGCGATCGGCGACGTCGTGCTCGGCACCGTCGCCCTCGCCGGGCTCTCGCGGCTGCGCCGCGGTGTTCCCGACCTGCGGTCCCTCACCCTGGCCAGCGGCGCCCTGCTGACCGTGGCCCTGGCGGGCAGCCTCGGCCACGGCGGCCATGAGCGTGCCGGCGCGGCCGGGTGGCTCGCCGGGTTCGCGCTGCTCGGGCTGGCCGCCGTTCTCGGGCACACCGGATCGGACGAGGAGACCGAGCACGACGAGCGGCGATCGATGACGGTGCTCCTGCCGTACGCGATCGTGGTCCTGGGTCTGATCGCCGGCACCGTGCGGCTCGCCCTGGGCGGGGCGCCCAGCACCGTGGGGAGCTGGACCCGGTCCGTCTGCATCGGCTTGATCGTGGTGCGGCACGTGCTGCTGATGCTGGAGAGCCGCCGGCTCGCCCGGCACCTGGAGGACCGGGTCGCCGAGCGGGCCGCCGACCTGCACGCGCGGGAGGCGCGTTTCCGGGCCCTGGTCGACCAGAGCAGCGACTCGATGGCGATCCTCGAAGCGGATTCGACGGTGCGCTACCAGTCCCCGTCGGTCGAGCGGATCTTCGGTTACCCGGCGTCGTACCTGACCGGGAAAAGTTTCTGCGAGCTCGCCGGCCGGAAGGTGGGCGCCCGGGTCGCGGCGGCGATCGCCGAGGTCCGGACCGCCCCCGGCGCGACCACCACCTTCGAGGTCATGCTTTGGCACGCGGACGGGCAGGCCCGGCTCGCCGAGATGACCATCCGGAACCTGCTGACCGACCCGTACGTGCGCGGCCTGGTCTTCAACACCCGCGACATCAGCGAGGCCCAGGTGCTGCAGGATCGCTTGCGCCAGGAGGCCCACCAGGACCGCCTGACCGGGCTGGCCGGCCGGGCCGGGTTCCGGGACCGGCTGGCCGAGGCGGCCGAGCGCAACCCGGCGTCGCGGCTCGCGATACTTTTTCTCGACCTCGACGGCTTCAAGGAGATCAACGACAGCCTCGGCCACGACGCCGGCGATCACTTGCTGGTCCACGTCGCGGAACGACTGCGAAAGTTGCTGCCCGCGCCGCAGGTGGTCGCGCGGCTCGGCGGCGACGAGTTCGCGGTCATCGTCGAGAGCGGCACCGCGCGCGACGACGCCGAAATGACCGCCATGGAGATCCTCGCCGCGCTCGCCGAGCCGATCCGCGTCGACGACCGCGAGCTGCACGTGAGCGCGTCGATCGGCATCGCGTCGGCCGCCGACGCCGGCGACATCGAGCAGTTGCAGCGCGACGCCGACCTGGCCATGTACCGGGCCAAGGACGCCGGCGGCGACGGTTACCGGACGTACGACCCGAGCATGCACGACGCGTTGACCCGCCGGCTGGGGCTCGCCGCCGACCTGCGGCTGGCCTTCGAGCAGGACGAGCTGGTGCTGCACTACCAGCCCAAGGTCGACCTGCGCACCGGCGAGATCGCCGGCTTCGAGGCGCTGGTGCGCTGGCGGCACCCGGCCCGCGGGATGGTGCCGCCGCTCGACTTCATCGGCGTCGCCGAGGCCACCGGTCTGATCGTGCCGCTGGGCCGGTGGGTGCTCACCGAGGCGTGCCGGCAGGCCGTCGCGTGGGGCCGCCCGCTGCGGATGGCCGTCAACCTCTCGGTGCGCCAGTTCGAGGACGGGGACGTCGCCGGGATGGTCGCGGAGGTGCTCGCCGAGACCGGGATGCCGCCCGGGCAGCTGTGCCTGGAGATGACGGAGAGCGTGCTTCTCACCGACACCGACGAGAATCTTGCGCGGATAGTTTCGCTCAAGGCGCTCGGCGTGGTGCTCGCGATGGACGACTTCGGCACCGGTTATTCGTCGCTGGCCTACCTGCGCCGCTTCCCGATGGACGTCCTCAAGATCGATCGCTCGTTCGTCGACCGCCTCGGCGGCGAGACCGAGGACGAGGCGCTTGTGCGGACCATCGTCCGGCTGGGGCAGCGCTTCGGCATGCACACGGTGGCCGAGGGCATCGAGAACGAGACCCAGCTCGCGATCCTGCGGGAGATGGGATGCGATTTCGCGCAGGGGTATCTGCTCTCGCGCCCGCTGCCGGTGGGTGACGCGACGGAGCTGCTGGAGAGAGGCCTGCCGTTTCCGGTCCCGGTACGGGCCTAGCCTCCTAGGAAGGATGACGCGTGGTGACGCGGGCGGGAAACTCTCGCTCACTTCAACGCCATTACGTGTACGAGGCTGGGCCCGGCCCCGCCGCAGCGCCGCGCAGGCTGCCGGGTCGCGCTCCGCGCGCGGCCACCGGGCTTGTCCCGGCACGCGACAACGGCACCGTGCCGACTTCCAGCGCGGACGGAAAGTTACCCGCGGGCTGTTGCCTCGCGGCGGGGTCAACTTGTTCGCGACGATTTCCAGCGCGGGCCGAAAGGGTTTCTGGTCAACGCGATCGTCAGGCGCATCCAGCGGAGGGCTTGGACGCATGCGGCTGACCGCGCTGACCGCGCTGACCGCGCCGACCGGGGTGACCACGCCGACCGGGTGACCGGGGTCCCCACGCCGACTGAGCCGATCGCGCTAGACCGAGCCGATGGCTGGGATCAGCGAGCCGGCCGTACGCTGTGCCCGCCGGGCGTCGGGTCCGGCGCCTCGGCCTGTGTCTCGGCCGGCGCCGCGGCGGCCTTCCTGTGACGGCTGATGGCGCCGGTTGCCGCCGCCGTCAGCAAGCCGGCGATCAGCCCCCAGAACGCCGAGCCGACGCCCAGCAGCTTCACCCCCGACGCCGTGGCCAGGAACGTGACCACCGCCGCCTCGCGCCAGCGGGTGTCGCTCAGCGCCGAGGTCAGCGACGAGCCGATCGTGCCCAGCAGGCCGATGCCGGCGATGCCGAGGATCAGCGGGGCCGGCAGGGCCATCAGCAGCGAGCCGACCGTGGCGCCGAGCGCGCCGATCGCCAGGTAGAAGACGCCCGCCCAGACGCCGGCCAGGTAGCGGCGGCGCGGGTCGGGGTGGGCCTGCGGGCCGGTGCAGATCGCTGCGGTGATGGCGGCCAGGTTGAGACCGAAGGCGCCGAACGGGGCGAGAACGAAGTTCGCCACGCCCGTCCACGTGATCAGCGGGGAGACCGGGACGTCGTAGCCGTCGTTGCGCAGGACGGCGACGCCGGGGAGATTCTGGGACGCCATCGTGACGACGAACAGCGGGACGGCCACGCCGATCGCGGCCTGCCAGGAGAACGAGGGCACGGTGAGGACAGGTTTCGCGAAAGCGAGGTCGACCGAAGCGAGGTGCATGTCGCCGAGCCCGGACGCGACCGCGATGCCGGCCACGAGGGCGGCCAGGACGGCGTAGCGGGGGAGCAGCCGGCGGCACACCAGGTAGACCGCGAACATGGTGAAGACCAGCGCGAAATCGCCCTGCATGCCGGCGAACAGCGCCGTGCCGAACTGGACCAGCACGCCGGCGAGCAGCGCGGCCGCGAGGGAGACCGGCACGCGGCTCATCACCCGGGCGAACCAGCCGGTCACGCCGCTGAGGGCGATCAGCGCGGCGGAGATCAGGAACGCGCCGGTGGCCGCGCGCAGGCTCATGCCGTCGAGCCCGGTGGCCAGCAGCGCGGCGCCGGGGGTGGACCAGGCGGTGACGATCGGCGCCCGGTAGCGCAGGGACAGGCCGATGCAGGTCAGGCCCATGCCGACGCCGAGGGCGAGCATCCAGGACGCCAGCACGGCGCTGTCGGCGCCGGCGGCCCGGGCGGCGGCGAAGACGATAGCCGCCGAGCTGGTGAGGCCGATCAGCGTCGCCACCAGGCCGGCGGTCACGGCGGAGAGCGGAGCCACCCGGGACAGACGGCGGATCAAGGTCATGCGTGGCCCCCTGGACGGCTCATGAAGCGAAAAGCGATGCTAACGGAAGGTGATGCCCGGCCGGTGGCGGCCCGGGCCCGGGTCGTGGGCCGCGGGGCAGGCCCGGCCGGGCGGTGCGACCTCTCCGACTGCTCCGCCACAGTCGCCTCCGTTTCGTGCCAGGATGGCGACGAGAGTCCGGGTTCAAGGGAGAGACTGGGGCAATGAGCGAACACGTTTCCGACAGCGCCGAGTGGCAGTCCCTGCAGGGCCACGCCGAGAAATTTTCCGCGGTGCACCTTCGCGACCTGTTCGGCAGCGATCCCGGGCGCGGCGAGCGGCTGACCGCCAAGGTCGCCGGCCTGACCGTGGACTACAGCAAGAACCTGGTGACCGACGAGGTTCTTTCGTCGCTGGTGGCGCTGGCCGAGCGGGCCGGCCTGCGGGAGCGGATCGCCGCGATGTTCGCCGGCGAGCACATCAACGTGACCGAGGACCGGGCCGTGCTGCACACCGCGCTGCGGCTGCCGCGCGACGCCACGCTGGTCGTCGACGGGCAGGACATCGTGGCCGAGGTGCACGAGGTGCTCCGCCGGATGGGTTCGTTCAGCGACAAGGTGCGCTCGGGGGAGTGGACCGGGCACACCGGGCAGCGCATCAAGACCGTGGTCAACATCGGCATCGGCGGGTCGGACCTGGGGCCGGTGATGGCGTACGAGGCGTTGAAGGCCTACAAGACGCCCGACATCGAGTGCCGGTTCATCTCGAACATCGACCCGACCGACCTGTACGAGAAGACCCACGACCTCGACCCGGCCACGACGCTGTTCATCATCGTGTCGAAGACTTTCGGCACCCAGGAGACGCTTACCAACGCCACCGAGGCCCGCAACTGGCTGCTCGCCTCGCTCAAGGACGACGCGGCGGTCGCGAAACATTTCGTCGCGGTTTCCACGAACGCGCAGCGGGTCGCCGACTTCGGCATCGACACCGCCAACATGTTCGGCTTCTGGGACTGGGTCGGCGGCCGCTACTCGCTGCCGTCCGCCGTCGGCCTGTCGGTGATGGTGGCGATCGGCAGGGAGCAGTTCGCCGACATGCTCGCCGGCTACCACGCCGTCGACGAGCATTTCCGCACCGAGCCCCTGGAGCGGAACGTGCCGGCCCTGCTCGGCCTCATCAACGTCTGGTACGACACTTTCCTCGGCGCCCAGTCGCACGCGATCCTGCCGTACTCGCAGTACCTGCACCGATTCGCCGCCTACCTGCAGCAGCTCACCATGGAGAGCAACGGCAAGTCGGTGCGGCTGGACGGCAGCCCGGTGACCTTCCAGACCGGCGAGGTGTACTGGGGCGAGCCCGGCACCAACGGCCAGCACGCGTTCTACCAGCTGATTCACCAGGGCACGAAGCTGATCCCGGCCGACTTCATCGGGTTCGCGCGGCCCAACCACGACATCGGCGGCATGCACGACCTGTTCATGTCGAACTTCTTCGCCCAGACCGGCGCGCTGGCGTTCGGCCGCACGCTCGATCAGGTCGAGGCCGAGGGCACCGATCCGGCGGTCGCTCCGCACCGGGTGATGCAGGGCAACCACCCGACCACGACGATCCTCGCCGACAAGCTGACGCCGTCGATCCTCGGGCAGCTGATCGCCCTCTACGAGCACATCACGTTCACCGAGGGCACGATCTGGCAGATCAACTCCTTCGACCAGTGGGGCGTCGAGCTCGGCAAGGTGATGGCCAACCAGCTCGCGCCCAAGCTGACCGGCTCGTCCGCCGCGGCCGACGACGACTCCTCGACGAACAACCTGATCAAGCTGTACCGGGCCGTGCGGGGCCGCTGAGCCTCGGCGGGGATCGGCGAAGCCAGCCGCCGAATTTTTGTCGTACCCGGGGCCTAGGGTCGTGGGATGGATTCACGGACGGCCCTGGGCCTGCGGCTCTCCAGCCTGCTGCTGCGCGGCAACGCGCCGGCGTCGGTCGGCGAGATCGTGTCGTGGTTCGGCGCGATGCAGTCGCAGGATGCCAACAGCATGCTGTGGTCGCTCGGCGCCCGCCTGCCGGGCTGGACGATGAGCGACGTCAACGACGCGCTCGAGAAACGCACGGTCCTGCGCACCTGGCCGATGCGCGGCACGGTTCATCTGGTGCCGGCCGCCGACGCGCATTGGATGCTCGAGCTCATGGGCGTGCGGGCGCTCGCCGGCGCGGAGAAGCGGCGGGCGACCATCGGGCTCGACGCCGCCACCGCCGACCGGGCCGTCGCGCTGCTCGGCGACGCCCTGGCGGGCGGACGCCGGCTGACGCGATCCGAGTGCATGGCGACGCTGGCGTCCGGCGGCATCGAGGTGAGCGGGCAACGGGGTTACCACCTGCTGTGGTACGCGTCGCAGCAAGGCGTCACGGCGATCGCGCCGCACGTGGGCAAGGAGCAGACGTTCGTGCTCCTCGACGAGTGGGCGCCCGCCCCGTCGCGACCGTCGCGTGCGGAGGCCCTCGGCCTGATCGCCCTGCGGTACTTCCGGAGTCACGGCCCGGCGACCCGCAAGGACTTCGCGGGCTGGACCGGCCTGACCATGGCCGACTGCAAGACCGGCATAGCCGTCGCCGGGGACGCGCTGGCCGCGGTCGACGTGGACGGCGTCGAGATGATCGCCTCGGCCGCCGCGCTCGGTTCGGCCTCGCCGTTCCGGGGCTGGCTGGCGCTGCCCGGCTTCGACGAGTACATGCTGGGCTACAAGGACCGGTCGCTGATGGCCTCGCCCGCCGAGCTGGCCGCGATCGTCCCGGGCGGCAACGGCGTCTTCCAGTCGACCCTGGTGCGCGACGGCCGGGTGGTCGCCACCTGGAAACGCGTCCTGGGTTCCAAGGGCGTCACCGTGACCGTCCTGCCACTGACTTCGCTGTCGGAGCGTGACCACCGTGCCATCGAGAAGGCGCTCACCCCGTTCGCCGATTTCCTGGGAGTGCCGCTGACTGTTAAGAACCCTTGATATTTACGAAGGTGAACTTCATGATGTGTTCCATCGGGCCTTCGGCCGGTCCCGGGCGGTGGGCGGGGCGGTCGGGCGGGGTCACCTTCGTCGATGAAAAGGGGCAGCCATGGGC
Organism: Paractinoplanes rhizophilus; assembly: GCF_042664765.1. Classification (NCBI taxonomy): domain Bacteria; kingdom Bacillati; phylum Actinomycetota; class Actinomycetes; order Micromonosporales; family Micromonosporaceae; genus Paractinoplanes; species Paractinoplanes rhizophilus. The sequence continues at coordinate 261,344 of NZ_JBHTBJ010000001.1, read as the reverse complement.
GTCCGTCGCCGGGTGTTGGCGCTGATCGCAGGGGTGGCGGTGACGGCCGGCGCGATGGCCGTGGCCGTCGCCGGGGAGGGCACGTCGTTCGCGGCCGTGGCGTGCTCGGGCACCGTCTGGGCCGAGGGCGTCACGTACACGGCCGGGCAGCAGGTGACCTACGGCGGCCACCTGTATCAGGCGCTCGTCACCCACACCGCGTATCCGGGCGCCGGCTGGAACCCGGCCGCGACGCCGTCGCTGTGGAAGGACCTCGGTGCGTGCACCGGCACCCCGACCACCTCGCCGACCACGAGGCCACCGACCACCCGGCCCACGACTCCACCCACGACGCCGCCGACGACCGGGCCGACCACGCCGCCCACGACCTCGCCCACCACGCAGCCGACCGGCTCGACCTGCGCGGTCAAGTCGCGGCCCGCCGGCAAGGTGCTGCAGGGCTACTGGGAGAACTGGGACGGCGCGTCCAACGGCGTCCACCCGGGACTCGGCTGGATCCCGATCAACGACAGCCGCATGCTCCAGCACGGATACAACGTGATCGCCGCGGCGTTCCCGGTCATCCGCTCCGACGGCACCGTGCTGTGGGAGAACGGCATGGACGCCGGCGTGAAGGTCTCGACCCCGGCCGAGATGTGCGCGGCCAAGGCCGCCGGCGCGACCATCCTCATGTCGATCGGCGGCGCGGCGGCCGGCATCGACCTGTCGTCCAGCGCCGTCGCCGACCGTTTCGTCGCCACGATCGTGCCGATCCTCAAGCGGTACAACTTCGACGGCATCGACATCGACATCGAGACCGGCCTGACCGGCAGCGGCAACATCGGCACGCTCTCCACGTCGCAGGCCAACCTGATCCGCATCATCGACGGCGTGCTCGCCCAGATGCCGGCCAACTTCGGGCTCACCATGGCGCCCGAGACCGCGTACGTGACCGGCGGCAGCGTCACCTACGGCTCGATCTGGGGCTCGTACCTGCCGATCATCAAGAAGTACGTGGACAACGGCCGCCTGTGGTGGCTGAACATGCAGTACTACAACGGCTCGATGTACGGCTGCTCCGGCGACTCGTACGCGGCCGGCACGGTGCAGGGCTTCACCGTGCAGACCCAGTGCCTGAACAACGGCCTGACCATTCAGGGCACCACCATCCGCGTGCCCTACGACAAGCAGGTGCCCGGCCTGCCGGCCCAGTCCGGCGCGGGTGGCGGCTACATGGCGCCGTCGCTGGTGTCGCAGGCCTACCGCAGCGTCAGCGCCATCAAGGGCCTGATGACCTGGTCGATCAACTGGGACGGCTCGAGGTCCTGGACCTTCGGCGACAACGTGAAGGCCCTCGAAGGCCGCTGATCGATGACGGCCGGCCGGCGGCAACCGGCCGGCCGTCACTCAGCCCCGGATCAGTTCCCGGAGGGCGTCGCGCACCGCGTCCGGCTGTTCGATGTGCATGAAGTTGTGCGTCGCGCCGTCGATCACCCGGTGCGTGCCGTCGGTGACCGACGCGGCGATCCCGGCGTGCAGCTCGCGGATGCCGTCGAGCGCCGCGCGGATCAGCTCCGGTGAGCCGAAGCCCTGCCAGGCCGGATTGCCGGCCCCGGCCGAGAGGACGATGACCGGCACGTCCGGCACGGGCCCGCCGTGGCGGAGCTCGTCGTAGACCTCGCTCTCGAGGTTCGCCGCCTCGAGCAGGCCGGTGCGCCAATGCTCCACGTGGTGCCCGGCGAGCTCATCGCGTACGGCTGCGGGCCAGGAATTCAGGATTTTGGCCCACGCGTCGCGAGCGGCGGCGCGCTGCTCGGCCGTCAGGTCGGGCAGCCGTGCCGGGTCGGGCTTCATCCGCTGGTTGAGCGCGGCGGCCTCGGCCGGCAGGTGCGCGAAGAGATCCTCGTGACCGGGGTCGAGGAGCAGCATCCCGGCCACCGACGCGGGGAAAAGTTGCGCGAAACGCCGCGCATACACCGCGCCCATCGAGTGCCCGACCAGGAAATGCTTCCCGTCCCCGGCGACCCGGCGCAGCTCGGTTGCCACGTCCAGAGCGCTGCGGGGCAGGGGAACGGGCGCGCTCCAGCCGGTGCCACCGCGGTCGTAGAGCAGGTGCGTTGCCCCGCTCAGTTTCGTCAGATTCAGGAAATCGAGTCCGACCAGGCCGGCCCCGGGGAGGTAGAGCACGCTCGCTCCGCCGGATCCGAACTGGTAGGTGGCCACCCCGCCGACCATTGTTCTCATGTCTGCGAACATTAGCAGCCGTGCGAACATTGGGGAATGGACCCGGTCGAGCTCCTCCTTCATCCGGTACGGCTGCGCATCGTGCACGCCCTCTCCGGCCGCACGGTGACCACGGCCGGCCTGTGCGCCCGCCTGCCCGACGTCTCGCAGGCGACCGTCTATCGGCATGTGGCCCTGCTCGCCGAGGCCGGCATCATCGAGGTCGCGCAGGAGCAACGGGTGCGTGGTTTCGTGGAACGCAGCTACCGGCTGCGCCGCGACCGGGCCGTCATCGACGCGAAAAAGGCGGCCTCCGCGACCACCGAGGACCATCGCCGGGCGTTCGCCACCGCGATGGCCGTGCTGCTCGCCGAGTTCGGCTCCTACCTGGACGGGGCCCCGGACCCGGCGTCCGACCTGGTCGGCTACCGTCAGCACGCGATCTGGCTGACCCCGGCCGAGCGCGCGAAACTCATCGCCGGCCTGCGCGAGGCGATCCTCCCGGTGCTGGCCAACGAGCCCACCGGCGAGCGCGCGCCGCACCTGCTCAGCCCGATCCTCTTCCCGATGAACGAAGGCCCGGCGAGAGCGGACCGATGAGCCGATGGGCGGCCGCCGCGGCGACATACCTCGGCCGCACAGGCGCGATCCGACTGCTGGCCGGCGCGGCAAGGCGCGCCGCCACCAGGACGCGGTCCGCCAGCTCGCGGCGCTCAAGGCCGAGTACCGCCGGCCCCTCGCGCCGGGCGCCGAGGCGGCGGGCCGCACCCGGCTGACCGAGCGCTACTCCGTGATGGACACCGTCGCCGAGCTTCCGGAACGAAAGTTTCTCGCCCGCAAGGCCGCCCACCTGCGAAAATCGGAGCTGAGCCGGCTGCTGTCGGCCCACCCGGGCATGACGGTGCGCCAGGCCCGGCGAGCCCGGAAGAAACGGTAGGCGCGCACCCGGCGTACGCGGCCACCGAAACGGCCCGACGCGACGCGATGCGCAGGCGTTTCCGCCCGCTCGGCCACCGGAAACCGATCCTCGGCCGCGATGCCGGACAAGCCGAGGCCGGATAAGCCGAGGCCGGACAAGCCGAGGGACGGACAAGCCGAGGGACGGACAAGCCGAGGCCGGACAAGCCGATGCCGGACAAGCCGATGCCGGACAAGAGGTCAGCCGGATGCGAGGTCAGCGGCCGAGCAGGCCGCACACGACGGCGGTGACGTCGTCGGCGCAACCCCAGGAGAGGCTGACGCCGGCGCCGCTGTGCCCGTAGTTGTGCACGATGTGCCGCCCACCGGAGCTTTCCTGCTCGAGGCGGATGACCGGGCGGGCCGGGCGGATCCCGCCGCGGTGGCCCAGCACCTCGGCGTCGCGGATCTCGGGGAAGATGTCGCCGCACCGCTTCAGGATCGCGTCGGCCACCAGCGGGTCCGGCTCGGGATCGGCGACGCCCTCCTCGGCGCTGCCGCCGAGCAGCAGGATGTCGCCCTGTGGGAGCAGGTAGATCATCTCGCCGAGCTCCTCGGTGTGCTCGGCGAAGAACTCGCGGTGCCCGGGGTTGCGGATCACCACCAGCTGCCCGCGGATCGGCTTGACGGTCGGGTCGGGCACCAGCTCGCGGGCGCCCGAGCCGCTGCAGTTGACGACGATCGGCGCCTGCGCGAAACCTTCGGCCAGCGACGTCAGCCGGGCGCCGAACCGCAGCTCGGCGCCGGACGCCCGGACCATCGCCTCGAGCGCGGCCAGGTACGGCGGCATGTCGATGATCGGCGCCGTGTAGTGCCAGCCGTGCACGAAACCTTTCGGCAGCTCGGCCCGGACACATTCGCGAAAGCCGGGCAGGCCGCGGGCCCACCCGGGCGACGTGATCGGGCTGCGGGATGCCTCGATGCCGTCGACGACGCGGACGCCGGGGAAGCTTTCGGCGGCCATCCGCGAGAAGACGGCGTAGCTGGCGGCGGCCCACTCGGGGACGCGCGCGTGCTCGGCGTAGATCGGGTCCCAGATCGCGCCGGCGGCGGCCGAATTCGTGTCGCGGGGCGCTGCCTCGGCGACGAGCCGGACGCGCAGGCCCTGCTCGGCCAGTCGCACGCTCGTGGTCAGCCCGGAGACACCGGCGCCGACGACGAGCACATCGGGTCGGTCCATCTTTCGACGCTAACGGTGATCGATGCTCCGTCGCGGGACAACGCCACGTGAGGAACATGAATGTGCGGACGATGCGGATACGGCGTCCAAGCCTTGAATCACTCCGCCGTTGATGCTATGTACACCGACCGCTCCGGATCGATCACGGACGGTTGCAATCCTCGGGTCTTTGGGGTGCAATCGACAGGCTGGCGTCATGCGGGCGGGGACGCACGATGTGTGTGGACACAGCTGGGGCGCGCAGTACGGTCATCGGCGACTCGCGCTGCTTTCGCTCGGCGCCCAGGGTTCCCGCGCCGCCAACGAATGGGGGGCCTACGTGCTCGTCGTGGGTGAGGTGGACACCGGACTGCTACGCGGACGCGACCCGTCGTCCAGCGACGACGGACGGAGACTGGTCGAGTTGGTCGCGGGCGAGCGGGTTCTGGTGGCCACCCGGCCACGGTCCTATGTGCGCTCGCCCGAGCGCCCGGTGGGCGTCGACTGCGCGCTGGCCGCCGGCCACGCCCGCGGCATCGGCACGGCGTTGCAGCGGGCCGCGATCACCGACAACGAGGTGGTGCAGGGTTCCGCGTACGCGATGATCGTGCCTTCCGGTCACACCGCCCGCCGCCCGTGGTCGCACTATCTGGCGCGGCCCGGCCACATCGAGGCGATCGGCAGGCCGCGCTGGGACGCGCTGGCCCGGGAATTGGCCCACCCCGAGCGCGTGCCGGCCGTCCTCGACCTGGGCGCGGTGGCCCAGCGCGCCACCAACGAGGTGCAGAGCGCCGCGCGCGGCGGCCCCGACGACTCCTTTCGCGCGGCCCGCTCCCGCCTGAGATGGGTGGCCCGCGTCGGCGACGACGAGACTCCGCTGTCCGGCGTCCACTTCGAGGTTCACGACCGCCGCCTGCGCCTGCTGACCTTCACGGTCGGCCGGCCCGGCCGCGGAAACCTCGGCGGTGTGGATGGGGAAAACGCGGCCCGGCCGGATGCCGAAGACGCCCACCGGCCGCATGCCGGCGGTGCGGGCCGGCTGGACGCCGGGCGGATCGCCGCCGCCTGCGAGGACGTCGCGCTGCACGACTGGCTGCTCTCCACGCTCATCGAGAGCGTGCGCAAGTCGGCGATCGGCCGGCTGCCCCGCGGCGACACGCTGCGGCGGCTCGGCCCCGCGATCGACCGGCTGCTGCACCTATGGATGCCGGCCGCCCGCGCCGACGAGCTCACCGAGACGATGTGGGCCGTCCTCGAGCGACGGCCCGGCTTCAGCCGGCAGTGGACCACGCTGGCCACCCGCGTCCGCGACCAGTTCGCGGTGATGCTGGCCGAGTCCCTGTCCGCGGCGAACCGCCCGTGAGCGCCGAGACAGCCGTGGCGGCGACCGGGAACGGCACCAGCGGGGTCATCAAGACGGCGCTGCTCACCGTGGCCAGCGGCGGCATCACCTTCCTGGTCACCAACGGCCTGGATCAGCCGCAGGCGATCTGCATCATCCTGTCCATCCTGATCGGCGGGATCGCGCTGATGGTCCGCTTCCTGGTCGACTTCGAAAAGCGGCTGGCCGGCGTCGAGGAGATCGAGCGGGAGGGCATGGCCGACATGAAGAAGCTGGTCGGGGACGCGTTCTCGGAGATCAGCGAGGCGACCGCGCTGTTCGGCCTGATCGAGGCGTCGGCGCTGCAGACCGACCTGGTCACCCAGCTGGTGCGCAACTCGACCAGCATCTCGCCCGACTCGCCGCCGATCGTCTACAAGTTCGTCCAGGCCAAGATCAAGGAGATGTCGGACTTCCTCAAGCAGCTCGCCGAGGGCGGCACGGTCACCTACTACGGCGAGGACCGCGACTGGCTGCTCGGCCTCACCCGCACGGCCACCACCAGCGTCGACGCGATCAGCCTGGCCGCGGTCGACCACGATCTGTGGCACAGCGAGATCGGCCAGCGCTACCTCGACGCCCAGCGGCGAGCGGCCCGCGACGGCCGGCGGGTGCGCCGGATCTTCGTGCTGGAGTCGCCGGACATGGAGCACGATCCCGAACTGCGCCGCGCCTACGAGGAGCAGCGGGAGATGCTGATCGAGGTGCGCCTGCTCGACCGCCTGGCGGTGCCCACCCCGCTGCAGGTCCAGGTGCGTGATTTGATCCTGTTCGACGACATTCTTGCGTACGAGACCACGCCCACCACCACCGATCCGAGCAAGGCCCAGGTGGCCGAGACCCGGCTGGTGCTCACCGATTCCCGGGTCAAGGAGTGCTCGCAGCTGTTCCGGGAGCTGTGGGACGTCTCCCGCGAGCTGCGCCCCGCTCAGACGAACAGGTAGTCGATCCGCTCGACCGTCTCGTCCGGCAGCGCCACGCCCTCGGCGCCGGCCCGTTCGAGCACCTGCCCGGCGACCAGCGGATCCACGCCCACCTGGCTCAGGATCGTGCGCACCGCGTGCTCGATCGCCAGGAACCGGCGGTCCAGCACGTTGAACGTGCGGTATGCGCGGAACGGCGCGGCCTTCGGGTTGAGCCGTAAGACCGCGGGCATCTCGTCCCACGCCGCGGGCAGCTCCTCGGGCCGGCCCGGCACCGGCTCGGCGACCGGCTCGCCGAGGTGGCGCAGCAGCCCCAGCCGCTGCAACTGCCAGACCGCCGCCAGGAACGGGCACGACCACTTCCGCTCGCCGTTCTCGACGCTCCACAGCTCGACGTCCACGAAGATCGAGTGGTTGCGGATCGCGCTCTCCCGTGGCGGCGCCCACGGCCGGGGCGCGGACATCGCCGCGGCCGCCGCCGACGGCGAGCGCTCGCCGTTGGTCAGCCAGCCCGACACGCTGACCGGCGGCCGGCCGCCGGTGGTGCCCTCGGGCGGCTCGTCCACGATGTGCGCCTGCACCACCGCCGCCAGGTCGAGATCGCCGACCCGGGCGCACCCGGACTCCCGGGCCACGTAGTCGATCTCCAGGTCGGCGGCGCGGGCCGCCGCCACCAGCGCCGGCACCACCTCGCGCGGCGAGGAGAACCTGGTGAAGTAGTCGTCGATCAGGAAGCAGGTGCTGATCCGGGGGCGGGCCACGGCGACCTGCCCGGCGGCCGCGCGAGCCCACGGCGCGACCCGCCGGAAGTGCTCGCGCAGGCGCTGCCCGCCCTGCTCGTAGTCGTCCATGTAGAGGTGGCCGAGCTCGAGCGACAGGTGCGACAGGGCCACCGACCGGGCCGCGGGGACGGCGCTCACCTCGGTGAACACGTCGTCCGCGGTGGTCACAGCCCCTCCCACGCGCTCTCGTCGACGATCTTCTTGGCCAGCTCCTCGAGCGCGTTGACGGTGCGCTCGTTGGCCGTGCGGTAGAGCCAGACGTCGTCGTTGGACAGCAGTTGCTCCTGCCACTGCAGCACCGGGTCGAGCGGCACCTCGCCGAGCAGCTTGGCCTGGCCGACGCCGCTGCGGCTGGCCAGCTCCTGCAGCCGCCGGTTGCACACATCGAGCCAGGCGAGCTGCTCGGGGCGCAGGCCGGCCTGCTCGGGCGCGGACGGGTCGAGCACCGCGGTACGGACGAAGCGGATGTTCTCCACCAGGTCGGCCCGGCGGTGCCCCTTCTGCTCGCCGGTGTCGAGGATGCCCTGCGGGCCCAGCACCAGGTTGCCCGCGGCGATGATGTGCTGCCGCGTCCACCGATGGAAGACGATCCACCGGGCCGGGATCGCGGCCGCGGCGGTGGCCTCGAGGACGATCTCGGTGGCGTACGAGCGGCCGGCGCTCAGGTCGACCAGCACCAGGTCGTACTCCTCGGACAGGCGCAGCAGCAGCTCGGTGCAGCGCTCCACGATCCCCGGACCCGAGCTGAACTCGCCGCGGCCCCGGTCGCCGGGCAGCAGGATCAGCTCGCCCGCGCCGGCCGGCCGGGCCCGCAGCGCCTCGCGCTGCGACGCCGCCCAGACGTTGATCTCCTTGGGCTCGGTCTCGCCGTCGATCAGGTAGCTGTGCAGGCCGCCGCCGGCCACCCCGGCCGGCGCGTCCGGCAGGTCGAAGATCGCCCCGGCGGTGGGCGAGCCGAAGTCGAAGTCGAGGTAGCACGCGTTCTTACCCTGCAGGGCGTGCCGGTAGGCCAGGTTACAGCTGGTCACCGAGCGGCCGGTGCCGCCCTTGTCGGAGGTCGCGAAGATCAGCATCAGGCCGGCCCGCTGTCCGCCCCGCGGGCCGCCGACAGCCGGTCGAGCCGGCCCAGCACCTCCTGGCCGAGCGCGACCGCCACGCCCGGGCGCCGCGGCCGCACCGCCCGGGCGCGGCGCAGCTCCAGCCCGATCTGGTCCAGCTCGACCTTCAGCCCCATGCCGCGGGTGGTGGTGCCGTTGAGCAGCTCCCGGTCGTACAGGTACTCCGCCTCGTTGAGCAGGTCGTCGGCGACCCGGCCGAGCAGGTCGCTCGGCGGCGACGGCTCCTGGATCAACCGGGCCGCCGCGACCAGGCAGTCGACCACCCGCTTGGTGTAGTACCAGGACACCTTGCCCGGGCCGTCGTCGTCCTTGGCGAGGTAGGGGAAGGCGCCGGCCGGCCGGTCCCACAGCCCCCGGTCCTCGCCCTCGGTGATGATGCGGGAGGACAGGTGCTTCCAGATGTCGTCGGACAGCCCGATCATCCGGCTGCGGGCCGGGCCGTCGGTGAGCATCTGGGCCAGGTTGATCGTGCGCCGGTACAGCGTCGGCGAGATGTCGGCGACCGTCCACGCCAGGGTCGGGCCGCCCACGTCCTCGCTGCCCTCCAGTGGGAACTGCATGCCCGGGTAGTGCACCGCGGTCGCGGTCTCCGGCTCGGTCGAGCGGCGGGTGATGCGGCTGCGCGCGGCGAGGTCCTCCATCACGTTGGCCACCCGCCGGCGGTCGGTGTCCGAGGCGCCCGCCGCCTGCATGTTCTGCACCACCATGCCGCCGACCAGCAGGGTGAAGTAGTCGGCCTCGATGCCGTCGGTGGTGCGCCACGGCATGTCCTCGAGGGGCCACTTGCCGCCGCCGAAGGTCGCGACCGTCGCCCAGTACGATTGGGTGAGCTCGTAACGCAACTGCAGCGACTGGGTGAGCCGCAGCTGCTCGGGGTCGAGCAGGCCGAGCAGCCGGGTCCGCGGGGAGGTGAGCTCCTGGATCGCGTCCAGGGCGACCGTGGTGAAGTAGAGGTAGGGCGCGTTCTGCGCCACGCCCGGTTTCTGCGCGCCGATCCGGGCCTGGGTCTCGATCTCGGGCGCCTCCCGCACCACGCCCCAGGACCAGCCGCACTCGAACAGCCGGTTCGGGTTGTCGAGCTCGGAGCCCTCGGCGGCGCCGGAACCGATGGTGACGTCGTCGCGGAGCCGGGCGTTGATCTCGCGCAACGCCTCGCGGAGCTCGTCGACCACCTGCTGGACCGGGCGCCGGCGCTGGTTGACCGTGCGGATCAGCTCGTGGCCGAAGAGGGAGTCGGCCGCGAACACGTTGACCGCGAAGCTGCGCAGCAGCCCGGTCATCGCCGCCGACAACCGCCGGCTCGCCTTTTCCTGCAGCTGATCGACCAGCTCGATCAGCGCGGGGCGGGCCAGCTCCTGCCGGAAGATCTTGACGAAACCGGTGATCGCCAGCATCAGCGTCACCGAGATCGAGAACGAGTCCACCACGTCCAGCTCGAGCTGAGCCTGTTTGATCTCCTCGTCCGGCACGTCGGAGCGGAAATAGCCGCTGCCGGAGAAGATCGGCGTCCCGTCGGGGGCGGTGTAGCGGTCGATGTAGGCGGTGAGCGCGTGGATCAGCCGTACCGGAATCTGCCTGTTGTCGCCCAGGACCCGCAGCTTGTCCAGGACGTCGCCGGCGACCGCGTCGGGACGGTCGAGCCGGAACAGCGGGATCTGGGTGGCCGGCGCCATGATGCAGAGCAATTGCTCCGCGTCGCTGATCGAGTTGCCCCCGTTGCGGCCGTCGCGGATCCACTCACCGTCGCGATAGGAGACCCGGGCTGTTGCCTGCCAGATGTCGAGCAGCTGTTGACGCGGTTGGGTCTGCATAGGTGTGCCGTCACCTTACCCGTCCGTGGGTGTGCTACCTCTTCCATCCCGTCGCGACGATCATCCCGCTGTACCCGTCGCGGAGGTCGTCGCTGTCGACCCTCTCAATCTGGCTTATCCGGGCGACGGATTCAAGGCACGACTTCACGTCCGTGTCATCGATCGAATACGCGGGGAAGAACGTCGAGCCGACGTAATAGCCTTCGGATCGGCACATGAAGGCGGCGGCGAACGGCGAGCCCGGTTTCAGCGAGTCGATGAAGTTCAGCGTGGCGCGCTCGAACTCGTCGTCGCGGGTGGTGATCGACTCGGCCACGAAGAACATCGTGCCGAGGTCGTACGCCCCGGACTGCCCGGACCTGAGGGCGAAGACGTTGCCCTTGGTCACCCAGGCCAGCCCGGCCAGCACGTCCATCGGGTCCTTGATCCGCTGGTACGCCGGGCGGCCGTCCGAGATGGCGGGCCAGAACTCGTCGCGCCAGCTGCTCTGCGGTTTCACCAGCGCGTCGATCAGCCATTGCCGGTTGGTGTGCGAGCGCTCGAACAGCGTCACCCGCGCCGCGAACGGCAGCATGGTGAGGGCGGGGTAGAGATTGGTGCCGGAGCCGACGTCGATGGCGTTGGCGAGCGCGCGGGGCTGGGCGCGGTCGAAGCAGTGCTCGAAGAAGTCGGCGACGATGTCGATGATGCGGGCGTCGTCGTGGCGCAGGTGCTTGTAGTTGTGCCAGAAGTACTCATCGGAATCGAACCGATCCCAGGGCGCATCGTCGTTGGCGGGGCCGGTCGCCAGCGCGGCACGTAAAACGCTGTCGCCCACAGGGACTCCTCCAGCACTCAGGGCGGTACACGACTAGGTCGAGGCTGGCGGAGCGGCCAGGCCGTTGCAGCCCAGAGCTTACCCTAGTCATGGCGCAACCGGTCATCCCCGGGGAACGACGTTGCACACTAAGACATCGTCCCCCCGTTCGCACTCCACCACACGGGGAATTCCCTCATTGATACCCCTGGCGGCAAAGGATCAGCCTGTTCAGGGGATGTCCGGACAATGGTGTGACCCGCGCCGCAGCGCGGATCTTTTAGATTTGAAATACTTCCGTGGCCGGCGGCGTTGAGGCGGCCGTAGGGACAACGCCAAGCAGCTCAGGAGCGGGTCATGCAGTTCGGGATCTTCAGCGTCAGCGACATCACCACCGACCCGACGACCGGGCAGACCCCGTCCGAGGGCGAGCGCATCAAGAACATCGTCACGATCGCCAAGCACGCGCAGGAGGTCGGCCTCGACGTCTTCGCGCTCGGCGAGCACCACAACGAGCCGTTCTTCTCCTCCTCGCCGACCACCACCCTCGCGTACATCGCGGCGCAGACCGACAAGTTGCTGCTCAGCACCGCGACCACGCTGATCACCACCAACGACCCGGTGAAGATCGCCGAGGACTACGCGATGCTGCAGCACCTGAGCGGCGGCCGCGTCGACCTGATGATGGGCCGGGGCAACACCGGGCCGGTCTACCCGTGGTTCGGCAAGGACATCCGCGCGGGCATCCCGCTGGCGATCGAGAACTACGCGCTGCTGCACAAGTTGTGGCGCGAGCATGTCGTGGACTGGCAGGGAAAGTTCCGCACCCCGTTGCAGAGCTTCACGTCGACGCCGCGCCCGCTCGACGGCATCCCGCCGTTCGTCTGGCACGGCTCGATCCGCAGCCCCGAGATCGCCGAGCAGGCCGCCTACTACGGCGACGGCTTCTTCGCCAACCACATCTTCTGGCCGGCGTCGCACACCCAGCGGATGATCGCGCTCTACCGCGAGCGGTTCGCGCACTACGGCCACGGCGACGCCGACCAGGCCATCGTCGGCCTCGGCGGCCAGGTGTTCATGCGCAAGAACTCGCAGGACGCGGTGAACGAGTTCCGGCCGTACTTCGACAACGCGCCGGTCTACGGCCACGGCCCGTCGCTGGAGGACTTCACCCGCGAGACGCCGCTGACCGTCGGCAGCCCGCAGCAGGTCATCGACCGGACGCTGGGTTTCCGCGACTACGTCGGCGACTACCAGCGCCAGCTGTTCCTGATGGACCACGCCGGCCTGCCGCTCAAGACCGTCCTCGAGCAGCTCGACCTGCTCGGCGGCGAGGTCGTGCCGGTGCTGCGCAAGGAGTTCGCGGCGCTGAAGCCGGCGCACGTCCCGGACGCGCCCACCCACCAGTCCCTGCTGGCCGCGAAGAACGCGGAGAACGGAAAGGTTTCCGCATGAACCAGCGAAATCTTGTGGTCGTCTCGGCCGGCCTGAGCCAGCCGTCGTCCACCCGGCTGCTCGCGGACCAGATCTCCGCGGCGGCGGTCACCGCCGCCGCGGCGACGGACATCGCCCTCGACGTCAAGGTCGTCGAGTTGCGCGATCTGGCGCACGACATCGCCAACAACTTGCTCACCGGGTTTCCGCCGCCGGCGCTCAAGGAGGCCATCGACGCGGTCGAGGCCGCGGACGCGCTGATCGCGGTGACGCCGATCTTCGCGGCCAGCTACAGCGGGCTGTTCAAGTCGTTCATCGACGTGATCGACAAGGACGCCCTCGCCGACAAGCCGGTGATCATCGCCGCCACGGCGGGCACCGCGCGGCACTCGCTGGCCCTGGAGCACGCGCTCCGGCCGCTGTTCGCCTACCTGCGCGCGGTGGTCATCCCCACGGCGGTCTTCGCGGCCACCGACGACTGGGGCTCCGGCTCGGCCGAGGGCATGTTGCGCGAGCGCATCGAGCAGGCGAGCGCCGAGCTGGCGCGCGAGCTGGAGCGGCGGGACCCGGTCTCGGTGGCCGACCCGTTCGCCCTCAACATCAACTTCGAGGACCTTCTCAAACCGCTCTGACGTACGGGTTCACAAGGGCTTCTCCAGCACCGCGGTGGGGCGGCCCTTGTCCCGGTCCGGGCGCACATCGATCGCCCGGTAGCCGAGGCGCTCCCAGAACGAGCGCGCGGCCTCGTTGGCGACCAGCACGCCCAGCTCCACCGCGGCCGCCCCGCCGCTGCGGAATCTTTCCTCGACCGCGGCGACAATGTCGCGGCCGTATCCGCGGCGCCCGAGCCGGCCGTCGACCATCAGCAGCCCGATCCACGGACGGCCGCTCACCGGATGCCGCAGCAGCAACTGCACGAAGCCCACCACCCGGCCGGTGCCGTCGCGCGCCACCAGGGTCTCGCAGCCGTCCGCCGCGGCGTCCGCGCGGAGCATCGCCTCGACCGAGTCCCGGGTCATCGTCTCGGGGTCCGCGTCGCCGCTGAGCCGCCAGTAGGCGGGCTGGGAGCGGCAAATTTCGTCAAGTTCGTCGGTTTCCGCGCGGGAAAATACCGCCGTCGTCAGCGAAATCATCGGTCCTCCCCGCCATGCCATCCGGTCCCGGCCGCCACATCATCCCGCTCTGCCGGCCGCGTCATCCGGGCCTGCCCGCCACGACGTTGCCGGCCGTCCGGGGCAGCGTGAACGCCTCCACGGCCGGGATCAGCAGCAGCACCGCGAGCAGCACGAAGGCGAACCGGTAGGCGCCCTCGCCGTCGGTACCCACGCCGGCGCCCAGCCGCACCAGCAGCGCGCCGGCCGCCACGCCCAGCCCGCCGCCCAGCTCCTGCAGCGTGGACATCAGAGTGTTGGCGCTGGTCATCCGAGGGCCGGGGACATCGGCGAACGCCACGGTGTTGTAGGTGGTGAAGCCGATCGAGCGAAAGATTCCGCTCACCATCAGCAAACCCAGCAGCAACACCAAGGGCGTCGCCGGCGTCAGGAACGCCATGGCGACCAGGCAGACCGCCGAGGCGAGCACCGAGCCCAGCATCACCGGCCGCATGCCGAAGCGACGCATCAGCGGGGTGGTGGCCGGCTTGATACCCACGTTGCCGGCGAACAGCGCGATCACCACGAGGCCGGCGTGCGCGGCGGTCCAGCCGAAGCCCAGCTGGAAGAACAGCGGCAGCAGGAACGGGATCGCGGTGATCACGGCGCGGAACACCGAGCCGCCCAGCGCCGTCACCCGGTAGGTGCGCACGGCCAGGATGCGCAGGTCGACCAGCGGGGCCGGGACGCGTCGCAGGTGGACGACCGTGAGGGTCAGGGCGGCGGCCGCCACCACCAGCGCGCTCGTTGCCAGGCTCCAGCGCGGGTGCGAGGACGCCACGCCCTCCAGGCCGAAGACCAGGGCGGCGATCCCGCAGGCTGCCAGCAGGAAACCGCGCAGATCCAGCCGGCCCGGGTCGTCCGCGCGCACGTCGGGCACCAGGCGCCGGGCCGGCAGCAGCGCGATCACGCCGAGCGGCACGTTGACCAGGAAGATCCAGCGCCATGACGCGTACGTGCTGAGCACCCCGCCCAGCGCCGGGGCGATCAGCGGCGCCGCCAGCGCGGGCCAGGTCAGGTATGCGACCGCCCGTACGAGATCGGTCTTCTCGGTCGTGCGGATCACCACCAGGCGGCCCACCGGGACCATCATGGCGCCACCCACACCCTGCAGGACCCGGGTCGCCACCAGCATCGGCAAGGACGTGGCGGCGGCGCAGCCGGCGGAGGCCAGGGTGAAGACGGCGACCGCCGCCGAGAAGACGCGGCGGGCGCCGAACTTGTCGGTGAGCCACCCGCTGATCGGGATCAGGACGGCCAGCGTCAAGACGTACGCGGTGATCGCGACGTTGATCGTGACGGGCGCGACGCCCAGGTCCTCGGCGATGTGCGGGGCGGCGGGGGCGATGACGGTGGCGTCGAGGATCTCCATGAAGAACGCGCCGGCCACCAGCAGGGCCAGCCAGCGCGCGCTTCTCGTCATAGGGAGATCATGATGCCGCTGCCTCAGCAGTTCCAAACGCCGATGGCCTGCTCACCGTGCTCGAAACCCAGCACGGAAAGTGTCGCGGTGCCGAGCACAAGCTTTCCGCCGCCGCTCGCGGGCAGGCCGATCCAGCGCGCGCCGGCGACCCGCAGCGAGTGTCCGTGCGCGATCAGCGCGATGTCGCCGCTGCCGGTGAGCTCGCGGGCGCGGGCCAGCACCCGGTCGATGCGCACGGTGATCTGCTCGGGCGTCTCGCCGCCCGGCGCGCCGTCGGTCCACAGCGACCAGCCCGGGTCGGACTCGTGGATCGTGGCCGAGGTGACGCCCTCGTACTCGCCGTAGTTCCACTCCGCCAGGTCCTCGGTGATCTCGGTGACCGTGAGGCCGGCCAGCTCGGCGGTGCGCAGGGCCCGCTTGCACGGGCTGGAGAACACCGCGGCGAACGTACGGCCGGACAGGCGCTCCCCGGCGGCCCGCGCCTGCCGCTCGCCCTCGGGGGTCAGGTCCAGATCCGTGTACGAGGTGTGGCGGCCCGCGGCGCTCCACTCCGTCTGCCCGTGCCGGATCAGAACGATCTCACCCATGCTCTCTTTGTACCCCGCCACCGCGTCCCGCACGCCGCGATGCGGGCGGTGCGCTCCACCACATCAAGATCGTTGCGCGCACCCCGTTGCGTACCGGAAGCGCATCTGCTTTTGTCGATCTATTCCGGTCGCCGTGCGGTGTCCGGAGCTTCCGTCGGGATCGAGATGGGGGGTCGGCGTGTCGGTAAGGAAGTCGTTCGAGACCGAGGTGGAGCGGGCCTTCCACTTCCTGGTCGCCGAGTACGGCCTGTCCCGGCCGGCCGGCGGCGGTTCCCTGGTCAGCTATTCCGGCGACGGTCTCAGCTACCAGATCGTCCTCGATCCCGCCGCGCGGTCGGTGACGACCAGTGTGGCCAAGGACCTCGGCGAGGTCCGGCTGACCGCCGACCTCCCGGCCCTGGTGGTCGGGGCGGCGCTGGGCGCGCCGGGCAACGTCCGCTGTGGCGCGCGGACCGTGACCGAGCTGCGCGCGACGGTGCTGGCGCAGGCGGCGTACGTGCGGCGGCTCCAGCCGTATCTGACGCCGCTGAACGTGCTGCCGCTGATGCGCGCCGCACACGCCCGCGAGCAAAGACCACAGTCCTAGCTGCACCAACAGATGATCCACTCCTCGACCATCGGCCATCGGGGAGCGACGGGACGGCGGACCTGCGGGACGCGGCCCGCGAGTTAGCTTCGCATGATCATCAGCGGGGCGAGCTCGGGGAGGCGACGCCGTGGGCCTGCGAAAACGGCCATACCGCCGCCGGATCCGGCGACATCCTCCGGCATCGCGCGCGACCGGCCTGCTCGCGGCCACCCGGGCGTGGGAGCGCGAGCAACCGGTGTCCGAGCCGGACCCGTGCGCGGCCGGCGTGCACGCCGAGCTCCGCGCCGCGGCGCGCCTGGCGGACACCACCGACGCGTGAGATCCGGTTGACTGGGCAGATGACGCGGGACTGGGTCCGATGGCACGACGACTACGACGCCCCGGGCTCCTCGCTGAGCCGCCGCCTCGAGGTGGTGCGCGAGCATCTGCGCGACGCCCTGGCCGAAGGGCCCGCGAGCCTGCTCAGCATCTGCGCGGGTGACGGCCGCGACGTGTTGCCGCTGCTCGCGTCGCAGCCCGGCGGCCGTTCGGTGCGCGCCCTGCTGATCGAGCTCGACCCCGGGCTGGCCCACCGCGCCCGCGAGACCGCGGCCGAGCTGGACCTCCCGCTCGTCGAGGTCCGCACCGCCGACGCCGGCGCGATTGCGACCTACGCCGATGTGGAGCCGGTCGACGTGCTCCTGGCCTGCGGCGTCTTCGGCAACATCCCGCCGGCCGACATGCGCCGCACGGTCGCGGCGCTGCCGGCACTGACCAACCCGGGCGCCACCGTGATCTGGACCCGCGGCCGCGGCGACGGCGACGCGGACCCGAGCGCCGAGGTCCGGGCCCGGTTCCTCGCCGAGGGCTTCACCGAGCTGGCCTTCGTCGCCCCCGACGACGCCCGTTTCCGGGTCGGCGTGTGCCGGCGGTCCGGCGAGCGTGCGATCCCGCTGCCGCCCGTCTCCCGCCTCTTCACTTTCGGTTGAGCGCGGCCGGCCGGACGGCGGCGACCATGGACGGAGCGGCAGACCGATCGAGGCCCGTCCTCGCCGGTAAGCTGCAAGCGCTCGGCGGGACGATTACTGGGGGCTGCGCGTGGACGCGACCTTGATTGCGGTCACCATGGTGATGATTGCCGGTCTCGCGGTCGTCGTGGCCGTGCAATACCGGCAGGCGGTCGGCCAGCAGCTGATCCTGCGGCAGGCGACGGACGCGGCGCGCCGGAGCGACCAGCAGCACCGGGAGACGATGGTCGCCCTGATCGAGGCCGTCCGGGCGCTGCAGCCGGCGCCGCCGGAGATCGCGGCGGTGACCGCCACCGAGGCGCCGGGAACGGAGCCGGCGCCGGAGCTGACCGACAGCAACATCGTGCAGGAGCTGACCCACTCCCTGCGGACGCCGCTGCATGCCATCCGCTACGAGACCGAAGCGATCGAGCTGACCCACCTCGACGACGAATCGCTTCGCGACCAGTGCGGCCAGATCGGCAGGTTCGTCGAGACGTGCGATGTGTTCCTCTCGGTCTTCGGGCAGGTGGTCGACGCGGCCCGGCGTACCGAGCGGCTTCGCGACGCCCCGCTGCCCGAGACGATCAGGACGCTGCACGCGGCCGCCGAGGCGGCGCATCAGCGCGGCACGAAGCTGATCCTGCTCGGTGTCCCGGAGCTGGTTGCCGACTACCAGAACACCTACCTGGCCGCGCTGCTGATGCCCCTGATCGAGAACGCGGTCGAGGCGAGCGAGCCGGCGGGCGAGATCACCGTGGAGTATCAGCCCGAGCCGGGGTACGCGACACTGCGCTGCGCGAATGCGGTGCCGCCGGGCACCGAGCTGCCGGCCCCGGGCTTCTCGACGAAGCATCCCGGTCCCGGGCTCGGGCTGAAGGTCGCCGAACGGCTGGCCGACATGCATCGCGGCGGACGGGTCGACATCGCTCTTCAGGACGGCCGGGCGCTGGTCGTGGTGCGCCTGCCCGACACGAGGGGAGAGATATGATCGAGGTGCTGCTGGTCGACGATCACCTGGAGCCGATGAAGGCCCTGGCGCGCACGGTCGGACTCCGCACCAACCTGGAGTACGAGGTGACCGACAGCCTGGACCGCGCCCTGGCCGTCGTGAGGGGCGGCGGCGTCAAGGTCGCCGTGCTCGACCAGCGGCTGCAGCCGACGCTGCCGATGGACGGCACCAAGGTCTTCGCGGAGATCAGGAAGATCGATCACCGGGTCCGCGGGATCATCATCAGCGGGCAGTCGGACAAGGCGGACCTGGTCGAGCTGAACGCCCTCGGGATGGCCTATCTCGACCGCGGGTGCACCGCCGAGGAGCTGGCGCAGGAGATCCTGAACCAGCGCATCACGTACCTCGAGGAGGCCGAACGCGAGTACGAGCGCAACGCCAAGTTCGTCGGCCGCTACGTCCGGCGCCGCCGGTCGCTCTTCTCGTCGCCGGGCCAGGTCGTCGAGCTGCTCGGCATCGAGCCGGGGGATTCCCGGGCCGCGTGCCTGGAGGAGGACTACACCATCGTCTCCGAGATCGAGTCGGGAACGAGTCGCCGGCGGGTGAACACGGTGGTCGTCGAGAACGAGGTGAGCCTCGAGCAGGAGAGCATCGCCCAGCTGGAGTCCCGACTGGGCCTGAGCGGGTCGGTGGTGAAGGAGGTCAGCGCCCACCTGAGCGATTCCCTGAAGGAACGCGACAACAGCCGGCAACTGAACCGCACCGAGCAGGCGGACGAGGAGAGCGTCAGCCTCTCCCAGGCCGATCTCGACAACGGTGTGGTCCACCGGCGGGTCGAGATCGCGCCCCTTTACTACCGTCGCCAGGCAATTCTGCGGATCACCTGCGAATGCTGCTGCGAACGCCGGGTGATGAGCATCAACCTGCGCCAACCGACCGGGACGTACAGCCGGCGCATGGTCGACACCTACCGCGATCAATCCACCAAGACTTACGATCTCGGGGTCCGCTAGAGTCCCGGCGCCGGCTCAGGAGACGACCGCGCGGATGTCGCCCAGGCCCCGCGCCACCAGGAGCTCGCCGTCGGCCAGGCGGGTCCAGGACTCCGACGTGGTGTCCCACTTGCGCCACAGGCGGCCGTCGGTCCGGACGGTCACCCGGGCCGACTCCCCGGGCGCGACCGTCATCGAGGTCCAGCCGACGAGGCGTACGGGCTCGTCGCTCTCGGCCGGGCGCAGGTAGACCTGCACGACCTCGCGGCTGGTCCGGGCGCCGGCGTTGGTGACCGTGGCGCTCACGGCGGGGGCCTCGCCGCCGGCGACCAGGCGGACGTCGGAGTACTCCCACTTGCCGTAGCCGAGGCCGTGGCCCAGCCAGAACGCGGGCTCGGGCGCCCGGCCGGCGAAGTGGCCGCGGTAGCCGATGAAGGTGCCCTCCGTGTAGGGGAGCTTGCCGTCGACAGGGGTCACCGACCAGGCGGGGGCGGCCCCGTCGGCGGCGGGGAAGGTGGTCACCAGGCGGCCGGCCGGCTCGATGTCGCCGAGCAGGGCGGCGGCGACGGCGTGGCCGCCCTCCTGGCCGGGCAGGCCGGCCCACAGCACCGCGTCCACCCGGGACAGCCAGGGCATCAGCACCGGCGTGGCGGCGTTGACCACGACCACCGTGCGCCGCGCGGCGCCGGCCACGGCCTCGACCAGGGCGTCCTGGGCGCCGGGCAGGCCGAGCGTGGACTTGTCGACCGACTCGGTCTCCTGCTCCTCGGTCAGGCCGACCACGACGACCGCCACATCGGCGCCGGCGGCGGCCCGCACGGCATCGTCGATGACGTCCACCGTCGACCTCGGGGTGTGGAAAGCGATAAGTCCGAAAAGGCCCACGGGGGTGGTGAGGGTGACGGTCGCGGTGAAGATATCGCCGGCGGAGACGTCGAAGCGGTCCGTGCGCAGCGGCGGGGTGAGGACCTCCTCGCCGAAGCCGTTGCCGCTGGCCCGCAGCGAGTAGGACAGGGGCGCGGGCTCGGTGACGGTCCAATCGCCGACACCCATCACGCCGAGCTCGACCGAGCCGGAGACGCTGACGCGGCCGGAGAGGCGGGCGGAGGCGACGGTCCCGTCGAAGTCGTCGTCCATGCCCACCATGGTCTTGGCCTGCGGGCAGAAACGGTCCTCCAGCACCTCGCCGGACGCGTCGAGCAGGGTCACGCGGATGCCGTCGGCGCCGGTGGCCGGGTCGGTGAGGAAGCCGTCGCGGGCCGGGACCGGGCGGGTGCGCACGTCGACGCCGTCGACGACGGTGACCTGGGCGCCGAGGGCGGCGGTGAGGCCGGTCGCGACGGAGACCTGGTGCGGCGGGTTGACCTGGGCGGAGCCGCCGCCCATGTCGATGGTCTCGACGGCGTGCCGGCCGATCAGGGCGACGCGCTGGGTGCGGTCCAGGGGCAGGACGTCGCCGGTGTTCCGCAGGACGGTCATGCCGGTGGCGGCGAGGCGGGTCAGCTGCTCACGCCGTACCGGAGAATCGGGCAGCGGAAGCGGCGACGGCCAGGAACGCTCCGCGCCCAGCGCGCCCACCCGCTGCGCCAGCAGCAGAAGCCTCTGCAGATGGTCGTCGATGACCGATTCGTCGACCAGGCCGGCCCGGACGTCGGCGACCAGGGCGTCGCCCCACGGACCCGCCGGACCGGGCATGACCAGGTCGAGGCCGCCGTTGGCGGCGGGGGCGGCCGACTTGGTGGCGAACCAGTCGGACATGACCAGGCCGGAGTATCCCCACGCGTCCTTCACGATCTCGTTGATGACATGGTGCTGCTCGGTGGCGGGCACGCCGTTGACGTCGTTGTAGGCCGCCATGATGGACCAGGCGTCCGACGCCATCTCGAAGGGCAGCAGGTAGAGCTCGCGCAGCGTGGCCTCGTCGACGACGCTGTCGACCGTGTTGCGGTCGGTCTCGGACTCGTTGGCCACCAGGTGCTTGAGGCAGGCGGCGATCCCGTTGTCCTGCAGGCCGCGCACATAGGCCGCGGCGAGCTTGCCGGTGAGCAGCGGATCCTCGGAGTACGCCTCGAAGAGCCGGCCGCCCAGCGCGCTGCGGTGCAGGTTGATGGTCGGGCCCAGCACGACGTGGATCTGCTGGGCCATGGCCTCCTCGGCGAGCAGCACACCGACCTCGTGCAGGACGCCCTCGTCCCATGTGGAGGCGAGCAGCGTCGCGTTGGGGAACAATGACACGACCCGGCCGGCGGTGAACTTCAGCCCGCGCACGCCGGTGGGGCCGTCGGAGAAGCGCAGCTCGCCCAGGCCGATCTCGGGCGCGGGGTGCAGCGTGAACGCGGAGGCGCCGGTGAGCAGCCGCACCTTGGCGGGCAGATCCAGCGACTTGACGAGGGAGGCGAGGTCGGTGGTCATGGCATCATGGTTACACGTGTAAGTAAGCTTGTCACCATGACCGACCGCAACCGCCGCCGCGTCACGAGCGCGGATGTCGCGCGGCTGGCCGGCGTCTCCCGGGCCACGGTCAGCTACGTCCTCAACGAGACACCCGGGCAGACCATCTCGGCCGACACCCGCGGGCGCGTGCTCGACGCCGCCGCCCGCCTGGGCTACGCGCCGAGCGCCGCCGCCCGCACGCTGCGCACCGGCCGCTCCGAGGTGGTGCTGTGCCTGCTGCCGGACTGGCCGATCGGGCCCGAGGTGGGCCGGATGCTCGGCAACCTCTCCACGGCGCTGGCGCGGCAGGGGCTCACCCTGGTGGCGCACCCCGGCAACCGCGAGGACCGGCCGATCACCGAGATCTGGAAGGCGATCACCCCGGCCGCGGTGATCGCGTTCGCCGACTTCTCCGAGGGCGAGATCGAGGCGATGCACGCGGCCGGGGTGGCGCTGGTGGTGGCGCTCTTCGGCCGGGGGCCGCAGCGCGGGCGGCGCGAGCTGGAGATGCCGCAGCAGCGGGTGGGGCGCCGGCAGGCCGCCCATCTCGCGGCGACCGGGCACCGCCGGATCGGCTACGCCTACCCCGACGACGACCGGCTGCTGATCTTCGCCGAGCCACGGCTCGCCGGCGTGCGCGAGGAGCTTCAAGAGCGGCGACTGCCGGGTCCGGCGGTCGAGACGGTCGCGCTTGATCCCGATCAGGCAGCCGATTGCGTACGCCGATGGCACGCGGCCGGCATCACCGGCGTCTGCGCCTACAACGACGAGGTCGCGCTGGCCGTGCTGGCCGGCGTACGGAAACTGGGTCTTGCCGCGCCCGCCGACCTCGCGGTGATCGGCGTCGACGACATCCCGCCGGCGCGGCTGGCCGCGCCCGCGCTGACCACCGTGACCACCGACCAGGTCGCGATGGCGTCCTACCTCTCGGCGACGGTCGTGGCCGCCATCTCCGGAAAGCCCGGTCCCGCCGTGCCGATCTCGGATCTGATCCGGCTGGTGCGCCGGGAGAGCGCCTGAGCGCCCTGAGCGCCCTGGGCGCCGCCTGGATCGACGGCATACATGAAACGCACAGGCAGGGTACATGGGCGGCCAAGGGTGCGGGCGAAAGGTGAAGGGAACCGTTCAGCACAGGGAGGACGCGCCATGCTCGTGCAGCTCAACCGCAACGACGGTGCCCAGGACTTCAGCGTCACCGCGACCGGCCTGCCGCTGAATCCGGCGATGCTCCCGGCGGGCGCCGGCCCACGCCCGGTCGTCGCGGTGCTGGGGCCGCGCGGGCGGGTGACCGGCCTCCGGCAGCATCTGCCGTCCGGGTGGTCGGTGCGCTACGCCGACGACCTCGACGAGGTCAGCCCCGACGAGATGGTGCTGCTGACGGGGCCGGCGGTGCGGGACACCGCAGTGGCGCGGCAGCTGCTGCCGGGGCGCACTCAGCTGGTGGCGCTGGTCGACGAGGCGGCCCCGGCCGAGACCGTGGCGGCGGTGCTGACCGCGGGGGCGGACGCGTGCGTGCGCGGCGGCCCGCCGGCGATCCTGGCCGGGCATCTTGTCGCCTGCCGGCGGCGCCAGATGGCGGGGCGCTGGGCGCGCCTCAACGAGCAGGGCCGGGTCGAGTAGTCCGGAGCCCGCGTAAGACGGCGACCGCGACAGCTCGGCCCGCGGCTTCCGGATCTGGCGCAGATGCCGGCTGCCGGAACGAGGCCGCAGCGATACCGACGTGAAGGTGCCGCGGGCGCCAGGCGTCGCGGGGCCGGCGGACCGGATCGATTGCCGGCCGAGCGCGGCCGGAGTAGAGCACGGCACGCTCATGCCGGGGGAGCGTCGCGACGGCCGGGTCCGCCCACTTCGCCGTCGCCTCGGTGGACGCGTCCGTCGGCCGGCCGCGCACCCCTCACAGGCTTGACGGCGCGGCGGCGGGATCCCGGATCCGTCGCCTCTTGACCGCACGGCCATCGAAGCGCTTCGATGACCGTGCTGGCGCGCCGGGGCGAGATCCCTCGCCGGGCGCGGACTGGAGACACCGCCGGTTCCAGCGCTCGAGACCGTCCGAGAGGAAGATCCATGAGTACGACAGTACGGAGGGCCGGGCTGGCATTCCTCGCCGCCGCCCTGGCCTTCGCCGCAGCCGTGTACGGCGTGACCAGGCCCGCCTCGGCCGACGTCGCGGCCCAGCTGACCGCTCCTCAGCTGGTCGCCGACATGGGCGCCGGCTGGAACCTGGGGAACCAGCTGGAGGCCAACGCCAACGGGATCCCCAGCGAGACGGCGTGGGGCAACCCGGTCGTCACGCAGGCCCTCATCAACCGGGTGAAGGCGTCGGGCTTCAAGACGATCCGCATCCCGGTCTCGTACCTGGGCTACGTCGGAGCCGGCCCCAGCTACACGGTCGACGCGGCCTGGCTGAACCGTATCGCGGAGGTCGTCAACTACGCCTACAACCAGGGCCTGTACGTGCTGATCAACATGCATGGCGACGGGTACAAGACGGTCGCCGGCTCCTGGCTGATCTGCGACGCGTCCGACCAGACCACGATCAAGGACAAGTACCAGAAGGTCTGGCAGCAGGTGGCGACGAAGTTCCAGAGCTACAACGAGCACCTGATCTTCGAGTCCATGAACGAGGAGTTCGACGGGCAGTACGGCAACCCGACGTCGCCGTGCTACGCGAACATCAACGCCTACAACCAGATCTTCGTGGACACCGTCCGCAAGACCGGCGGCACCAACGCCTCGCGGTGGCTGCTCGTCCCGGGCTGGAACACCAACATCGAGTACACCGCGGGCAACTACGGCTTCGTGCTGCCCACCGACCAGTACCGGTCCAGCTCCATCCCCAGCAGCGAGAAGCGGCTCATGATCTCCGTCCACTACTACGACCCGTGGGACTTCACGGGCCAGGAGGACGGCAACATCACCCAGTGGGGATCGGCCGCGACCAACCCGGCGAAGAAGTCGACCTGGGGACAGGAAGACTACATGGACGCGACGCTGAAGAAGATGTACGACGCCTTCGTCACGCGCGGATACCCGGTGTTCGTCGGCGAGTACGGCGCCATCGACAAGACATCGTTCGACTCGGCCAGCAACACGTACCGGACGAACTTCGCGCGCGCCCTGGTGACCACCGCCAAGAAGTACGGCGCCGCCACCGCCTACTGGGACAACGGCTACAACGGCCAGTACGGCTTCGGCCTGTTCAACCGCGGCTCGGCCACGGTGACGCAGCAGGGCATCATCAACGCGATCATCACGGCCGCCGGCGGCAGCCAGCCCACCACGCCGCCCACCACCGCGCCCACCACGCCGCCGACGACCGCGCCCACCACGCCGCCGACCACCGCACCCACCACCCCGCCCACCACGCCGCCGACGACCAGCCCCGGCGGCAGCGGCGCCTGCCGGGTCAGCAACGCGGTCAACGCCTGGAACACCGGGCTGACCAACAACATCACCGTGACCAACACCGGCGCCGCCGCGATCAACGGCTGGTCGCTGACCTTCACCCTGGCCTCCGGGCAGACGATCGTCTCCGGCTGGAACGCCACGTACTCCCCGGCCAGTGGCGCGGTGACCGCCACCAACGTCAGCTACAACGGCTCGCTGCCCGCGGGCGGCTCGGCCACCATCGGCTATCAGGCCACCCACACCGGCAACGCCGCCGCGCCCACCGGATTCAAGCTCAACGGAGCCACCTGCACCTGACCCACCACGACGTGGCCGTGCCGTCGCTGCTGCTACGGGGGACGCGGCGGCGACGGCACGGGGCTTCGCGGCTACGCCGTCGGGCCGGCGCTCGCCTGCGGCTGCCGGAGGACCCGGCAGATGGCCAGGGCCTTCTTCACCGTCGCGTCGTTCGGGTCGAGGTCGCCGCCGGTCGCGGTGACGCCGTGGTCCTGGAGGCAGTTCCGGAAGGCGGTGTCCCGGCCGTTGCCGCCGCGGCTGCCGGCGCCGAAGGACGGGCGCACGGAAGCACAGGCCTCCTGGGCCCTCTGCCAGGTCGCGTCGTCCACATCGGTGGGCTTGCGGAAGGCGCCCGGGAAGCCGCCACCAGGGAAACGGCTGCCGCTGGGCCGCGGCATGCCGGACGGGCGCCCGCCCTGCGGAAAACCCGCGCCGGAGGCCCCGGCGCGCGGACCGCGCGACGGCATGGCGATGGTGACGCCGTTCTTGGCAAGACAATCCCGGTACGCGGTGAACGCGGTGCCGCTCCGACCGCCGCCCGGTGAGTCGGAGCGGTCGCCGCCGCACGCCGCGACCAGCAGGACGGCTGCGGAAGCGACGATCAGCGCCGCCGCGCCGGACCGGACAGTGCGCACGATGCCTTCTCTCCTCGAGGACTCCGTCGTCGACCCACCCAAGCGGGGCAACCTGCGGACAACGTCGGCGGATCCTCGGAGTTCGCTCGGAGCCGCCGTTCCGCCGCGGCGCGCGCGATCGTTCCTAGCCAACTCCGAGGTGGGACCAAGGCGGCGGCGAGCGCGGTTCGGCACACTTGCCCGCCATGGGTGAAGCTCTGGCCGGTCGGCGGCGCTGGATCGGGGTCGCGGCCGCCGTCGTGGCGCCGGCGCTGATCGCGTACGGCGTGACGCACGCGCTGCGTGCGGACGCCACCGAGAAGCCGGCGACGATCGCCACGGTGGCGGTCGACCGGGGTGCGGTGACCACGCAGGTGGCGACAACGGGCACGGTGCAGCCGGCGCAGACGCGCAGCCTGTCGTTCGCGGTCAAGGGCACCGTGCGGAGCATCTCGGTCCGGGCCGGCACCACGGTCGGCCCGGGGCAGGTCCTCGCCAAGGTCGATGACACGGCCGCCGCGGAAGCGGTGTCGGACGCGCGGGACTCGCTGAACGACGCGGAGGATGCGCTGGCCGAGGCGCGCGAGAACGCCGCCCGGACATCCTCGACGACCGATGCTTGCGGCGCGAACGTCGCGGCGGCGTACGCGTCAAGCACGCCCACGGCGACGCCGCCGCCCACCGTGACGGGTTCGCCCAGCGCGACGGCCTCGGCCGGGGCGACGCCCAGCCGGACGGCGGCACCGGCGGCGAGCGTCACCCGGATCGCGCCCGCCACTCCCACCGGAGCCGGCTCGACCGGAAGAACGCCGGATGGCACGACCGGCGCCGGCTCATGCGGTACCGGCCGCGCCGCCGGCCAACCGGAGGGCGGGCAGAGCGGCGACGCGATCCTCACCGCGCAACAGCGGGTCACCCGGGCCACCCGCACCCTGGCCGACGCCGAGGATGCCCTCGCCGGCACCACGATCACGGCGCCGATCGCCGGGCGGATCCTCGGCGTCGGCGGCCAGGTGGGCGGCCAGGTGGGCGCCGGCTCGACCTTCATCACGCTGGCCGACGTGTACGACATGCAGATCAGCGCCGCCTTCCCGGAGGCGGACGCCGACCGGCTCGCGGCCGGGCAGGCGGGCGCGGTGACCCTCGCCGACCGGCCGGGCACCGAGTTCGAGGCGACCGTCGCGCAGGTCGACCCGACCGGCACCAGCGACGGCACGATGGTCCGCTACGGGGTGCTGCTGTCGTTCGTCGACGCCCCGCCGGGCCTGCTCGTGGGGCAGAGCGCCGGCGTGAAGGTGACGACCGGTTCGAAGCCGGACGTGCTGCGGGTGCCGAGTACGGCGGTGCACGACCTGCATGACGGCACCGGCACGGTGCTCAAGGACGGCGCCCGGGCGCCGGTGGGGGTGGGCCTGCGCGGCGACCAGTACACCGAGATCACGTCGGGCGTCGCGGCCGGCGACCGGGTGGCGCGATCCTGGTGACGGCGGCGGCACAGCGGGCTCTCGCGGAATTCATAGGGTTTTCAAAGGTGGCGTTGGTATCCCTTTCGGGTGCTGTCTGATTCCCGTACCTCCGTAGCGCTCGGCGAGCCGCCGGCGCGGGCCGCAAGGGTCCTGGTCGTCGACGACGAGCCGAACATCTCCGCCCTGCTCAGCGCCACCCTGCGGCTGGTCGCCTTCGAGGTGCGGGTGGTCGACTCGGGGCACCGGGCCCTGGTCGCGGTCGAGGAGTTCGCGCCCGACCTGGTCGTGCTCGACGTGATGCTCCCCGACCTCGACGGCTTCGAGGTGGCCACCCGGCTGCGCGCGACCGGCTGCCGGGTGCCGGTGCTGTTCCTGACCGCCCGCGACACCGTTGCCGACCGGATCTCGGGCCTGTCGGCCGGCGCGGACGACTACGTGACCAAGCCGTTCAGCCTCGAGGAGGTCGTGCTGCGGATCCGGGCGATCCTGCGCCGCAGCCGCCCGGAGCTCGAGGCGGCGCCGGCGGACACGGGCGTGCTGCGCTACGCCGACCTCGAGCTGGACGACGACGCGCACGAGGTGCGGCGGGCCGGTCGGTCGGTCGACCTGTCGCCGACCGAGTTCAACCTGCTGCGCTACCTGCTGATCAACGCGGGCCGGGTGGTGAGCAAGGCACAGATCCTCGACCGGGTCTGGAAATACGACTTCGGCGGCGACGGGCGCATCGTCGAGTCGTACGTCTACTACCTCCGCCGCAAGATCGACAAGACCGGCCCGCCGCTGATCCACACCGTCCGCGGCGTCGGCTACGCGCTCCGGCTGCCGCGCGGCGGCGAGGAGTGAACCGTTGAGGCCGCGGCGGTGGGGCCACTGGACGCTGCGGGCCCGCCTGGTGCTCGTGGTCGGCGCCCTCGCCGCGGTCGCGCTGGTCGTGGTCGACGTCGCCGGGCTGGTCCTGATCCGGGGCTACCTGATCGGCCGCATCGACAACCAGCTGCGCGGGATGAGCCGCCCGTTCGCCGAGGAGCGACCGGCCGGCGTGACCTGGGTTCCCCGCGGCCGCTTCGGCCGGCTCGGCCCCGAGCAGGTCATGTACCTCTACGACGCCCGGGGCGCCCTGGACACCGGCCGCAGCTCGCCCGCCGGCGCGTCCCGCCCGGCGGCGGAGCCGGCCGCCGAGGTCCGCGCCCGGGCGGCCGCATCCAGGCCGTACACGGTCCCGGCCGCCGACGGGAGCGCCGACTGGCGGGTGATCGCCGTGACCGATCCGGCCAGCGGGGTGGTCGCGGTCGTCGGGCAGTCGCTCTCCGAGGTGCGGCAGACCACCGACCAGCTCCTGCTCATCGACGCCGGCGTCTCGGTGCTGGTGCTGGGGCTGCTCACCGCGGGAGCGTGGTTCGTGGTGCGGCTCGGGCTGCGCCCGCTGACCGAGATGGAGAAGCTGGCCACCGACATCTCGGCCGGCAACCTCTCGGGCCGGGTCGCCGACACCGACCCGCACACCGAGCCGGGCAAGCTCGGGGTGGCGCTCAATTCGATGCTCGCCCGCATCGAGGCCGAGGTCGGCGCGCGTACGGCCAGCGAGCGCCGGCTGCGGCAGTTCGTCGCCGACGCCTCGCACGAGCTGCGCACCCCGCTCACCTCGATCCGCGGCTTCGCCGAGCTCTACCGGCGCGGCGGCGCCCGGCCCGGCCCCGAGCTGGACGAGACGATGAGCCGCATCGAGGGCGAGGCCGGCCGGATGGGCGTGCTCGTCGAGGATCTGCTCATGCTGGCCCGCCTCGACCAGCAGCGCCCGCCCGCGCTGCGCCCGGTCGACCTGCTCGAGATCGCCGCCGACACCATCCGCGACGCGCACGCCCGGGTCCCGGGCCGGCCGGTCCGGCTGGCCGGGCTCGCGGACGACGACGACACGTTCGAGCCGGCCACCGTGCTCGGCGACGAGCACGGCCTGCGCCAGGTCGCGACCAACCTGGTCGCCAACGCCCTGCAGCACACGCCGGGCCGGGCCCGGGTCACGGTCCGGGTCGGGCGGCTGCCCGCGCGGCCGCCGGCGGCCGCCACCGTGCTGTCCGGGCCGGCCACGGTACGCCCCGGCCTGTCCCTGGCGGTCTTCGAGGTCACCGACGACGGGCCCGGCGTGCCGCCGTCGCACGCGCCCCGGGTCTTCGAGCGGCTCTACCGCGCCGACTCCAGCCGCACCCGCGGCAACGGCGGCGGATCGGGGCTCGGGCTGTCCATCGTCGCGGCGATCGTCCATGGTCACGGCGGGTGGGTCGAGCTGGACGCGCCCCGCGGCGGCGGCGCGACGTTCCGGGTGCTGCTGCCCACCTCCGGTGACGCGCCGTGAGATTCCGAGCTGGCTCCGAGGTTGCGGCGAAGATCCTCCCAGGCCGCCCCGGCACAGTGTCCGCATGCCTGCGCGCCGCAACCCGCGACGGCCCGCGGCGGCGGTCAACGCCGCCCTCGCCGTCGCCCTCGCCGCCGGGGGCCTCTGGGCCTACCGGATCCTGACCGGATCGGACACGCCCGAGGCGGCCGGCGCGTCGGCGCGCACGGTCGTGGTCCAGCGGGGCACGGTCACCAAGACCGTGACCGCGGACGGGACGGTCGGGAGTGCCCGCACGGCGGGCGCGAGCTTCGTGACCGGCGGCACGGTCACCGCGATCGACGTGCACGTCGGCTCGGTCGTCAAGAAGGGCCAGGTGCTCGCGAAGGTCGACCCGGCCGCGGCGCAGCGCGGCCTCGACGCCGCCGAGGCCGATCTGGACGCCGCGAACGACTCCCTCGACCGGGCCGAGGACGCCGGCGCCGGCA
This sequence comes from Paractinoplanes rhizophilus, assembly GCF_042664765.1. Lineage (NCBI taxonomy): Bacteria > Bacillati > Actinomycetota > Actinomycetes > Micromonosporales > Micromonosporaceae > Paractinoplanes > Paractinoplanes rhizophilus. Next base: position 231,087 of record NZ_JBHTBJ010000001.1, on the reverse strand, counting down.
CCTCGACGGCCGGGAACGCGGTCGAGCAGGCCCGGCTGGCGGTCGAGGAGGCCCGGGCCGCCGTGGACGGCTGCGTGCTGACCGCGCCGATGGCCGGCACGGTGACCGCGGTCAACGGCACGATCGGCAGCTCGTCGTCGGGCACCTCGTCGGGCACGTCCTCGGGCATCTCGCCGGGCGGAAGCGGCCAGGGCGGCGGCGATACCGGCTTCGTCCAGATCGAGGATCTGACCAGGCTGCAGATCAGCGCCGCGTTCGCCGAGGCCGACGCGACCAAGCTCAAGGACAAGCAGGCCGCCGAGGTGACCTGGAACGCGCTGTCCGGCGCCACCGCGACGGCCCGGGTCGTCGCGATCGACCCGTCGGCGACCACCGTCAACAACGTCGTCACCTACGGGGTGACGCTCAGCCTCGACAAGGTGCCGGCCGGCGCCAGGGCCGGCCAGACCGTCTCGGTCGCGGTCACCACCGGCAGCGCCGAGAACGTCACCTACGTCAACTCCGCGGCACTCACGACCGTCGGCAGCCGGCACATGGTCACCGTGGTCGCCGACGGCCGGACCGAGATCCGGCCGGTCGAGATCGGCCTGGAGGGCGACGCGGTCACCCAGATCACCGCGGGCGTCGAGGCCGGCGAGAGGGTCCAGGTCAAGACCATTTCGGGTACGAGCGGCGGCGGCACCGGCTTCCCGGGCCGCGGCGCGGGTTTCCCCGGCGGCGGGAACTTCGGCGGGGGCGGGAACTTCGGCCGCGTGAACTCCGGGGGCGGCGCCCGCACCGGCGGCGGGACCGGTGGCCGGTGAGCCGCCCGGTCCTCGAGGTCCGCGACCTCCGGAAGACGTACGGCCAGGGCGAGGCCACCGTGCACGCGCTGGCCGGGGTGTCGCTCACCGTGCACCGCGGCGACTACGTGGCCGTCATGGGCTCGTCCGGCTCCGGCAAGTCGACGCTGATGAACATCCTCGGCGCGCTCGACGTGCCGACCCACGGCACATACCTGCTGGACGGCGTGGACGTCGGCGAGCTGGCCGACCGGCAGCTGGCGCTCGCCCGCAACCGGCTCATCGGCTTCGTCTTCCAGGCGTTCAACCTCATCCCGCGGATGTCGGCGGTGGCCAACGTGGAGCTGCCCCTGGCGTACGCCGGGATCAAGCCCGGCGAACGACGGCGCCGCGCCCTCGCGGCGCTCGACGTGGTCGGCCTCGCCGACCGCGCCCGGCATGAGCCCAGCCGGCTCTCCGGCGGCCAGCAGCAGCGCGTGGCCGTCGCCCGCGCGCTGGTCACCGAGCCGGCCCTGCTGCTCGCCGACGAGCCCACCGGAAACCTGGACAGCCGCTCCACCGCGGACGTGCTGGCCGTCTTCGACCGGCTCAACGCGACCGGCCGGACCATCGTGATCATCACGCACGAGGACGAGGTGGCCGCCCGGGCCAAGCGGCTGGTCCGGCTGGTCGACGGCCGGGTCGTGCAGGACACCCGGCAGTCGGCGATCCACCGGCCGCCCGCGGGGGCCTTCGCCGGACGGCACGCCGGATGAGCGTCCCGGAGGTGGTGCGGTTCGCGCTGCGCGGCCTGTCGGCCAACAAGCTGCGCTCGGCGCTGACGATGCTCGGCATCCTGATCGGCGTGGCCGCGGTGATCCTGCTCGTCGCGGTCGGCAACGGCTCGGCCAAGGCGATCAGCGACCGGATCGAGGCGCTGGGCACCAACACCGTCACGGTGCTGAGCACCGGGCGCGGCGGGTCCGGCGCCACATCGCTGACCACCGGGATGGCCGCGGCGCTCGCCGACCCGGCGCTGGCGCCCGACGTGCGGTCCGTGTCGCCGGTGGTCAGCTCGTCCGTGACGATCACGTACGGCCGCAGTGACCACGAGGTCGGCTCGTTCGTCGGCACCACGCCCGGCTGGTTCGCCGCGTCCAACACCCCGATCGGCGCCGGCTCCGGCTTCACCGCCGACGACGAGGCGCAGGGCCGGCGGGTGGTGGTGCTCGGCCGGACCGTGGTCGACGAGCTGTTCGCCGGCGCCGACCCGATCGGCAAGCAGGTCACCGCCGGCGGCGCGCTGTTCACCGTGGTCGGGGTGCTCGGCCCGAAGAGCTCCACCGGCTTCCAGGACGCCAACGACACCGCGGTGGCGCCGCTCAGCGCCGTGCGCCAGGTGCTGACCGGGTACGGCGCGCTGACCTCGATCCTGGTCGAGGCCAAGGACGCCGGCCGGGTCGACGCGGTGGAGTCCGAGGTGGCCACCATCCTCGACCAGCGGATGAGCGGCGCGGCGCGGGCGAGCTCCGCGACCACGCCGTACCGGATCCAGAACGCGTCGCAGCTGCTCGAGACGCAGACCGAGACGGCCGGCACGTTCACCACGCTGCTCGGCGCGGTCGCCGCGATCAGCCTGCTGGTCGGCGGCATCGGCATCACCAACATCATGCTGGTCACGGTCACCGAACGCACCCGGGAGATCGGCATCCGCAAGGCGCTCGGCGCGCCGCGCCGGGTGATCCTGACCCAGTTCCTCGTCGAGGCCACCCTGTTGAGCGTGATCGGCGGCGTGCTGGGCGTCGCGGCCGCGCTGATCGGCAGCAGCTTCGAGATCGCCGGGGTCCGGCCGGTGATCGTGCCCAGCTCCGTCGGGCTCGCCCTGGGCGTGTCCATCGCGATCGGACTGTTCTTCGGCGGCCTGCCCGCGAGCCGCGCCGCCCGGCTGCGTCCCATCGACGCGCTGCGCTACGAGTGAGGACCCGGTGACCCCCCATGAACGACGACACCACCGTGCTCGGCCCCGTGGCTGCCTCCGGCGCGGACGACTTCCGGGACGACGGGCTGGCCGCGGAGCTGGCGAGGGCCGCGCCCCGGAAGTGGTGGAACAAGGCCACCGTCGTGCTCGGCGCGGCGGTGCTGCTGGTCGGCGGCTTCGCCGGCGGGCTGCAAGCGCAGAAGCAGTGGGGCGCCGGCTCGACCGGCGGCACCGGCAACCGGACCGCGCCGGCATTCCCGGGTACGGGGGCGGGCCGCTTCGGCGGGCGTACCGCCGCTCCCGCCGCGAGCGCCTCCTCCGCCGCCACCGCCGCGACCACCGGCACCGTCAAGCTCGTCGACGGCAACACCATCTACGTGCAGACGCCCGGCGGCGATATCGTGACCGTCCGCACCGACGCCCGGACCAGGATCTCGACCGCCCGGGCCGGCAAGGTCTCCGACGTGACGGCCGGCCAGTCGGTCGCGGTGCAGGGCGCCGCCGGCTCGGACGGCACGGTCACGGCGACCTCGGTGACCGCCCAGGCCGGGTAGAAATCTCGCCCTTCCCGTGGGCCTGCGGGCCGGGCGCGATACTGGCTGACATGGGACCTGATCAGCCGGCGCAGCGCGCGACCCTGGCCGCCGTCGCCCGCGAGGCCGGGGTGTCGGTCCCGACCGTCTCCAAGGTCGTCAACGGGCGCACCGATGTCGCCGCCGAGACGCGGGCCCGGATCGAGGCGCTGCTGGCCGAGCACGGGTACGTCGCCCGCGGCCCCGGCGGCGCCCAGCCCGCGACGCGCACCGTCGCGCTGGTCTTCGACGCCATGCACACCTCGAACAACGTCGAGATGCTGCGCGGCGTGCTGGAGGCCGCGTCCCCCGAGGGCGTCGACGTGGTGGTCGACATCGTCCCCGACGACCCGCTCGGCGCGACCTGGGCGCGGCGGCTGGCGGCCGCCCGCCGCGCGGGCATGATCCTGGTGACCTCCAGCATCAACTCCCAGCAGTGGCGGCACTTCGCCGAGCAGCGCATCCCGATCGTCACGATCGACCCGGTCAACCTGCCCGGCCCCGACGTGCCCAGCGTCGGCGCGACCAACTTCAACGGCGGCCTGGTCGCCACCGGGCACCTGCTGGAGCTCGGACATCGGCGGATCGGCTTCATCGAGGGGCCGCCGAAGGCGATGATGAGCCTGGCCCGGCTGCACGGGCACCACGCGGCGCTGTCGCAGGCCGGCTTGGCCAGCGACCCGGCGCTGATCGAGCCGGGCGGGTTCAGCTTCGACGGGGGTTTCGCGGCCGCGACCCGCCTGCTGAGCGCGGCAGCCCGGCCGACCGCGGTGTTCGCCTCGAACGACTTCCAGGCGTTCGGCGCGATCGAGGCGGCCCGCCGGCTCGGGCTGCGGGTGCCCGAGGACCTCAGCATCATCGGGTTCGACGACGTGCCGAGCGCGCAGTGGTCGGCGCCGCCGCTGACGACCGTGCGCCAGCCCTTCGCCGAGATGGGCCGGGTGGCGATGCGGCGGTTGCTGCGGCTGGTGGCGGGGGAGGAGCTGACCTCGCCGCGGGTGGAGCTCACCACCGAGCTGGTGATCCGGAAGTCGACCGCCGAGCTTCCGAAAAGTTTCGAAGCTTGACGCGGAAGTTTTCGCAACATTACGTTGACGTTATCGCGGCAACCCCAGGAAGGCTCGAAATACCATGACCTCCGTGTTTCACGTGGCCACCACCGGTTCCGACACCGCCGACGGCTCCGCCCAGCGGCCGTTCCGGACCATCAACCGGGCCGCAACTCTCGCCCAGCCGGGCGACACCGTCGTCGTGCACGCCGGCGAGTACCGGGAGTGGGTCAAGCCGCGGCGCGGCGGGCTCAGCGACATCCGCCGCATCACCTACCAGGCCGCGCCGGGCGAGCACGTCGTGATCAAGGGTTCGGAGCGGATCACCGGGTGGGCGCTCGAGAACGGCAGCGTCTGGCGCGCGGAGGTGCCGAACACGCTGTTCGGCGCGTTCAACCCGTTCGCCGAGGAGATCACCGGGGACTGGATCGTCTACCGCGACGGCGAGCCGCGCAAGCACCTCGGCGACGTCTACCTCGACGGGCTGAGCTTCTACGAGGTCGGCTCGCGCGCCGCCGTGGAGCGACCGGAGATCCGCACCGAGGTCCGCGACGACTGGACCGCGGTCACCGTGCCGGTCGCCAACCCGGCCCAGACCGGCCACGTCTGGTACGCCGAGGTGACCGACGACAAGACGGTCATCTGGGCCAACTTCCAGGGCGCCGACCCGAACGCGTCGCTGACCGAGATCAACGTACGCCGGTCGGTCTTCTTCCCCGAGGAGCACCACCTCGACTGGATCACCGTGCGCGGCTTCGAGCTGTGCCAGGCCGCCTCGCCGTGGACGCCGCCCACCGCCGACCAGCCCGGCCTGATCGGGCCGAACTGGGCCAAGGGCTGGATCATCGAGGACAACGACATCCACGACGCGAAGTGCTCGGCGATCTCGATCGGCAAGGAGATCTCCACCGGGCACAACTTCGCATCCGTACGCGGTGACAAGCCCGGCTACCAATACCAGCTCGAATCCGTCTTCGCGGCGCGGGAGATCGGCTGGGACTCCGAGCACATCGGCTCGCACGTCATCCGCCGCAACACCATCCACGACTGCGGCCAGAACGGCATCGTCGGCCACCTCGGCTGCGTGTTCTCGACCATCGAGGACAACCACATCTACAACATCGCGACGAAGTACGAGTACTACGGGTACGAGATCGGCGGCATCAAGCTGCACGCGGCGATCGACGTGGCGATCCGGCACAACCGCATCCACGACTGCACGCTCGGCACCTGGCTGGACTGGCAGACCCAGGGCACCCGGATCACCCGCAACGTCTACTACGGCAACAGCCGCGACCTGTTCGTCGAGGTGTCGCACGGGCCGTACCTGGTGGACCACAACGTGCTCGGCTCCAAGGCGTCGTTCGAGTCGTTCAGCCAGGGCGGCGCGTTCGTCAACAACCTGGTCGCCGGCACGGTCCGCCTCGAGGCGGTGCCCGACCGCGCCACCCCCTACCACCGCCCGCACAGCACCCAGGTGGCCGGGTACGCGGTGATCTGGGGCGGCGACGACCGCTGGATCGGCAACATCTTCCTGGGCGGTGACCTGGCCCAGGCGTACGGCCAGGGCGGCGACGGCCAGGCGACGCCGCACCACGGCCTGGCCGGATACGACGGCTTCCCGGCCTCGTTCGAGGAGTACCTGGAGCGCATCGAGGCCAAGGCCCCCGGCGACCACCAGAAGTTCCTCGACGTCCAGCAGGCGGTCTACGCGAGCGGCAACGTCTTCGCGGCCGGCGCCCGCCCGTTCGCCGGCGAGCGCAACCCGACCGTGCTCGAGGGCGGCAGCGTGGCGGTGGTCGAGCAGGACGGCGAGGTCTACCTGGAGGCCGACCTGCCGCCCGCGTTCGGCGACGCCCGGGTCGGCGTCGTCTCCGGTCGCGACCTGCCCCGGGTCCGCTTCGCCGACGCCGACTTCGAGGAGCCGGACGGCTCGCCCGCGATCATCGACATCGACCTGACCGGCGAGACGAAGCCGGCCGAGCCGTCGGCGGCCGGCCCGCTCGCCGGCCTGAAGCCGGGTCAGACCCGCACCCGCATCTGGTGAGCGAACCCGTCGGCGGGCCGGACCGGCTCGCCGACGGGATCCTCGAGGCCGGTGCGTTCGCCCATCTCGGGCGTCGGCTCCTAAAAGCGGCGGGCGCATCGTGATGTTTGTCAATACGTTGTCATATGTGAACCCATTGATGGCTGCCCTCCGTGTTCCTAGGCTGAATCCAGCTCGGACCGTCGGAGGTGACGCGTGCAGACCGACGCGACCTCCTTGCGCGGCCGCGGCGCGCTTCTCGCCGTCATCGACGCGCGGCTGGCGGCGGGCGGCGGCGTGGCCCTGCACGGCCCGGCCGGCATCGGCAAGACCGCCATCCTCGACGCCGTCGCGGCCCAGGCGGCCGCGCGCAACGAGCTCGTCGTCCGGTTGCGGCCCGTGCGGACCGAGCGCTCCCTCCCGTACGCGGGAATTGCCGACCTCATGTCGCAGCTCCCGGACGACGCCGCCCAGGCCCTGCCACCCGCCCAGCGCGCCGCTCTGGCCGCCCTGCGGCAAGGCCTCCCGCCGCGCGGCGGCACCCCGGCCCTGGCCCGCCGCCTGGTGCTCCCACTGCTGCTCACCCACTGTGCCCGGCGCCGCCCGGTGCTGCTGGTGCTCGACGACGCGCCATGGCTGGACGCCGAGTCGGCCGAGCTGATCGGCTTCGCCATGCGGCGGCGGCCGGGGCACCGGGTGCGGGTGCTGGCCGCGCAGCGCCGTCCCGATCCGGCCGGCAAGCGCCGCGCCGCCCGGCTGTGCCCGGCCCCGGTGCTCGAGCTGGCGGTGCCGCCGCTGGACGCCGACGACCTGACCGCGCTGCTCGAGGCGCGCGGGCTGCCCTGCCGCACGGCCAGCCGCATGCACGAGGCGAGCGCCGGCAACCCGTTCCTCGCGCTCGCGCTCGGCGGCGCGGTCGCACCCGGGCCGGCCTGGCGGCCGGCCCCGATCCCGGAGACGGTGCGCGAGCTGCTGCGCGATCGGCTGCGCGCGCTCCCCGCCGGGGTGGCCGCGACCCTGCTGGTCGCGGCGCTGGCCACCGAACCCACCACGACCATGCTGCTGCGCGCCGGGCGCGAGGACGCGGTGCGCGACCTGCGGCTGGCCGAGACCGAGGGTGTCGTGGAGCTGGACGGGGAGGCGGTCCGGTTCACCCCGCCGCTGCTCGCGCAGGTCCTCGCGGAGGAGGCCACCGTGGCCGAGCGGCACGGAGCGCACGCGGCCCTGGCGGCCGGCGCGGCCGACCCCACCGAGGCCCTGCGGCACCGGGCGCTGCGCACCGGACGGCCGGACGCGGCGGTGGCCCGGTCGCTCGCGGCCGCGGCCGACCGGCTGGGCGAGCGCGGCGCGGGCCGGGACGCGGCCGAGCTGTATCTGCTCGCCGCCGACCGCTGCCCGCACACGCTGGCCGCTCAGCGGCTCGACTGGCTGGTGGCCGCGGCCCGTGCCGCCACCACCGGCGGGGCGCCGGCGCTGGCCGGCCGGGCCGCCGAGGCGGTGATCGCCGCGGACGCGCCGGCCGGTCACCGGGTGCGGGCCCGGCTGGTGCTGCTCGACCTGGCCGGGCAGGGACTGGCCGAGATGGGGGAGACGTTCGCGGCGGCGCTGGCCGAGGCCGGCGACGACCCGGCCCTGCTCGCCCCGGTGCGGCTGCGGCTCACCTGGGCCGCGTTCCTGACCGGGGACTCCGATCGGGCCGCCATCGAGGCGGGGCGCACGGTCGAGGCCGCCCGGCGGGCCGGCGACCCGACCACCGAGGCGATGGGGCTGAGCCTGATCGCGCAGGTGCAGCGGCTGCGCGGCGAGGCGCGCTGGGCCGACACCCTGGCCCGGGCCCTGCGGCTGCCCGCCACCCCGGCGCCGGACTGGCTGCACTACGGGCCGCGCTATCTGGCGGCCCGTTTCGCGATGATCGACGACCGGCTCGACGAGGCCCGCGACGAGCTGCTGCGGCTGCTGGTGGTGGCCGAGCACGACCGGATCGGCGAGGCCCGGGTCGAGGTGCTGCGCAGCCTCTCCGAGGTGGCCACCCGGGCCGGCCGCTGCCGGGAGGCGCTGCAGTACGCGCACCGCGCCGTCGCCGCCGCCCAGCACGCGGGCCTGAGTCCCGGCCCGACCTGGTACACCGCCGCGGTCGCCGAGCTGGCCGGGGGCAGCCTGGCCGCGGCCGCCGGGTTCGCCCGCCGCGGGGTGCGCGCCAGCGAGCAGGAGGGCGACCGCCTCTACCTGCGGCGCAACCTGCACGCGCTGGGCCAGGCCGAGCTGCGGCTGGGGGAGACCCGGGCCGGGGTCGCGGCGCTGCGCCGGCTGCGCGACCTGGAGGCCGAGTCCGGCGGCGCCGACCCGATGATCGTGCGCTGGCACGGCGACCTGGCCGGCGGCCTGGCCGCCCTGGGCGAGCACGCCGAGGCGGCGGCCACCCTCGCCGAGGCCCGGGCGGCCGCGCACCGGCTCGGCAACACCCCGGGCACGGTCGGCTACCTCGACCGGGCCACCGCCGTGGTGCTGTCGGAGAGCGGGCAGGCCGACTCGGCGGTGGTGCTCTCGGCGGCCGCGGCGCAGCACTTCGAGCAGCTGCGCCAGCCGATCGAGCAGGCGCACGCGCTGCTGGTGCAGGGCGGCGCCGAGCGGCGGCGGCGCCGGTACGCGGCGGCCCGGATGGCGATCGGCGCGGCGCTGGCCATCTTCCTGGCCGCCGACGCGAAGCCGTGGGCCGAGCAGACCGAGCGGGCGCTGGCCCGTACCGAGGGCACGTCGGCGCCGGGCATCCCGCCCGCCGACCTCGGGCTGACCACCACCGAGCTGCGGATCGCCGCGCTGGTCCGGGACGGCGCCAGCAACCGGGAGATCGCCACCCAGCTCTACCTCAGCGTCAAGACCGTCGAGGCCACCCTGACCCGGGTGTACCGCAAGCTCGGCGTGCGCTCGCGGACGCAGCTCTCGTCGCGCCTGCAGGTGGCCGAGCTCAGCTCGCCGGCCTGACCGGCCGATGGGTGGACGGACAGTGACGCCCACTACAACGTTCTAGTCGAGTTTTACCTGCTCGACTTGGGGATGAAACCCCGGACGCGGAGCGTTGTAAGGGATGCCGAACCATCACGATCCGTAGAGGAGAGACACGGCCATGCTTCGCGACGTCCTGAGGGCCCTGGCGGACCGCCGGACCATGCGCATCGCCCAGCGCCGGCTCGCCGGAGAGCTGGCTTCCTTCCGCACCACCGCCGAGCGGGCCGAGCTCGACGAGCTCCTGAGCCGCCACACGGCCGAGGAGACCCGGGAGATCCGGGCCATCCTCTACCGCCAGGACGCCGAGCGTCAGCTGGCCAGCCGCCGGCAGACCGCCGGCCTCGGCGGCTACCTCGGCTGAGCCCGCTGCTCGTCCTTCTTCCGCGACACGGCCCGGACACTGCCCGCGTGGGCCTTGGTGTCCGGGTCCTTCCGTATCTTGATCAGGCTCGCGACCACCGTGATCGCGAGCACCACGACGATGACGGTGAGCGAGAGGCCGATGCTCACCTCGGGCACCGCGTGGCTGATGTCCTCGTGCGCCCAGTGCAGCACCAGCTTGACCCCGATGAACGCCAGGATCAGCGACAGCCCGGTCGACAGGTAGACCAGGCGGTCGAGCAGGCCCTTCACCAGGAAGAACAGCGCCCGCAGGCCGAGCAGCGCGAACGCGTTGGCGACGAAGACGATGTACGCCTGGTCGGTCACGCCGAACACCGCGGGGATCGAGTCGAGCGCGAACAGGATGTCGGAGCTGCCGATCGCGATCAGCACCAGGAACAGCGGGGTGAACATCCGGCGGCCGTCGACCCTGGTGATCATCTTGCCGTCCACGTAGTCGTCGGTCAGCGGCAGGAAGCGGCGGCCGGCCCGGACCAGCGCGTTGTCCTCGATGTCGGGGTCCTCGTCGCGGTGCCGGAACAGCTGGATCGCCGTCCAGATCAGCAGCAGGCCGAAGATCAGGAACATGAACGAGAACAGGCTGAGCAGGGTCGCGCCGAGCGCGATGAAGACGACCCGCAGCACCAGCGCGATGATGATGCCGAAGGTGAGCACCTCCTGCTGGTACTTCTCCGGTACCGCGAACGTGGTCATGATGATCACGAAGACGAACAGGTTGTCGACCGAGAGGCTCTTCTCGACGATGTAGCCGGCGAAGTATTGCGCGCCGAAGTCCCAGCCGGCGACGCTGCCGAAGACGACGCCGAAGGCGACCGCCACCGCGATGTAGAAGGCGGACCACAGGGCCGCCTCACGGAACCCGACGGCGTGCGGGCGCAGCACGCCGAGGGTCAGGTCGAGGGCGAGCAGGGCGACGATGACACCGATGGTCAGCGTCCAGCCGAGCGCGGTGACCTCCAGCAAGAGGGAACCTCCGAGCCGTAGTAAGCGGGGGCGATTCCCAGGAATTGTCCCCGCTTTTCCTGGGAGCTCCCTGTTAGTACCCCGTTCTGGCCGGGCTGGGCGAATTTCCCGCGCCGTTTTTCTCCGTACGGGCACGCCCCGCCCCCAACCGCAGGACAAGCCCGTCCCGCCGTCGACCGCGACGTGCGTGCGGCTCGGGCCTCTGCCGCGACCGCCGGGCTGAGCTCGGTGGTCCAGCCCCCACCTGTGGACAACGCCGATTTCTTGTCACACCCACGTGCTCTGCTGGGCCCCACCCAAGTGCTGGGGCGGGGGATGGACTGTGGGCGCCGCGGCGATCAAGTTCTTGCGGTGATCGGCCCGGCTGGGCTGGGGCTTGCCATGGCCCGGGGCGTGGTGGCAGACGTGCGGGAGCGGCCCGTCGCGCTGGGCGGGTCGAGGGTGTCACCGTGCGGCGACCAGCGTCCGCTGAGCGCGGCTCACTCCGACGGGGTAGCCGCGCGTCCCGATGACTGGGAGAAGGAGTCCACATCGTGGGCGGCGGAGCCACTGCTGCCATGATATATCATGTTAAATCGGGCGGATGCTGATCCTGCGCGACTAGCGGTGATGAAATTCCGTTCGCCGCAAGCCGTAGTTCATCAAGATCGACGGTGCGGCGCCGGCAAGCGAGCCAAACGCGGGGCCGCCGCCCGGCAAACGCCGCCCGGCAAGCGCCGGCCACCCGCCCGGCAAGCGCCGGCCACCCACCCGCACGGGTGACGGGCGCACTCGTCGTGACCACGCACGCGCCCGGGCCATGGCGCCCAGCTCGGCCACGGTCTGAGCGCGGCGGGCGGGCGGTGCGGTGACCATGCAGGTGCCGGGCCATGGCGCGCCAGCTCAGCCAACCTCTGAGCGCGGCGGGCGGCCGGTGCGGCGACCACGCACGTGCCGGGCCATGGCGCGCCCCGCCACCAGCGAGCGGCGACCGGACGCGCTCGGCGCGACCCGGCGCCGGGCCCCGCCACCGATCTCAGCCCGGCGGGCGCGGCAGAGGCCCGACCCGCACGCACGTCGCGATCAACGGCGGGCCGGGCGTCGCTGCGGTTGGGGACTGGGCGCCACCCGTACCGATAAGGCGGCATTGCCGACAACGCAGCCGCACCGACAACGCAGCCGCACTGACAACGCCGCCGCACCGATGAAGCCGGAGCGATGGAGCCGCACCGATGACGCTGCACCGATGAAGCTCGCTACGCGACCTGGAAAGAGCGTTTCGCCAAGCCCATCCAGAAGCCGTCGATCGGCTGGTCGGGCGCGCGCTCCGGGTCGTCCGCGGCGCCCAGGGTGAGGAACATCGGGGCGAAGTGCTCGATGGTCGGGTGCGCCCACGGCATGCCCGGGGCCCGGGACCGGAAGTCGGCCAGCTCGTCGACCGCGCCGCGGGCCAGCGTCTCGGCGGCCCACGCGTCGAACTCGCGGGACCAGCCGGGCGCGGCCGCGTCGGGCCGCCAGTCGCGCAGGAACGGCAGGCCGTGGGTGGTGAAGCCGGAGCCGACGATCAGTACGCCCTCGTCGCGCAGCGGGGCGAGCCGGCGGCCCAGCTCGAGCAGCCGGTCGGGCTCGAGGGTGGGCAGCGACATCTGCAGCACCGGGATGTCGGCGCCGGGGTACATGACGGTCAGCGGCACGTACGCGCCATGGTCGAGGCCTCGGCTGGTGCGGGCGACGTGCTCGCCGTCGGGCATCAGCTTCTCGACCCGCGAGGCCAGCTCGGGGGCGCCGGGGGCGGGGTAGCGCACCTCGTAGTACCGGCGCTCGAAGCCGCCGAAGTCGTAGACCAGCGGGACGGTCTCGGTGGCGCCGAGCATCAGCGGCGCGGACTCCCAGTGCGCCGAGGCCATCAGGATCGCCTTCGGCCGGGGCAGGCCGGCCGCGAGCTCGGTGAGCTGGGCGACCCAGCGCTCGTCGTCGACCAGCGGCGGGGCGCCGTGGCTCAGGAACAGGGCGGGCATGCGCGGCACGGGATCCTCCGTTGAAGCTTCAAGCAAGTACCGCCAGCGTACGCCAAATTTAGTTGTTTCGTCAAGTAACTACACAGCGTGAGTGTCGATCAGGATCGATACTGTCCGTTATTGGTCGATTGCACCCATACCTAACCATCGGTATCTATCGACATGATCGGCCGCGATCCCCCGCTCGTAGGTTAAATGTGTTTTACATCGAACGAGTGACATTTATAAAAGTCCAGGTCAGAAGTCTTTCACAGAATGCATTTGGGGAACCGCCACACCGGACCCAAACTCGCTCCGCAAAGGACATTGCGCCTGGCCTGCCGCGCTGGCATGCTACGCGATGTTGCGCAGGGGGGCGCTCACCGTAACGAATGGCGAAGACTCACCGGCATCACGGTTAGTAGTCACCACGGATAGTCAAACGCACCACAAATAAGGAGGGCCCGCAGTGGCGTCGTCGCCGCAGCTCCCCCTCGCCGATGACCTGTACTTGACCGCGCACGACACGGTCAAGGGCAAGTCGCTGCTGACGCCGGCCACTCTCGGCCTCGGGCTCGCGGCGGCGCTCATCGGCGAGCTTGTCTTCTGGCGGCGGCTGGACCTGATCGACGGCAAGCTGGCCTTGATCGACGATCGCCCGACCGGTGATCCGGCCACCACCGCCGTCCTCGACCAGCTGCTCCGCGAGGGCCACCACCGGGCGGTCCGCGACTGGATCTCGTTCCTGGCCACCGGCGTCGCCACCGACCTGGTCGAGCGCCGCCTCTCCCGGGCCGGCCTGCTGCACCGCCAGGAGAAGCGCGGCCTGCTGGGCACCAAGGTGGCGTTCGTCCCGGCCGACTCCATGGTCGCCGGCTGGCCCGCCACCCGGATCCGCACCTTCATCGGGCGCGGCGAGCTGCTCGACGTCTCCGACCTGGTCCTCGCCGGACTGATCCTCGCCACCGGCCTCGACCAGCACGTCTTCATCACCCTCGACGCCCGCGGCCGCGAGGCGTTGTTCGACCAGTTCCGGCGCCGCCTCCCGGCCATGCTGCAGGAGCTCGTCGCGCACGCGGAGGCCGCGGTGGGCGACGCCGTCATGGCCCGGCGCGCCTGACCCGATCACATCCCTCAACCCCTCAACCCCCACCCGGAGACCCACGTGTCCAGCACTACAACACCACCGCAGAGTCAGCTATCCAACGCCCTGGCTCAGGACCGCCTCGGCGTGGCCGCGGTGGTCTTCTTCGTGATGTCCGCCGCCGCCCCGCTGACCGTGGTCGCCGGCGTCGTGCCGACCGGCCTCGCCGTGACCGGCCTGACCGGCATCTCCATCGCGTTCATCGCCATGGCCGTCGTCCTGGCGATCTTCGCCGTGGGCTACGTCGCCATGGCCCGGCACATCGCCAACGCCGGCGCGTTCTACGCCTACATCTCGCGCGGCATCGGCCGGCCGTTCGGCGTGGGCGCCGCCTGGCTCGCGCTGCTGGCCTACAACTGCTTCCAGATCGCCGCGTACGGCGGTTTCGGCGCGATCGCGTCGCCGCTGTTCAAGGACTGGTTCGGCGTCGACATCCAGTGGTGGGTGCTGGCCCTGGTCTGCTGGGCGATCACCGCCATCCTGGGCGTGCGCGACGTCGCCGTCAACGGCAAGGTCCTGGCCACCCTGCTGGTCGCCGAGATCCTGCTGGTCGTCGTGTTCAGCTTCGCCGACATCTTCTCGCCGAACTTCAGCCCCTCGTCGGCCCCGCTCGACCTGGGCAGCCTCGTCGGCTCCGGCTCCGGCGCCCTGCTGGCCATGGCGATCACCGGCTTCGTCGGCTTCGAGCAGTCCGTGGTGTTCTCCGAGGAGTCGCGCGACCCGCGGCGCACCGTGCCCCGGGCCACCTACATCGCGATCGCGCTGATCGCCGTGCTGTACGGCTTCGCCTCGTGGACGATGATCTCCGCGGCCGGCGACGACGTGGTCGGCCGGGCCGGCAACGAGGGTCCCGACCTGTTCTTCAACGTCGCCTCCGACCAGCTCGGCAGCGCGGCGGTGCACCTCGGCCACGCGCTGTTCCTGACCTCGCTGATCGCCGCGATGATCTCGTTCCACAACATCATCTCGCGGTACACCTTCTCGCTCGGCCGCGAGGGCGTGCTGCCGCGGATGTTCGGCCGCACCGTGCCCGGCACCGGCGCGCCCAAGAACGGCTCGCTCGCCCAGTCGGCGCTCGGCCTGTTCATCATCGTGCTGTACGCGGTGATGGGCTGGGACCCGCTGGTGCAGATGTTCTTCTGGGGCGGCTCCTCGGGCGGCATCGGCGTGCTGCTGCTGATCACGATCACCTCGATCGCGGTCCTCGGCTACTTCGCCCGGCACCCGCAGGGCGAGGACTTCTGGCACCGCATCGGCGCCCCGGTCCTCGGCACCATCCTGCTGCTGGTGATGAGCTACCTGGCGCTGACCAACATCGCCACCCTGTTCGGCGTGGAGCCCGGCGCCGGCCCGACCTGGGTCGTCCCGCTCGCGTTCGCGGTGGTCGCGCTGGCCGGCATCCTCTGGGCGCTGGTGCTGCGCAGCAGCCGGCCCGACGTCTACCGGGGCATCGGCCTCGGCGCCCGCAGCTCCACCGCCGGCAGCGGTGGCGGCGGCTTCGCGGCGGCGCTCGCCGGTGACCAGGGGGCCAAGTGACGTACCCGGAGATCCGCCCGGCCCGCGCGGACGAGATTCCCGCGGTCGGGCAGTTGGTCGGCCTGTCCTTCCTCGACCTGCCGCAGTGCGCCTACCTGGTGCCGCCGCTGACCGCCCGGCTGACCGTGACGACCGACTACTTCACGATGCTCACCGAGCACGCGCACTCCTACGGCCGGGTCGACGTGATCGACAACCCGGACGGGGCCGGTCTCGCCGCCACGGCGGTGTGGTTCGACTACACCCGTGAGGCGCCCGACCCGGCGAACTACGAGGAGCGCCTGCGGTCGATGGCCGGCGAGTACCTCGACCGGTTCCAGGCGCTCGACGTGCTGTTCGAGAAGCACCACCCGCACGAGGAGCACCTGCACCTCGCGTTCCTGGCGGTCCACCCCGACCACCAGGACCACGGACTCGGCAGCCACCTGATGGAGCGCACGCACGCCGAGCTGGGCCAGGCCGGCACCCCGGCGTATTTGGAGGCCACGAACGAGAACAACGTGCGCCTCTACCGCCGGCACGGTTACGCCGACATGGATCCCTTCGAGATGCTGCTGCCCGACGGCACGCCCTTCTTCCGGATGTGGCGCGCGGTCTGAGGCTCGCGATGCGAAAGGGCGTGACCACCGTCCGGTCACGCCCTTTCGCGCTTGCTCACCAGTCGAACTCGGGGCCCCGCGCGCTGCCGGAGGGCAACAGCGGCCGCTGGGTGTAGCGCCAGGTCTCCACCACGACGTACCGATGCCCGCGGGGCGGGTCGAACTCCGCCGGCCCGCAGTTGTGCTTGAAGGCAAAATCGGTGAACAGCAAACCCTTGCATTCGTACGGTCCGGCGGCCACCTGGTCGGTCCGCACGTCGCGAATCGTCATCGCGAGATCGATCTGTACGCCCGGCGCGGCCTCCATCTCGCCCAGCACGCGCACCGACGGGCCGATCGCATAGCAGGGCCGGGCGAGGACCGGATGGCCGAGATCCCAGCTGTACGAGTCGCCGCAGCGCCACGGCCCGAACTGGACCTTCCCGCCCGCCCGGGCCGGGCCTGCCGAGGCGGCCGCCCCGGCCTGCGCCCGCCCGCCGTTCGCCGCCTCGCGGGCCTGCTCCGCCCGCTGCCGGGCCTGCTCCGGTGTCTCCGGGCCGCCGCTCGAGATCCCGGCCGAGGCCGCCTCGGGGACCTTCGACGAGAGCTGCCCCGCCGCGCCCGGCACTCCGGTGCTCGCGCCCGTGCCGGCCGCCGTGCCGCCGGGCCCGGGACCGCCGGCCCCCGGCCGGGTGGCGTCGCCCGTGGCGCCCGGGGGATCGCCGGCGCCGATGAGCTGCCACGCGTTGAAGCCGCCCAGCCCCGAGATCGCCACCGCGGCGGCCACCAGCGCGACCATCATGCCCGGGCGGCGCCACAGCCACGACCGGGGGCCGTTGCGCGGCCGCTTGCGGGCCGGGCGGCGCCGGGCGGAGGGATGCGGCTGTCCCAGGTGCGCTGTCGACCCGTACGCGAGATCGGGGTTCTGGGTGGTCGAGGTCAGCGCCGGGACGCCGGTCATCTGCCGGGCCAGGTCCCGCAGCGCGCCGCCCAGCTCACCGGCGGTCGGGCGGCGGGCCGGATCCTTGTCGAGACACCAGGCGATCAGCGACCACACCGGATGCGGCATGCCCGGCGGACGCTCCGGGGAGTCGTCGACGTGGCGGCGCAGCACGGCGAGCGGCTCGCCGGAGTACGGGGGAGCGCCGGTCACCAGCTCGTAGAGGACGATCCCGGCCGAGTAGACGTCCGAGGCCGGCTCGGCGTCGCCCTGGATCGCCTCGGGCGCCATGTAGTGCGGGGTGCCCACGATCGCCTGCGGCGTGGTCAGCCCGGCCGCGTCGAGGACCCGGGCGATGCCGAAGTCGGTGAGGCGCACCTCGTGCCGCCCGCCGGACTCCTGCAGCAGGATGTTGTCGGGCTTGACGTCGCGGTGCACCACGCCGAGCTCGTGCGCCTGGGCCAGCGCCGCCGCGACCTGGGCGAGCAGGGTGGCGGCCTCGGCCGGCGGCAGCGTGCCCGCCGAGATCAGCCGGTTGCGCAGCGAGCCGCCGCTCACGTAGTCCATCACCAGCGCCAGCGAGCCGCCGACGCTGAACAGATCGTGCACGCCGACGATGTTCTCGTGCCGCATCATCATCAGGATGGTGCGCTCCTGCACGAAGCGGATGACCAGCTTCGGCTGCCGCAACAGCCCCTCGTGCAGCAGCTTGACGGCGACGTACTCGCCGGTGGACCGGTCGATGCCGCGCCAGACGGTGCCGGTGGCGCCGTGCCCGACCGGGCACACCAGGACGTACGAGTTTCCGACGCAGCGACCGCTGAGATCGGCGGTGGCGGCCTCGGCGGGACCGGCGCCGCTCACGTCGCCGGGACCGCGGCCGCTCATGGAGAGGGATGACTGCACCCGCCCGATGCTGCTGAGCGCGCCGCGCGGCGGGCAACTCGCGGCGCCCGTTCTGTCAGGAAAGGCGCATCACGAGAATGCATCGTCACCGCTCATGTTCTGACTCGTTCGGCTATGGATCAGCGCAGCCCCGACGCCATGTCCATCAGGTGGCCGAGCACGGCCTCGCCGGAGGTGCGCAGGCCGTCGTGCTCGTGCTCGCTGGTGACCCAGGTGCGCACGTCGCCCACGGCCGCCGCCGTCGCCAGCGAGAGGCCGGCGTCGACGTACATGTCATCGGCGTAGACGGCGGCCAGGACCGGCACCTCGTTGGCCGCCAGCCGGTCCCGGTCGTAGAGCACCGGCCAGTCGCCGGCCTCGGCGAGCAGGTGGGCGGCCCCGGCGAACGGGCGCAGGGCGGCGATCTGCTCGAACATCCAGGGGTACATCATCTCGCCGGTGAACAGCAGCGGGTCGGCGCCGGCGGCGAAGGCGGGGTGCTGCTTCATCGCGCGCTCGGCGGCCCAGCCGGTCGGGCCGTTGCCCTGGCCGTAGCAGTACTCCTGCAGTGCGAACAGCGGCTGGTCGATGAAGCCGGTGTGCGCCATCACCTGGTAGCGGAAGGTGTCGCTGAGCTGGTCGCCGTGCCACGCCTCGTCGAGGATCCAGTGCACCTCGGCGTATCCGTAGCTCATCCCGAACGCGTTGCCGAGCGTGCGGAACCGCTCGACGGTGAGCCGGTCGCCGTCGGGCAGCCGCACGTCGTCCGCGGCCAGGTGATCGGCGATCCGGCGCACGGCGCCGGCGTCGCCGGGGAAGGCCCGGTAGAACTCGGCGTTCTTGCCGGCCACCCGGGGGTAGGTGCGGGCGTAGACGTCGTCGGCGGTCGCGGTCAGGCCGGGCAGGCCGCCGGTGACGAAGCAGTTGCGCAGGCCGTGCGGGGCCCGCGAGAGGTACGCCATGGTGACGAAGCCGCCGTAGCTCTGGCCGAGCGTGTCCCACTTGGTGCCGCCGGCGACCCGCTCCCGCAGGATCTCGGCGTCGGCCACGATGCTGTCGGCGCGCAAGAGCTTGAGGTATTCGGACAGCTCCCGGTCGGTGCGGCCGGCCACGGTGCGGGCGGTGACCGGCGTGCTGCGGCCGGTGCCGCGCTGGTCGGGCAGCAGCACCCGGTGGGTCCGCACGGCGTGGCCGATCCAGCTCTCGGCCCGCACCGGCCGGGGCGACTTGCCGCCCGGGCCGCCCTGGAGGAAGACCAGCCACGGCAGATCGTCGCCGGCCCGGTCGGCCGCCACCACCTCCCGCGCGAAGACCTCGATCGTCTCGCCGCCGGGCCGCTCGTGGTCGAGCGGAACGGTGACGGTGTGGTCGGTGAAGCGGAGCCCGGGATGCGCGATCATGCCCCTCACCCTAGGCTCGGAAATTTTCCGGGCGCCCTGTCGATCCGGTGCGGCGCCGTTCGACCTCGGGGTGAGAAGGTCGGAAGGCGACCGGACGGAACAGGGAGTTTTCACGATGGCGAAGTACATGCTGATCATGCGCGCTTCGGACGAGACCATGGCGAAGATGGGGGAGATGTCGTTCGACGAGATGCTCGAGACCGTGGGCCGCTACAACGACGAGCTGATCCGGGCCGGCGTGCTGATCGCGGCCGAGGGCCTGGACGACGCGGCGCAGGGCGTGGTGGTCGATTACTCCGGCGAGACCCCGGTGGTCACCGACGGGCCGTACGGGGAGACCAAGGAGCTGTTCGGCGGCTTCTACATCCTCGACGTCGCCACCAAGGAGGAGGCGGTCGAGTGGGCCAAGCGCATGCCCGCCTTCCCCGGCGCCAAGACCGAGATCCGCCGGGTGCCCAGCATCGAGGAGTTCCCGCAGGACAACAAGTGGGTCCAGAACGAGAAGGCCTGGCGTGAGCGCACCGGCCAGCTCTGATCGGGCCAGCTCTGATCGGGCCGGTTCCTCGGGAGTCGAGCGGGCCCGGCGCGCGGTCGAGGCGGTCTGGCGGATGGAGTCCGCCCGCATCGTCAGCGCGCTGGCCCGCTACACCCGGGACTTCCCGCTGGCCGAGGACGTCGCGCAGGAGGCCCTGGCCGAGGCCCTGGTGGCCTGGGAGCGCGACGGCGAGCCGGCCGACCCGGTCGGCTGGCTGCTGTCCACGGCCCGGCGGCGGGCGATCGACGCCTTCCGCCGCCGGTCGGCCCTCGACGAGCGGTACACCACGCTGGCCCGGCAGCTGCCCGAGTCGGCGGAGCTCGACTGGGACCCCGACCGGATCGGCGACGACATCCTCGCGCTGATGTTCGTGTCCTGCCATCCGGTGCTCTCGCCCGAGGCCCGGGTCGCGCTCACCCTGCGCGCGGTCGGCGGCCTCGGCAGCGAGGAGATCGCCCGCGCCTTCCTGGTCCCGGTGCCGACGATCCAGGCCCGCATCACCCGCGCCAAGAAGACCATCGCGGCCGCCGGCGTGCCGTTCGAGCTGCCGCCGGCCGAGGAGCGCCGGCCGCGGCTGGGCGGCGTGCTCAGCGTTCTGTACGTCATCTTCACCGAGGGCTCGACCGCGACCGCCGGCGACCGGCTGCTGCGCACGGATCTGGCCCGCGAGGCCATCCGGCTGGCCCGCATGCTGGTCGCGCTGCTGCCCGGCGAGCCCGAGACGCACGGCCTGCTGGCGCTGTTCGAGCTGACCGCGGCCCGCTTCCCGGCCCGCACCGGCCCCGGCGGCGAGCCGATCCTGCTGGCGGACCAGAACCGCCTGCTCTGGGACCGCTCGGCGATCCGCCGCGGCTTGGCGGCGCTGGGTCAGGCCCGGGCGGCCGGTCGCGGCCTCGGCCCGTACGGCCTGCAGGCGGCGATCGCCGCCTGCCACGCCTCGGCGCCGTCGGTGGCGGAGACCGACTGGGAGCGGGTGGTGCTGATGTACGAGGCGCTCGGCCGGGTGGCGCCGTCGCCGGTGGTCGAGCTGAACCGGGCGGTGGCGGTCGCGATGGCGAGCGGTCCATTGGCGGCGCTGGCGATCGTCGACGAGCTGGTGGCCACTGACCGCCTGGCCGGCTCCCACCTGCTGCCGACCGTGCGGGGCGAGCTGCTGACCCGCCTCGGGCGGGTCGCCGAGGCGCGGGCCGAGCTGGAGCTGGCCGCCCGGCTGTGCGGGAACGCCCGCGAGCGCTCGGTGCTGCTGGGCAAGGCCGAAGCGCTGGGCTGAGGCCGCCGGGAGGGCCGCTTACGGCGAGCCGGCCGCCCAGCCGCGGCCACGGCCCGCCGCGCGCCGCCAGTCGGCGCGGGCGAGCAGGCCGAAGACCGCCGTCGTCACGGCGAGCAGGATCACGATCGCCCATTCCAGCGCGCCGCTGCCCCGATCCGGATCCCACCCGGTGAGCAGCTCGATCCACTCCCGGGAGATCAGCGTGACCACGAGGAGCACCCCGGTGGCCGCCGCCAGCGCAGCCTCGATCCAGAACCGGGCGGGAAGTCTTCGCTGACGGGTCAAGGCAGCTCCTCGGCGAGGTCGTCCGTCCATTGTCGGACGTCGCCGGCGCGGCGGAGCTGTCCGTCGGATAGTCGACGCATTGTCACCAGCCCGTCGCGCGGCTCGTAACGTCCCATGCCATGCCCGTGTTCTCGGAAGGGCTACGGCCGGACGAGTTCGCCGTTCTTACGCTCGGCGCGGTGCAGGCGCGCGTCCGCGACACCGACGCGTCCGTCGACGTCGAGGTGCGCAACGAGGGTGCCGATCCCGTCGCGGACGTGGTCGTCGCGGTGCTGGCGGAGGCCCGGGTGGCGGCGTCCGCCACGGTGGCCGTGCGGCCGGGCGAGGCCGCGCGAGCCACCCTGTCGTGGCCATGGCGCGGCGGGCCGGAACACGTCACGGTGGTTGTCGACCCGGATCAGCTGCTGACCATGGAACCGCGGACGGCGTGTACGCGTACGGTCTCGATGGACCGCACGCCGGCCGCGGCCGCGGCGGCGCCCAGCCGGTGGGTCTCGCTCGGCCCGGCGCTGATCCGGTCCGGGCTGGGTGCCACCGGCCGGCTTCATCACATCGTGATCCGGCCGGACCGGCCGGCGACCATGCTGGTCGCCGGCGGCGGCGGGTCCGGGTCAGGGGTCTGGCGCACCGAGGACGCCGGCGCCACCTGGGCACCGGTCACCGACGCGTTCGGCACGCCCGACGTCAAGGCCCTCGCCATGGATCCCGCCGATCCGGCGCGGGTGTACGCGGCGACCACCGACGGCCTGCTGGTCACCACGAACGGCGGGACCTCGTGGTCGCGGGTCGCCGGCAACGACGCGCTGGGCATGACGGGCGCCGACGGCGCGCTGGTCGTCGACCCGGCGGACCCCGTCCGGCTGTATCTCGCCAACGCCCGCGGGGTGTCCCGGTCCGTCGACCGGGGCCGGACCAGGGCCGTGGTCCACGCCGCCGGGCAGGGCACCGACCTGATCACCGGCGCGCCGGCCGGGCGGCTGCTGGCGGCCGTCCGCAACGACGGCGACCTGGCGCAGACCGGCGTCTGGGCCTCCTCGGACAGCGGCGACAGCTGGCGCAGGCTCACCGGCTGCCCGGGCGGGCGGCTGCCGGCCATCACCGGGCCGACCGGGATCCGGCTGGCCCGGTCCGGCTCGACGATCTTCGCGAGCTTCAAGACCGGCACCGGCTGGACGCTGTACCGGACGACCGGCGTCGGCTGCTCGATCGGCGGACGGCCGGAGAGCGTGTGGGAGCGCGGCTGGCGACCGGAGGGCACGGCCGGCGGCGAGCCGATCTTCCGCCGGTTGTGGAAGTACCTGTGCGCGGACCCGGCCGACCCGGATTCGTCTATCTGGGCGGCACCGACATGTGGGTATCCTCCGACCGTGGCGACACCTTCACCCGGATCACCGAGCCGCATGTGGATCACCAGGGTTTCGCGGTGCACCCCACCCAGCCCAGGACGATCTTCACGGTCTCCGACGGCGGCGTCTACCGCTCGACCGAGCGTGGCGCCGCGGGTTCCTGGCTCTTTCTCGGCCAGGGCATCCGCAACACCGAGCTGTACGACCTCGCGGACGCCGCCACCAACCCGGATCTGCTGATCGGCGGCACCCAGGACAACGGGACCATCCGATGGGACCGGCCGTCGCAGACGTGGCGGTGGATCCGTGGCGGCGACGGCGCCACCGTCGCGATCGACCCGGAGAACGAGTCGGTGATGTACTCGATGGGCCAGTACGCCGACAGCATCAGCCGCTCCACCGACGGCGGCGAGAACTGGACCGCGATCTCCGGGTCGCTGCCCGCCGGGGAGTGCTTCAACCTGCACTATCAGGTCCATCCCGGCGACGGAGATCTGCTGCTGGCCTCGTGCATGTCGCTGTGGCGGTTCCGGATCGGCTCCGCCGCCTGGACCGCGATCTTCACCCCGCCGGGCGGCACCGTCGTCCGCAGCGCCGTCCGCACCCGCGACGACCTCTACCTCGCCGGCACGTCGCTCGGGGCGCTGTACGCCGGCCCGCACGGCGCCGGCTTCACCGAGGTCATGCGGAACTCGTTCGGCGGCGGGAAGGTCAATGACATCCTGATCGACCCCGACGACGACTCGACGATCTGGCTCGCCTGCGACGGCACCGGCGCCGGCCGGGTCGTGCGAGCTGTCGTGGGCGGCGACGCGGCGGACATCACCGGCACTCTTCCCGCGGGTCTGACCGCCCGCACCCTCGCCGCCGACCGCCTGAACCCCGGATTTCTGTACGCCGGCACCAACCGGGGCGTCTACCGGGCGAGGATCACCCGCGGTGCCTGGACGTGGTCGACGTACGGCAGCGGGTTGCCCGACCCGGACGTGCGTGCCCTGCGGGTGCACCCGCGCACCGGCGTCCTGCGGGCCGCCACGCTCGGCCGGGGCGTCTGGGAGATCCTGACCGGCCCGCCGCTCGGCAGCGTCCTGGCCGAGACCGGCCGGGTCACGATGGTGCGGGCGCACGACACCGGCACCGGCTTCGGCTCCGGCGGGGACCGGCTCGACGCCGACGCCGTGGTCCGGCTGGACGGCGCGCCCGCGTACAGCTTCGGCCTGCGGCTGCGGCCCGGCCCGGAGGCCGCCGCCGCGGCCGCCACGTTCGCGCTGCTGCGCGACGCCTTCCGCCGCAACCAGCCGGTACGCGTCGAGTACACCCGCACCGGCCTGCGCTCTGGCATGATCATCCGCGCCATCCGGGAGTGAGGCAGGAATGGCTTCCAAGCTCATCAACTCGTCCGGCAAAGTGACCCAGCTCCGCGCGGTCGAAGCCGGAACCCGCCACGGCCCGCCCGGCGACCAGATCGACGTCGAGGTGGTCGTGCAGCTCTCCACGCACCCGGACCGCGCGATGGGCTTCAAGCTGCGCGAGGACGACAACCGGTACGCCCACCAGGCCATGTTCGACCTGCTCCGGGACGCGTTCGCCAACAACTTCACCGCCCATCTCGACTATTCCATCGACCTCGAGGCGGGCAAGAAGAACGGCCTGATCCTGCGCGTCTGGCTGACCAGATAGCGCGGGCCCGGCACGGCGCGCGCGGCGGAGCCGGCCGGGGACCGGTTACGGTTGGCAACTATGACGACCTACTCCGGTCCCGCGAGGCTCATCCTCGCCGGGGGCACGCACGTGTCGGGCATGGCATCGCTCAGCACCAACCAGCGGGGCGGCGTCGAGGGCTGGGGTGGCACGTTCCGCCCGGACCAGATCAGCGCGGAGATCCGCGAGGCGGGCGACGGGCTGCAGCTGGAGTTGCCGTACGACCAGGTCGGCGCCGTGGCCGTGACCGGGGTCCGGAAGCTGCTCGCGACGCAGATCCTGATGTCGCTCGCCGGCCGCGGTCCGGCGCCGTTCTGATCCGGCCCGGCGCTCACCCGGACGAGGGACCCAGCGCTCAGCCGGCCGAGAGGTTGAGCTCGAAGCTGTAGCGGCTCGCCCGGTAGAGGTGGCTGCCGTACTCGAGGGCCCGCCCGGAAGCGTCCCAGGCGGTCCGCACCATGGTGAGCACCGAGGCGCCGCGCTTCTCGCCGAGGGTGCGGGCCTCGGCGGCGGTCGCCGGGCGGGCGCCGATCACCTGGGTGGCAATCCGGGGGACGTGGCCGGCGCCGCGCAGCAGCTCGTACAGGCCGTGCCCGGCCAGGTCGCCGGCGGTGAGCTCGAGGACGTCGACCGGGATCGCGTTGTGCATCAGCGCCAGCGGCTCGCCGGCCGCGTAGCGCAGGCGCTCGATCCAGGTCACCGGCGTGCCGGGGGACAGGGACAGGGCGGCGGCGACCGCGTCCGAGGCCGGCACGACGCGTAGGTCGAGGACGTCGGTGCGGGGGGCGCGGTCGCCGGCCACCAGATCGTCGTACAGGCTGGTCAGCTGGACCGGGCGGCGGACCTTGGGGTGCACCACCTGGGTGCCGACGCCGCGCTTGCGGACCAGCATGCCCCGCTCGACCAGGTACTGGATGGCGCGCCGGGTGGTGGGGCGGGAGACGCCGAGCCGCTCGGCCAGGTCGACCTCGTTCTCGATGCGGGCGCCCACCCCGATCTCGCCCTTCTCGATCAGCTCCTGCAGCCGGGTCGCGACCTGGTAGTAGAGCGGCACCGGGCTGGACCGGTCCAGATGGACCGGGCGCACCGGGGTCCGGTCGGATGTCACGGCATCCCCCTGTGAACTCTCAGCTGTCGCAAGTCAGTTTGTCAGGACAAAGTGTTGACGTGCGAGCAACCACGTTATTCCATCGAGGGCAGCCGACATAGAGCAACCTCCCGATTACCACCGGTAGAGGGGACAGCGCATGCCCGCGGACGATGTCCTGACGATGGGGCGCATCGGCGTCGACCTGTATCCGCAGCAGATCGGGGTGTCGCTGCGCGAGGTGCGCACTTTCGCGAAATTTCTCGGTGGCAGCGCGTCCAACGTGGCCGTCGCCGCCGCGCGGTACGGCCGGCGGTCGGCGGTGATCACCCGTACCGGCAACGATCCGTTCGGCGAGTTCCTGCACGACGCGCTGCGCGGCTTCGGGGTGGACGACCGGTTCGTCACGCCGGTGGCCGGCCTGCCGACGCCGGTGACGTTCTGCGAGATCTTCCCGCCGGACGATTTCCCGCTCTATTTCTACCGTTTCCCCAAAGCCCCCGACCTCGAGATCCGCGCGTCCGAGCTGGACGAGGAGGCGATCCGGGCGGCCCGCGTCTTCTGGGTCACCGGCACCGGGCTGTCCCAGGAGCCGTCGCGGACGGCGACGCTGCACGCGCTGCGGACCCGGGGCCGCCGCGGCATCACCGTCTTCGACCTCGACTACCGCCCGATGTTCTGGGCGTCCCGCGAGCAGGCCCGCCGCTGGTACGCCGAAGCCCTGCCGCACGCCACCGTCGCGGTCGGCAACCTCGACGAGGCCGACACGGCGGTCGGCGTCCGCGATCCCGAGGCTGCCGCCGCCGCCCTGCACGACGCGGGGGTGGAGCTGGCGGTCATCAAGCGCGGTCCGGCCGGCGTCCTGGCCTCCCGCACGGACGGGCCCTCCGGCACGGACGGGCACTCCGGCACGGCCGAGCAGGCCCGCACGGCCGGGCAGGCCCGCCAGGACGAGCAGGTCAGCGTCCCGCCGGTCCCGGTCGAGGTGGTCAACGGCCTCGGCGCCGGCGACGCGTTCGGCGGCGCGCTCTGCCACGGCCTGCTGGCCGGCTGGGAGCTCGAGGCGACGATGCGGTTCGCCAACGCCGCCGGCGCCATCGTCGCCTCCCGCCTGGCGTGCTCGGATGCCATGCCCACCGCGGACGAGGTGCGCGAGCTGCTGGGGGTGTCCCGTGCGTGACTTCGCCGATCTGCTGGAGGCGCGCACCAGGCGCCCGGAAGCCATCGCCGCGGCCGCGGCGGCCCGCAAGCGGCCCGGCAGCCTGTTCGGCCCGCACGGCAAGCTGATGATCATCGCGGCCGACCACCCGGCCCGCGGCGCGCTGCGGGCCGGCGCCGACCCCCTGGCCATGGCCAACCGGGCCGATCTGCTCGACCGCATCCGCACCGCGCTGGCCCGCCCCGGCGTCAACGGCGTGCTCGGCACCCCGGACGTCCTGGAAGACCTGCTGCTGCTCGGTGAGCTCGACGGCAAGGTGGTGATCGGCTCGATGAACCGGGGCGGCCTGGCCGGCGCCGCCTTCGAGATGGACGACAGGTTCACCGCCTACGACGCCGGCAGCATCGCCGCGGCCGGGTACGAGGGCGGCAAGATGCTGCTGCGCATCGACCCCGGCGACCCCGGCACGGCCGCCACCCTGCAGGCCTGCGGCACCGCGGTGGCCGAGCTGGCCGGCCGGCGGCGGATGGCGATGGTCGAGCCGGTCATCGCGCACCGGGCCGACGGCCGGGTGCGCCACGACCTCGGCCCGGAGGCGATGATCCGGGCGATGACGGTGGCCGCGGGCCTCGGCACCACCTCGGCGTACACGTGGCTGAAGGTGCCGGAGGTGCCGGACATGGCACGGGTGATGGCGGCGACCACGCTGCCCGCGCTGATCCTCGGCGGCGAGGTCCCCGGCGACGCCGACGCCGCCTTCACCAGCTGGGGCAAGGCGCTGCGGCTGCCGACCGTGCGGGGCCTGGTGATGGGCCGGTCGCTGCTCTATCCGGCCCGCGGCACCGTCGCCGACGCGGTCGACCGAGCGGTGGGACTGCTGTGACGGCCCGGGTCAACCCGCTGATGCGGCGGGGCAGCGCGGCCGACAAGCCGTTCGACGTGGTGGTCTCGCCCGAGAACGCCGGCTGGCGCTACAGCGGCCTGCGCGTGCTGGAGCTGCCGATCGGCGCGCGGGCGCGGTTCCGCACCGGCGACGACGAGATGCTCGTCCTGCCGCTCTCCGGCGGCTGCGACGTGACCTGCGACGACGAGCGGGTCACCCTCACCGGCCGGCGCTCGGTCTTCTCCCGGGTCACCGATTTCGCGTACGTGCCGCGGGAGTCGGCGGTGACCGTGCGGGCGCCCAACGGCGGGCGGTTCGCGCTGCCCGCCGCCCGGGCCGGGCGCAAGCTGCCGTTCCGCTACGGCGCGGCCGACGAGGTGCCGGTCGAGCTGCGCGGCGCCGGGCGGGCCAGCCGCCAGGTCAACAACTTCTGCACGCCGGAGAGCTTCGAGGCCGACCGGCTGATCGCCTGCGAGGTGCTCACCCCGGGCGGCAACTGGTCGTCCTACCCGCCGCACAAGCACGACGAGCAGGCCGACGGCGAGTCCAGTCTGGAGGAGATCTACTACTTCGAGGTGGCGTCCTCGCCGGCCGGCGGCGCCGGCTGCGGCTACCAGCGCGTGTACGGGCACCCGGACCGTCCGATCGACGTCTGCGCCGAGGTCCGCACCGGCGACGTGGTGCTCATCCCGTACGGCTGGCACGGCCCGTCGATGGCCGCGCCCGGCTACGACCTCTACTACCTCAACGTCATGGCCGGGCCGGGCGCCCGCGAATGGCTGGTACGCGACGACCCCGCGCACGGCTGGGTCCGCGCCTCCTGGACCACGATGGACGTCGACCCGCGCCTGCCGCTGTCCAGCTGCAAGGAACGACCCAGTTATCGAACGGGAGCGGGCTCGTGAGACTCACCGTCGGCCAGGCCGTCGCCCGGTTCCTGGCCAGCCAGTGGACCGAGCGCGACGGGGTGGAGCAGCGCGCGATCGCCGGCTGCTTCGGCATCTTCGGGCACGGCAACGTCGCCGGTCTCGGCCAGGCGTTGCTGCAGGCGCAGCGGACCGGCGAGGCAGACATGCCCTATCACCTGGCCCGCAACGAGCAGGCCATGGTGCACGCGGCCGCCGGCTACGCCCGGATGAAGAACCGGCTGTCCACGATGGCCTGCACCGCGTCGATCGGGCCCGGCTCGACCAACATGCTCACCGGCGCCGCCCTGGCGACGGTCAACCGGCTCCCGGTGCTCCTGCTCCCGTCCGACATCTTCGCGACCCGGGTCGCCGCGCCGGTCCTGCAGGAGCTGGAGGACCCGTCCTCGTACGACGTGAGCGTCAACGACGCGTTCCGGCCGCTGTCCCGCTTCTTCGACCGGGTGTGGCGGCCCGAGCAGCTGCCGGCCGCCCTGCTCGGCGCGATGCGGGTGCTCACCGACCCGGCCGGGACCGGCGCGGTGACCATCTGCCTGCCGCAGGACGTGCAGGCCGAGGCGTACGACTTCCCCGAGGCGCTGTTCGCCAAGCGGGTCTGGCACGTGCGCCGCCCGCTCGCCGAGCCGTCCTTCGTGGAGAGAGCGGCCGAGGTTGTCCGCAACGCCTCCCAGCCGCTGCTGATCGCGGGCGGCGGCGTCATCTACGGCGAGGCGTCCGAGGAGCTCGACCGGTTCGCCCGCGCGACCGGCATCCCGGTCGCCGACACCCAGGCCGGCAAGGGCGCGCTCGCCTGGGACCACCCGAACTCGGTGGGCGGGGTGGGCTCGACCGGCACCCCGGTCGCCAACCGGCTCGCCCGCGACGCCGACGTGGTGATCGGCGTCGGCACCCGGTACAGCGACTTCACCACGGCGTCGCGGACCGCGTTCCAGAATCCCGGCGTCCGGTTCGTGAACATCAACGTGGCCGGCTTCGACGCGGCGAAACAGGGCGCGTACCCGATCGTCGCGGACGCCCGCTCCGGGCTCTCCGCGCTGCTGGCGGCCCTTAGCGGCAAGCGGTTCCCGACCGATTACCGGGCCGACATCGCCACCTGGCAGGCGACCGTGGACGATGCGTACGCGATGGGGAACAGTCCGCTCCCCGCCCAGAGCGAGGTCATCGGGGTGGTGAACGAAGCGTGCGGAGCACGCGACGTCGTGGTGCAGGCGGCCGGCAGCATGCCCGGCGACCTGCAACTGCTGTGGCGCGCCCGGGATCCCAAGCAGTACCACGTCGAGTACGGCTACTCCTGCATGGGCTTCGAGATCGCCGGCGCGCTCGGCATCAAGATGGCCGACCCGTCCCGCGAGGTGTACGCGCTGGTCGGCGACGGCTCCTACCTGATGATGGCGCAGGAGATCGTCACCGCGGTGGCCGAGCACATCAAGCTGATCGTCGTCCTGGTGCAGAACCACGGCTTCGCCTCGATCGGCGCGCTTTCCGAATCCCTCGGCTCGCAGCGCTTCGGCACCAGCTACCGGTTCCGCGGCGCGTCGCAGGACTACGACGGCGGCCACCTGCCCGTCGATCTCGCGGCCAACGCCGAGAGCCTCGGCGCCGCGGTGATCCGCTGCCGGAGCGTCACCGACCTGCGCGACGCGCTCAACCGGGCGCGGGAGGCCGACCGGCTCACGGTGGTGCACATCGAGACCGACCCGCTCGCCCCGGCGCCCTCCTCCGAGTCGTGGTGGGACGTGCCGGTAGCGCAGACCTCCACGTTGCCGACCACGCGCGCGGCCCGCGAACGCTACGCGGAAGCCAAGCGCGACCAGCGCCACTACCTCTGAGGGTCCTCATGGAAATTCGTCATCTGCAACTCGGTAGCTGCCCGGACTCGTGGGGGGTGTGGTTCGCCGACGATCCGCGGCAGACCCCGTGGGACCGGTTCCTCGACGAGCTCGCGGCCGCCGGCTACCGCTGGCTCGAGCTGGGTCCGTACGGCTACCTGCCGACCGACCCGGCGCGGCTGGCCGACGAGCTCGCCCGGCGCGGGCTCTCGGTGGCCGGCGGGACCGTGGCCGGCGTGGGCGGGCCGCACAAGGACTTCGACGCGGTTGCCGCCGAGACCCGCAAGGTCGCCGCGCTGACCGCCGCGCTGGGCGCGCGGAACGTCGTCTTCGTTCCGGTGCCCGGCTATCGTGACGACCGCACCGGCGCCTATCGCGAAGCGGCGCGTCTGGACGACGACGCCTGGGCCGCGCTGATCCGCAACGCCGACACGCTCGGGCGGATCCTGGTCGAGGAGTACGGCGTCCACCTGCGGTTCCATCCGCACGCGGACTACCAGGTGGAGACCCAGGAGCAGGTCGAGCGGTTCCTGGACGAGACCGATCCGGCCGTCGTCTCGCTGTGCCTGGACACCGGGCACCTCGCGTACCGGCGCGCCGACGTGCCCGGCCTGATCCGCAAGTATCCGGAGCGCGTCGGCTACGTCCACATCAAGCAGATGGATCCGGTCATCGCCCAGCGCGCCGCCGCCGAGGACCTCGCCTTCGGGCAGGCCGTCGCGATGGGCGCCTCGGTCGAGCCGCCGGCCGGCGAGCCGCGGATCCCGCCGGTCCTGGAGGCGCTGAGCGAGCTGGGCGCCGACCTCTTCGTCGTGGTCGAGCAGGACATGTACCCGGTCGGCTTCGACGTTCCGCTGCCGATCGCGAGGCGTACCCGCGCCTACCTCAACTCGGTCGGCCTGCACTCCCGGGCCGCCGCCATCCCCACCGAGGAGACACCCGATGAACGCTCGTAGCCGCACCGTCCGCATCGCCGCGCTCCTCGCGGCCACGGCCCTCGCCGCCGCCGGTTGCAGCGGCGGCGGCCGCGAGAAGAGCACCGACGACTCCGGCGGGGGCGGCAACGCCGCCGGCAGCTCCGGTTACACCATCGCCTTCATCACCCACGAGACTCCCGGCGACACCTTCTGGGACAAGGTGCGCAACGGCGCGCAACAGGCCGCCAAGGACACCGGCGTCACGCTGAAGTACTCCAACGACCCGGAGGCGCCCAAGCAGGCGGCGCTCATCCAGAGCGCGGTCGACTCCAAGGTCGACGGCATCGCCACCACGCTGGTCACCCCGGACGCCCTGGCCGGCGCGGTCAAGGCCGCCACCGCGGCGGGCATCCCGGTGGTCGGCTTCAACGCCGGCATCGACCAGTACAAGGACCTCGGCGCGCTGATGTACTTCGGCTCGGACGAGACCCTGGCCGGCACCGCCGCCGGCAAGCGGCTGGCCGGGCAGGGCGTCAAGCACCCGCTCTGCGTCATCCACCAGACCGGCTCGGTGTCCCTCGAGGCCCGCTGCGCCGGCGTCAAGATCTCGGTGCCGGGCACCGAGAACATCCAGGTCAACGGCGCCGACGACGCGGCCGTCACGACCACCCTGCAGGCCAAGCTGGCCCAGGACAAGTCGATCGACGCGATCGTCACGCTGGGCGCGCCGCAGGCCATCGACACGATCAAGGCGAAGGACCAGTCCGGCAGCCAGGCCAAGCTGGTGACCTTCGACCTCAACGCCGAGGCCGCCCAGGACATCAAGGACGGCAAGATCCTGTTCTCGATCGACCAGCAGCCGTACGTCCAGGGCTACATGGCCGTCACGTCGCTCTACCTGAACGTCAAGAACGGCAACGACATCGGCGGCGGCAACGCGGTGCTGACCGGCCCGTCCTTCGTGGACAGCAGCAACATCGACAAGATCCTGCCGTTCACCAAGAACAACACGCGGTAGACGGAGGCGCCGTCATGACACAGACCGAGGAGCGGCCGGCCCCGGTGGCCGGCCGGGCCCGCCCGCCGCTGTCCGGCCGGCTACTGGCCCGCCCCGAGATCGGCGCGCTGGTCGCCGCGATCATCATCTTCGTCTTCTTCCTGGCGCTCGCGCCGTCGTTCCGCTCGGCCGAGTCCTTCTTCACCGTGCTCTACCAGTCGTCGGTGATCGGCATCGTGGCGGTCGGCGTCGGGCTGCTGATGATCGGCGGCGAGTTCGATCTGTCGGCCGGCGTCATCGTCTACACCGCCGGCCTGGCCAACTCGCTGTTCTGCTGGTATTTCGGCGTCAACCTGTGGGTCGGCGCGCTCGGTTCGCTGGCGTTCTGCCTGCTGATCGGCTTCCTCAACGGGCTGGCGGTGATGCGCACCGGCATCCCGAGCTTCCTCATCACGCTCGGCACGTTCTTCGTGCTGCAGGGCGCCAACCTCGGCGTCACCAAGCTGGTCACCGGCACGGTCTCCAGCCCGGACGTCAGCCGGATCGCCGGCTACGACTCGCTCGGCAAGATCTTCTCGTCCAGCTTCCGGATCGGGCCGGTGACGGTCTGGGGCACGGTGCTCTGGTGGATCCTGTTCGTGGCGCTGGCCACCTGGACGCTGCAGCGGACCCGGGCCGGCAACTGGATCTTCGCGGTGGGCGGGAACCTGGACAGCGCCCGCGCCGTGGGCGTGCCCGTGGTCCGTACGAAAATCGGGCTCTTCATGACGGTGTCGTTCCTCGGCTGGTTCGTCGGGATGCACCAGCTCTATCGCTTCAACACCCTGCAGGCCGGCAGCGGCGTCGGCAACGAGTTCCTCTACATCATCGCGGCGGTGGTGGGCGGCACCCTGCTCACCGGCGGCTTCGGCAACACCATCGGCGTCGCCATCGGCGCGTTCATCTTCGGCATGACCAGCCTCGGCATCATCTACGCCGGCTGGGACCCGAACTGGTTCAAGGCGTTCCTCGGCGTGATGCTGCTGCTGGCCGTGCTGGTGAACATGTACGTGAAGCGGATGGCCACGATGCGGAAGGCGGACTGACCCATGACCGACACCCTGGCCGGGCACGCCGACCGCCGCCTGCACAAGGGCGAGCCGCTGATCGAGATGGCCGGCGTCGGCAAGTCGTACGGCGCGATCCGGGCGCTGCGCGGCATCGACCTGCGGGTCGACGCCGGCGAGGTGACCTGCGTGCTGGGCGACAACGGCGCCGGCAAGTCCACCCTCATCAAGATCATGTCGGGGCTGCACCCGCACACCGAGGGCGTGGTGAAGGTCGACGGCGAGCCGGTCCGCTTCGGCAGCCCGCGCGCGGCCCTCGCGCACGGCATCGCCACGGTCTACCAGGACCTGGCGGTGGTCGGGCTGATGGAGGTCTGGCGCAACTTCTTCCTCGGCTCGGAGCTGACCGCCGGCCGGTATCCGCTGGCCGGGCTCAAGGTCCGGCGGATGCGCGAGATCGCCGACGCCGAGCTGCGCAAGATGGGCATCGTCGTGCAGGACATCAACCAGCCGATCGGCACGCTCTCCGGCGGCCAGCGCCAGTGCGTGGCGATCGCCCGCGCCGTCTACTTCGGCGCGCGGGTGCTGATCCTCGACGAGCCCACCGCCGCGCTCGGCGTCAAGCAGTCCGGAGTGGTGCTCAAGTACGTCGCGGCGGCCCGCGACGCGGGGCTGGGCGTCGTCTTCATCACCCACAATCCGCACCACGCGTACCTGGTGGGCGACCATTTCGTGATCCTGAAGCTCGGCGAGACCGCGCTCGACAAGAACCGCAGCCAGGTCACCCTCGACGAGCTGACCACCCAGATGGCCGGCGGCGACGAGCTGGCCGAGCTGTCGCACGAGTTGGGGCGCCGGTGATGCTGCGGGTCGGCGTCATCGGCACCGGCATGATCGGCCAGGAGCACGTCCGGCGGCTGACCACGGTGCTCAACGGGGTGACGGTCACCGCCGTCGCCGACGTGGACGCCGCGGTCGCCGCCGAGGTGGGCGGCCGCGCCGGCGCCACCGTGCACCCGGCCGGCGAGGACCTGGTGGCCGACCCTGCGGTCGACGCGGTGCTGGTCTGTTGCTGGGGGCCGGCCCACGAGCAGTACGTGCTCGCCGCGATCGCCGCCGGCAAGCCGGTCTTCTGCGAGAAGCCCCTCGCCCCCACCCAGGAGGCCTGCCTGCGGATCGTCGAGGCCGAGGTCGCGCACGGCAGCCGGCTGGTCCAGGTCGGCTACATGCGGCGGTTCGACTTCGCGCACCGGCAGCTCAAGCTCGTCCTCGACCGGGGCGAGATCGGCACGCCGCTGATGATGCACTGCGCGCACCGCAACGCCGGCGTGCCGTCGTTCTACCAGAAGGAGATGGCGATCACCGACACCGCGGTGCACGAGATCGACATGGTGCGCTGGATGTTCGGCGCCGAGATCGCCGGAGTGCGGGTGCTCGTCCCGCGCCGTAACAGCCACGGCGGCGACCTGCAGGACCCGCTGCTGCTGATCCTGGAGATGACCAACGGGGTCCTGGTCGACGTGGAGACGTCAGTGAACATCCGCTATGGCTACGACATCCGCGGCGAGATCGTGGGGGAGAGCGGCACGGCGTCGCTCGGCTCCCTGTCGCCCGTCGCGGTGCGACGGGACGGCCGGGTGGAACATCCGGTTCCGGCCGACTGGCGGGCGCGCTTCCTTGCCGCGTACGACGTGGAGCTGCAGGAATGGGTGCTCGCGATCGCCGGTGGCGGGGCGCCGCCGGGCCCGAGCGCCTGGGACGGGTACGCCGCCGCGGTGGTGTCGGACGCGGGAGTCGCCGCCCTGCGTACCGGGGAACGGGTTGCGGTGTCGCTCGCCGAGCGGCCGAAGCTCTACGCGCCGGGGCGCTGAGCACCTTCGCCGGGCCGCCGGTTGATCAACTGTAGGCTGGGGCGATGAGCGAGAGCGTCACGAACTGGGCCGGCAACGTCGTCTTCGGGGCCCGGCGGCTGCACCACCCCGCCTCGGCCGGCGAGGTGCGCGCCCTGGTGGCGGCCGGCGGGCCGCTGCGCGTGCTGGGCAGCGGCCACTCGTTCAACCGGATGGCCGACACGACCGGCGACCTGGTGTCCCTGGCCGGCCTGCCGCGCGTCTTCGAGATCGCGCCCGACCGCGCATCGGTGCGCGTCGACGGCGGCATGCGCTACGGCGAGCTTGCGGCCCGGCTGCAGCAGGAGGGGCTCGCGGTGCACAACATGGCCTCCCTGCCGCACATCTCGGTCGCCGGGGCCGTCGCCACCGCCACCCACGGTTCGGGCGTGCGCAACGCCAACCTCGCCACCGCCGTCCGCGGGCTCGAGCTCATCGACGGCCGCGGCGAGACGGTCACGCTGACCCGGGACGACCCGGACCTGGCCGGGGCGGTGGTCGGGCTGGGCGCGCCGGGTGTGGTCACCGCGCTGACGCTCGATGTGGTCCCCGCGTTCGAGCTGCGGCAATACGTGTACGACGACGTGCCACGCGCCTCGATCGAAGGCCGGCTGGGGGAGATGCTGGCCGATGGGTACAGCGTCAGCCTGTTCACCGACTGGACCGGGCTGGACGCCAACATGGCATGGCTGAAGCGGTCCGCGCCGATGTCGGGGCCGTGGTTCGGGGCCCGGCAGGCCGACGGGCCGCGGCACCCGGTGCCCGGCATGCCCGCGCAGAACAGCACCGATCAGTCCGGCGAGCCGGGCCCGTGGCACACCCGGCTGCCGCATTTCCGGATGGAGTTCACCCCGTCCGCCGGCGAGGAGCTGCAGTCGGAATACCACGTCGCCGCCGCCGACGGGCTCGCCGCGATCGACGCGGTGGCCTCGATCCGCGAGCGGGTGGCCACGGTGCTGCAGGTCTGCGAGATCCGCGCGATCGCCGCCGACCGGCTGTGGTTGAGCCCGAACTACGAGCGGGACAGCATCGCGCTGCACTTCACCTGGATCGCCGACACCGACGCCGTGCTGCCGGTGGTGGCGGAGGTCGAGCGGGTGCTCGCGCCGCTGGATCCGCGGCCGCACTGGGGCAAGGTGTTCACCATGGCGCCGTCGTCGGTGCGGGCGGCCTTCCCGCGCTTCGCGGATTTCGCCGATCTCGTGCGCCGGTACGACCCGGCCGGCACGTTCCGCAACGAGTGGCTGGCGACAATCCTGGACTGACCGAGATGGGGCTGACCAGCGCGGATTAACTCTTCCTTAAGCGTTGATCGTCCATGGGAGCGCTCCCGTAATCCCGGCCGAACGCGAATTTCGGCCCCTCTCGGAGAGCGCAGGTTCAAATGTACTCCAGGTCCCGGTTCTCTCAATCCCGCTCGAACGCGCGCCGCTGGCAGATCGGTGCCGTCGCCGGGGTCGCGGTCGCCGTCGTGGGCGTCGGTCTCGGTGTCGCCTCCGCCGACGAGGCCGTTCCCACGGTCAACTGTCCGGCCGTGTCGATCGGCGTGGCCGTGCCCGCCCAGGCGCAGGCCGAGGTGCAGAGCAACCTCCAGCAGCTGAACACGCAGATCAGCGAGGCCAACAACCGGCTCCGGAACTCGGCCGGCCAGGGCGGCCCCAACTTCGTCCAGAACGCGATCCTCGGCCCGCTCGCGGACAAGCGCTTCGCGGCGATCAACCGGATCGAGACCGCGATCGGCCGCAACGCCGCCAAGCCCGACCTGAACGCCGAGGGCCTCCGAACCTGCACGCTCAACCAGGGCGGCGGCAAGCCGGCCGAGCAGCCGACGACCGTGCCGCCGGCGAACAACGGCGGCGACGCCGCGGGCGGCGGCAACGCGGCGGCCGGCGTTCCCACCGTCAACTGCCCGCAGGTGCGCATCGGCGTGGCCGTGCCCGCCGAGGCCCAGGCCGAGGTGGTGCGCAACCTCGAGCTGCTGAACACGCAGATCGCCGAGGCCAACACCCGCCTGGTCGACACCGTCGGCCAGGGCGGCCCCAACTTCATCCAGAACGCGATCCTCGGCCCGCTGGCCGGCAAGCGCCTCGCGGCGATCAACCGGATCGAGACCGCGATCGGCCGCCGCGCGGCCAAGCCGGATCTGAACGCCGAGGGCCTGTCCAAGTGCTCGCTGAACGCCGACGGCGCCGCCTCCGCCCAGCAGGGCACCGGCGTCGGCGCCGGCGAGGCCGGCCAGAACGGCGGAGCCGGCCCGAACGGCGCCGGCCCGGCCGCGAGCATCAGCTGCCCCGACCTGACCATCAACGTGGCGATCCCGGCCCAGGCCCAGGCCGAGGTGCAGCGCAACCTCGATCTGCTCGGCACCCAGATCGCCGAGGCCAACAAGCGGCTGGCGAGCTCGGCCGGCCAGGGTGGCCCCAACTTCGTCCGCAACGCCATCCTCGGCCCGCTGGCCGACAAGCGCTTCTCGACGATCAAGCGGATCGAGACCGCGATCGGCCGCAACGCCGCCAAGCCCGACCTCGACGCCGAGGGCCTCAAGGGCTGCTCGGTCAGCGGATAAACACCCCGGACCGGGCGCCGGGCGGCCCCTGGTGGTGGGGTCGCCCGGCGTCCGCGACATCCCGGTCAGTCACGCGCGTCACGAGGGCGTTTCCCGGACACACGGAGGCGGTACCTTAGCGCTCATGCCCGCCGATGCGCCGCAACCGCCCGCTCAGCCGCCCCGACCGCACCCCTGGCGGGTCGAGGGCGCCCCGCCCGGCCACGGGCAGGACCCGCAGCCGCCCAGGCAGCGCCCCGCCTGGGTCCGCTTCGGGTGGATGCTGCTGGTGCTGCTCGCGATCAACTGGGTCATCTCCTCGGTGCTGCTGTCGCCGCCGGAGCGCACCTCGGTGTCGTACACGTTCTTCCTCACCCAGGTGCAGGCGGCCAACGTCGCCGAGATCACCTCGACCGGCGACACCATCGAGGGTCAGTTCACCAAGAAGGTGTCCTACACGCCGTCCGGCGAGACCAAGGCCGAGGAGGTCGACCGCTTCACCACCCAGCGGCCCTCGTTCGCCGACGACAACCTGTTCGCTCAGCTGCAGACCAACAAGGTCCCGGTGAACGCGAACCCGCCGGACGCCCCGGCCCCGATCTGGCAGCAGATCCTGGTCGGCTTCGGCCCGACCCTGCTGCTGGTCGGCCTGTTCATCTGGATCAGCCGGCGGGCGGCGGCCGGCCTCGGCGGCGCCGGCGGGGCGCTGGGCGGGTTCGGCCGCTCCCGCGCCAAGCTCTACCAGCCCGAGAGCGGGCCGCGCACGACCTTCGCCGACGTGGCCGGCATCGAGGAGGTCGAGCAGGAGGTCACCGAGATCGTCGACTTCCTCCGCGAGCCCGACAAGTACCGCCGGCTCGGCGCGCAGATCCCGCACGGCGTGCTGCTGTCCGGCCCGCCCGGCACCGGCAAGACCCTGCTGGCCCGGGCGGTGGCCGGCGAGGCCCAGGTGCCGTTCTTCTCGATCGCGGCGTCGGAGTTCATCGAGGCCATCGTCGGCGTTGGCGCCTCCCGCGTCCGTGACCTGTTCGAGCAGGCCAAAAAGGTGGCCCCGTCGATCATCTTCATCGACGAGCTGGACGCGATCGGCCGGGCCCGCGGCGGCGCCCAGTCGTTCGGCGGCAACGACGAGCGCGACCAGACGCTCAACCAGATCCTCACCGAGATGGACGGCTTCAACGGCAGCGAGGGCGTGGTCGTGATCGCCGCGACCAACCGCGCCGAGATCCTCGACCAGGCGCTGCTGCGGCCCGGCCGGTTCGACCGCCGGGTCACGGTGAGCCCGCCCGACCAGAAGGGCCGCCGCGCGATCCTGGCCGTGCACACCCGCGGCGTGCCGATCGCGCCCGGCGTCGACCTCGACTCGCTCGCCTCGACCACCCCCGGCATGGTCGGCGCCGATCTGAAGAACCTGGTGAACGAGGCGGCCCTGCTCGCCGCCCGGCGCGGGCACACCCAGGTGGAGATGGCCGACTTCAGCGACTCCCTCGAGAAGATCACGCTGGGCACGGTCCGCGGCATCATGCTCACTCCCGACGAGCGCGAGCGGACGGCGTTCCACGAGTCCGGGCACGCGCTGCTCGGCATGCTCACGCCCGGCGCCGACCCGGTCCGCAAGATCTCGATCATCCCGCGCGGCCAGGCGCTCGGCGTCACCTTCCAGAGCCCGTCGACCGACCGCTACGGCTACTCGGCGAAATACCTGCGCGGCCGCATCATCGGCGCGCTCGGCGGCCGGGCCGCCGAGGAGGTGGTCTACGGCGACATGACCACCGGCGCCGAGAGCGACCTCGACCAGGTCAGCAACATCGCCCGCCAGATGGTCGGCCGCTGGGGCATGTCCGACGCGATCGGCCCGGTCACCGTGCTGCCGCCGCCCGGGCAGGAGTCGCCGCTCGGCCTCGACGGCGTCGCGCCGGCGACCAAGGAGCTGATCGACGCCGAGGTCCGCAAGATCGTCGAGGAGTGCTACGCCGAGGCCCTGGAGCTGCTGCGCGGCCACCGCGCCCAGCTGAACTCGCTGGCCCAGAAGCTGCTGCAGAGCGAGACCCTGGACGAGGACGACGCGTACGCCGCCGCTGGCGTCGACCGGGCCACGGCGCCCGGCGCGGTCGCCCGCGGCGAGGCTCCCGGCGGCCACCCGGCCCCCGGCATCCCGGCCGTGCCGTCCTACCCCGACACCTCGACGCCGGCGCCCTCGGCCTGACGCTCGCGCTCTTCCGGTCCCGCCCGCCGCGCGCGAGCGGGATTGCTGAGGACGCGCGCTCAGGCGTCGATGCTTCCGGCCGCCCGTCCAGCCGGCCGCCCGTCCAGCCGGCCGCCGGGGGCGGCGGGCGGCCGCGCCTACTGCTCGCCCTCGATGGCGGTGGGCGGCTCGCCGAAGATGCCGGTGGAGGCGGCGGCGCCGAACGGCGAGTCGGTGGCGAACGACCGGCTGACCGGACGGTAGGGCGCGTTCCAGCGCCGCGCGGGCAGGCGGTCGAAGGCGGGGGCCGGGTCGGACAGCGCGCGCTGGATCGCGGCGAGCAGCCGGCCCGCCTCCGCCGCCTGGTCGGTGTACCAGGCCGTGGACCAGACCCGGTGCAGGTGCCAGCCGAGCTCGCGCAGCTCCTGCTCGCGCAGCCGGTCGCGGTCGCGGGCCGAGGGCACCGCGCGGTAACCCGGGCCGTCGAGCTCGATGCCGAGCGCGTACACCTCGTCGGGGTGATCGGGGTGCAGCACGCCGATGTCGATCCAGTGGCCGGCCGCGCCGATGCGGCGGCGGACGGCGAAGTTCCAGCCTCGGATGGTCTCCAGCACCGACTCCTCGAACGCCGACATGTCCGAGGTGTCGGCGGCGTCCTTGCCGAGGGTGGCCGCGTCCCGCTCGGCGTACTCCAGGAAGGCCTTGAGGTGCCGGACGCTCTCGTTGCCCATGTCCTGCACGTCGCCGGCGTGGATCGACGAGACCACCTCGACGCGCTGCCGGGCGCGGGTGATCGCCACGTTGAGCCGCCGCCAGCCGCGCGGGCGGTTGAGCACGCCGAAGTTGGTGCTGATCTTGTCGTGCTCGTCGTAGCCGTAGCCGACGGACAGGATGATCACGTCGCGGACGTCGCCCTGGACGGCCTCGAGGCTCTTGACGAAGAAGCCGTCGAGCCGGTCGTACTCGTCGAGCGGGAGCTCGGGGTGCTCGAGGAGCATGTCCGCCACCGCCGCCGCGATCGCGTCGGCCTGCGCCACCGACAGCGTGACGACGCCGAGCGACTTGCCGGGCCGGTGGGTGGCGTGGTGCCGCACCCGCTCGGCCACGGCGGCGGCCTCGATCGGGTTGTCCGAGGTGGTCAGGCGGCGGTAGACGCCGTCGACGTGGTAGAGCTGCACGCCGTGGTCGGGTTCCCGGGCGTACGCGCGCGGCAGCGAGACCAGGCGGCCCTGGTAGTAGGCCAGGTTCGCGAAAGCGAACAGCGCCTCGTGCCGGCTGCGGTGATGCCAGCCCAGCTCCAGCACCGGGAAGGTCTCGTGGGCGAGGTCGTGGATCGACGCGAAGTCGGTCACGTCGTCCTCGACCCGGTCGTAGAACGAGGTCGGCGGCAGCTGCTGGGCGTCCCCGACGGTGATCAGGGCGTCGCCGCGGTACACGCAGTTGATCGCGTCGGCCGTGGTGACCTGGGACGCCTCGTCGATGATCACGACGTCGAACTCGATCTCCGGCGGGAGCAGCCGGCTCACCGCCAGCGGCGACATCAGCAGGCAGGGCTTGAGCCCCTGCACCGCGTGCCGGGCCTGGGCGATGAGATCGCGGACGGCGAGGTGACCCATCCGCTTGCCGCCCTCCCGCCGGATGAGGGCCGGCTCGCCGGTCGTGGACGCCGAGGGGCGCCGGGACTCGACCGCGTACACGATGTCGGCCAGCGCCGCCGCGTTCAGCTCGTTGTCGAGCAGCTTGAACACCTCGATCAGGTGCACCCGGTCCTCGGCGGCCGGCGGCTCGAGACCGTGGTCGGTGCGCAGGATCTCGTCGGCCCAGCCGCGGTAGAGGGCGCGCTCGAGCACCGGCCAGATGCCCTCGGCCGGGACCTCCCGATCGGCGCAGAACTCCAGCGCCGGGCCCAGGCCGTACCCGAGAATGGTGTCCTTGGCGTCCTGGTGGACGAACCATTCCCGCTGTCCCGCCGCGTCGTGCAGCAGCTCCACCAGCAGATCGCGGGCCGTGTCGTAGTCGCCGAGCTGGGTGGTCAGCTCGGTCCGCCGGGCCGGGTCGAACGCGCCCAGCACCTGCTCGCGGGCGTGCTCCCAGCCGGCCACCGCGGCGCCCAGCCCGTCGCTCGGCTCGGCCTCGGCCAGCGCGTGCGCCTGCTCG
This sequence comes from Paractinoplanes rhizophilus, assembly GCF_042664765.1. Taxonomy (NCBI): domain Bacteria; kingdom Bacillati; phylum Actinomycetota; class Actinomycetes; order Micromonosporales; family Micromonosporaceae; genus Paractinoplanes; species Paractinoplanes rhizophilus. The sequence goes on along the minus strand of NZ_JBHTBJ010000001.1, from coordinate 189,114 downwards.
GCGGTGAGCTGCCGGTCGTGCCCGGTGTGCAGGCGGCGGGCCTCGGCGGTCCAGGCGACGATCTCGTTCATCAGCTCGTCGTTGGTCTTGGTGCCGCGGTAGATCGAGCCCAGCACCGCGGCGTGCGGGCCGGCGGCGGCCCAGATCGCGGCCTCGGCGTCGACCGCGGCCTGCCGTTGCCGGGCGATCTCGACCGCCTCGGCGACGGTGAGGTCGCCGCGGCCGGCCGGCCCGCCGTACGCCCGCAGCATCTCGGCGGCCGCCCGCAGCGGCGCGATGTGCGCCCGCAGCCAGGTGATCGCGTCCTGGATAGCGCCCTCGCCCAGCTCGGGCCGGGGCGCGCGGGCCGGCGGGTCGCGCAGCGTGGTGCGGAACCGGTCGAACTCGTCCCGGGCCTCGCCGACGATGCGCAGCAGCGCGCTGTTGGGCCGGGGCGCGGTCACGTGCACGACGACCGCGGCGAGCGCGTCCGGCGGTGTCTCCCGGATCACCTCGTCGGCGGTGTGCAGAGCCTCCTGGACGGCGGCGAAGTCGGTGTCCATGCCGTCCCAGTGCCGGCCGAGGATGCCGGCGTGCTCCTCGGCCAGCTCGTCCAGCTCGTCGAGGGCGGCCTTCCACGCCGCCGCGTCCTCGACGTTGGCGATCGCCTCTTCCGGCGTGACCTCGGGCAGGGCCGACTCGATCGCGGTCTTCTTGGCCATCCGGGTGGACCGCAGCAGCTTGCGGGGGCCGCGCCGGCTGGCGAGCCGCTCGGCCATCTCCTCGATCGGCTCCTGCAGCACCCCCTCGTCGAAGTGCCGGCGGGCCCGCTCCTCGGCGGCGTCGACGGCTTCGACCGCCTTGCGCAGCGCCCGCACGGCGGTGTGGGCGGCCGCGATCCCGCCCTCGGCGAACCAGGCCGGCTCCGGCTTGATCTTGCGGGCGATCAGGCCGGCGATCGCGATGACCCGGGCCGAGTCGGGGAAGGTGACCACGTGCGGCAGGCCGAGCCGGGCGGTGACCCGGTCGAGGCTCTCCTGCCGGGCCTCGAGCCGGTCGGCCTCCTCGGCGAACTTGTTGGCCAGGTGCTCGGCCTGCGCGGCGTTGAGCGGCTTGAGGTCGATCGGCTCGGGACGCAGGTGGGTCAGGTCGGGCACGCTGCTCAGGTCGGCGGCGGACGGCAGGTCGGCCCACGGGATGCCGCCGTAACGCAGCGCGGCCAGGTGCCGGGTCAGCTCGGCGGCGGCCTGCTGGACCGGCTGCAGGCTGGACGCGGTCAGCCACTCCTCGACGATCTTGCCGGGCCGGCGGGCCGCGTGCGCGGCGAGGGCGGCGAGCGTGCTCGCCCCGGCCGGCTCGTGCAGGTCGAACGCGTCGGCCAGGCCGGCGTTGGCGAACACCATCTCGGCGAGCTTGCCCAGCGCCGTGAGGGCCTGGTTGAGCGGGATCTCCATCGGCTCGCGCCGGACCGCGTCCCGCCACAGGTAGGTCTCGCTGCGCAGCCGTCCCAGCCGCCCGACCGCCTCCCGGATCTGGTCGAGTCCCTCCGCGGTCAGATCCGCCGGGATCCCCGGCGGCACCGGAGCGGCGGGCACGTGCTGCAGCCGGGCACAGATGCCGATCACCTCGTGCAGGCTTCGACCGAGCGGCTGCCGGATGCAATTCATCGCTTCCGCGTACGCCGAGAGCCGTTCCCGCCGTTCGCGCACCGCGCGCCGGTCGATCGGGTCCATGGTGGCGAGCGGAGCCGGATCGGTATCCAGGGCCTCGGCCAGCGCCGCCGCCACCTCGGGCCGGCCGATCCGGTCGCTGTGCAGCGGTAGCAGGTAGTTCCCGAGCCCGGCGTCGCCGAGCCGCCGGTGCACGGTCTCGAGCGCCGCGGCCTTCTCCGAGACGACCAGCACCCGCTTGCCGGCGTGCAGCAGGCAGCCGACCATGTTCGCGATCGTCTGGGACTTGCCGGTGCCGGGCGGGCCGTCGAGCACGAAGCTGCGCCCGGCCACCGCGGCGGCGACCGCGGCCCGCTGGGTGGCGTCCGCGTCGAGCAGCAGCGGGACGTCCTCGGCCGGCGCGATCTCGTCGATCCGGGCCGGGTCGGGCGGGTCGAAGGCGAACTCGCCGGCCGCGTCCCGGGTGGCCAGGGCCCGCACCAGCGGGTGCTCGACGATGTGCGGCTCGTTCTCCAGCAGGTCCGCGTGTATCGACTCGCGGTGCACGGCGACGCCGGTCAGCACCATGGTCTCGTCGGCGTACCAGCCGGGCTGCTCGCCGATCGCCACGTCGATGTGGGCCCAGAGCACGGTCACGTCGAGGTCGGCGAGCGCGCCCACCTCGGGCAGCTCGATGCCGAGCGGGCTCATCCGCAACGCCAGGGCCGGGTTGACGATCGGGTCCTCGTGGCGGGCGCGCAACACCGGGCCGGCCGGGTCGATCTCGACCGGGACGAGCAGGATCGGGCTCTGGTACGGGGTGTCGCGGTCGTCGGTCCAGTGCATCATCCCGATCGCCAGGTACAGCGAGCTCACCCCGCGGTCGAGCATCTCCTGCCGGGACCGGCGGTAGAAGCGGTGCAGCAGAGCGCCGAGCTCCTCCTCGGGCAGCTCGGTGCGCAGGATTGGCCCGTTCGCCGTTTCGTCGCCCGGGAAACCGAGGACGCCGTCCTCCCGCAGCACCTTGAGCAGCGACTTCGGCGACGGACCGGTGATCAGGACGGCGTCGGACGGGGTGCGGCCGAAGTTCAGCAGCCGGTTGGCGTCGGTCAGGTCGACCAGGCCCGCGCGCCACGTTTCGAGCGCGGCCCTGACCTCGCCGTCGGGTTGCCCGCTCAGGTCCGCTGCATGATCCGGCCGCATGCGTCAATTGCAGCAAGTCGGACGGCCGTTATGTGGCGATATTGGGGATTAGGGGACCGGGACCCGCTGGGGCGGCGCCTCCCGTTCCAGCGCGGCGCCCTCGACGTCGAGCGCCGGCAGCCGCCGCAGCCAGCGCGGCAGCCACCAGGCCGCCCGGCCCATCAGCGCGATCGCCGCCGGGATGGCCACCATGCGGACCACCAGGGCGTCGAAGAGGATGCCGATGGCGAGCGCGAACGCGATCGGCTTGATCGTATCGTTGCCCTGCGGCACGAAGCCGGCGAACACCGAGAACATGATCGTGGCGGCCGCGACGACCACCGGGGCGGCCTGCCGGAAACCGGTGACCACGGCGTCGCGCGGGGTCGCGCCGTGGGCGTGCGCCTCGTGCATCCGCGACACCAGGAACACCATGTAGTCCATGGCCAGGCCGAACAGGATGCCGACGATGATGATCGGCGACAGGCTCAGCAGCGGCCCGGTGACCTTGGCGTTGACCACTTCTTGCAGCCAGCCCCACTGGAAGACCGCGACGGTGGCGCCGAACGCCGCGCCGATCGTCAGCAGGAAGCCCAGCACGCCGGCCACCGGCACCAGGATCGAGCGGAACACCAGCACCAGCAGCACGAACGCCAGGCCGACGACGAGCGCCAGGTAGATCGGCAGGGCGTCGCCGAGTTTCTGCGACACGTCGATGCTGATCGCGGTCTGGCCGGTGACATAGACCTTGGCCTGCGGGCCGTCGGAGACCTTTTCGCGTACGGCGTGCACGAGGCCGACGGTGTCCGGGGAGTCCGGTCCGCTCGCCGGGATCACGGTGATCAGGGCCGCGTTGCCGCTCGGGCCGGGCCGGGGCGGGGTGGCCACCGCCACGCCGGGCAGGGTGCTGATCCGCTCGCGTACGGTCGCCGCGTAGGAAGCGGAACCGGGCCCGTCCACCAGGACCAGCAGCGGCCCGGCGAAGCCCGGGCCGAACCGCTCGGAGATGATCGCGTCGGCCCTGGCCTGGGTGCTGCCGGGGACCTCCGGCTGGATCAGCGACGTCTGCATCCGGGTGACCGGGATGGCGATGACGCCGAGGGCGGCGACCGCGACGATCAGGCTGGCCCAGCGGCGCTTGGTGACCAGGTGGGCCCAGCCCTTGAAGAAGCCGCGGCCGTGCGGTTCGGCGGCGGTCGCCGTGCCGCGCTGCTTGCGGGGCAGCGCCCGGAGCCCGATGATGCCGAGCACCGCGGGCACCAGGGTGATCGCGACCAGCACGGCGATGACGATGGTTGCGGCCGCGGCCAGGCCCATCTCGGTGAGGAACGGGATGCCGGCCACGCTCAGGCCGGCCAGCGCGATCACGACGGTGAGGCCGGCGGTCACCACGGCGGACCCGGCGGTGCCGACCGCCATCGCGGCCGCCTGCGGGACCGGCAGGCCGCGCAGCAACTCCTGCCGGAAGCGGGTGAAGATGAACAGCGCGTAGTCGATGCCGACCGCGAGGCCCAGCATCACCGCCAGGATCGAGGTGGTCGACTGCAGCTCGACGAAGCCCGAGAGCGTGACGATGCCGAGCGCGCCGATGCCGACGCCGACGACGGCGGTCAGCAGGTTCATCCCGGCGGCCACCAGCGAGCGGTAGGTCAGCGCCAGCACCAGCAGCGCGACCACGACGCCGAGGCCCTCGGCCGGGCCGCCCACGTCGGCGCCCGACTCCTTCGAGGCCTCGCCGCGCACCTCGGCGGTCAGACCGCCGGCCCGGGCCTGGGCGACCGCGCCGAGCAGCGCCTCCCGTTGCTCGGCGGTGATCTCCGAGGCCTGCACGCCGTAGCTGACCGTGCTGTACGCCGTGCTCTGGTCGCGCGAGACCACCGGCGACTTCGGGTCGAGCGGGTCGGTGACGGCGACCGCGCCGGGCAGCTTCGCCAGCCGGCCGACCAGCGTGCCGACCTGGCCGGCGGGGGCCGGGTCGGTGATCTTGGCGCCGTCCGGGGCGACCATGACGACCTGGGCGGTGGCGCCGGCCGAGGCGTCGCCGAAGCGCTGCTTGAGCAGGTCGAGCGCGATGGTCGACTCCTGCCCGGGGATCGAGAAGGTGTTCACGGTCGTCCCGGACAGAGTGGCCGCGCCGACGCCGGCCGCGATCAGCGCCACCAGCCAGACGACGGTGACCATGATCCTGTGACGGACGGCTGCCAGGCCGAGCCGGTGCAGCAGCGATGCCATGCGAGATCCTCTTCCGGTCGTCCGGTCTCCCGGCCGTCTTCTGATGTCAGCGGGCGTGGCCGAGCGCGTCGTAGCCGACCTCGGCGATGTCGTCGAGGGCGGCCGGGGTGAGCTTGTCGTGCAGGGCGACCGCGGTGACGGCGAGAGCGCCGAGGGCGCCGACGATCCGCAGCATCCGGGGCAGGTCGGTCTCGGCGACGCACTCCGGGTCGGCGACGCCGAACGCCGTGAAGACGACCGCGCCGACCTGCTGCAGCATGGCGCTCTCGGGGGCGCTCATCAGGCCGCTGAGCAGCAGCGCGACGGCGCCCGGCCGCTGGATCGCGAGCTCGGCCACACCGGTGATCACCACGCGGTCGCGCTCGGGACCGACCGGCAGGCCGTCGGCCTCGGCGGCGATCGCCCGCATCTCGGCGATCGCCCGCTCGATCACCGCCTCCTGCAGCGCCTCCTTGGTGGGGAAGCGGTGCAGCAGGCCGGTCTTGGAGTAGCCCACGGCGTCGGCGACCCGCTGGATCGAGGTCTCTTTGAACCCGTGCCGGGCGAACAGCGTCGCCGCGGTCTCGAGGATCTCGTCCTCGATCTCCTGCTTGGTCGGGCGCGGCATGCGGACCAGGCTAGTCGGTTGCGGACCGATCTGGTCGGGAACCGACCGTGGTGGTCCTCACATGCTTTTCGGGGAAAGCCCCTGACTTCTTCTCGGGGTCAGGAGTCTTTGCGTGGCGTTGTGCCCGTTTTGTGAGCGAGCACTGTCGCCGTCCGGACACTGCCCGGGATCCGGGTGCGACCGGGGTTCAGCCCGGATGTTCCCAGCTCCCGCCCTGTCTAACTTCAGCTGCGACACAGAAATCCGATTTTCGACGGGCAGGGGGACCCCATCATGGGGAAGCGGCCGGTGACGGTACGCATGGCGCGGTGGAGCGCCGAGCACCCGTGGCGCGCGATCGCGCTCTGGGTGGTTTTCGTGGCGGTGTGCTTCGTGGGGGGCAACGCCGCCGGCACGGTGGAGGCGACGGCGCAGGACGACGCGATCGGCGAGGCCGGCCAGGCTTACGTCATGATCGAGGACGGCAAGTTCGCGGAGGAGCCGGCCGTGGACAACGTCCTGATCACCGCGCCGTCCGGCAAGCTCTCCATGGAGCGGGCCACCACCGCCGCCAAGGACGCGGCGAAGGCATTGGGCACGGTCACGGGCGTGGCTTCGGTGGGCGAGCCGATCCCGGCCCGGGACGGCTCGGCGCTGCTGGTGCCGATCACCATGGCCGGCGACCCGGACACCGCCTCCGACCGGGTCGAGCCGCTGCGCGCGGCCACCGCGTCGGTGCAGGCGGCCCATCCGGACCTGCGCATCGAGGAGGTCGGCGGCCCGTCGATCGGCAAGGCGCTCGACGACACCCTCGGCAAGGACTTCCAGAAGGCCGAGATCCTCAGCCTCCCGGTCACCCTGGCCATCCTGATCATCGCGTTCGGCGCGCTCATCGCGGCCGGCATCCCGGTGCTGCTCGCGCTCACCTCGGTGGCCGCCGCCATGGGGCTCTCGACGCTCGCCTCGCACCTGGTGCCGATGGGCGACGCCACCTCCAGCGTGATCCTGCTGATCGGCATGGCGGTCGGCGTGGACTACTCGCTGTTCTACGTGCGGCGCGAACGCGAGGAACGCGCCCGCGGCAAGGGCCACGTGGACGCGGTGGAGATCGCCGCCGAGACCTCCGGGCACGCGGTCGTCGTCTCCGGCACCGCCGTGATCATCGCGATGGCCGGGCTGTTCCTCGCCGGCGACTCGACGTTCTCGTCGCTGGCGACCGGCTCGATCCTGGTCGTCGCGGTCGCCGTGATCGGCTCGCTGACCGTGCTGCCGGCGATCCTGGCCAAGCTCGGCCGCTGGGTGGACCGGCCGCGCGTGCCGCTGCTGTGGCGCCTGACCGCACGCCGCTCCGGCGAGCCCGGCCGGGTCTGGCGCAAGATCCTGGCGCCGGCGCTGAAGAAGCCGGCCGTGACCCTGGTGGTCAGCGTCCTGGCGCTGCTCGCCCTGGCCGGGCCCGCCATCGGCATGAAGCTCCGGTTCCCGGGGATCGAGGACCTGCCCCGCACCACGCCGGCCATGCAGGCCTACGACCGGCTCACCGCCGCGTACCCGAGCAACGGCACCAACCACATCGTGGCCGTCACCGCCCCGGCGACCTCGGCCGACGCTGTCAAGGCGGCGCTCGCGTCGCTGGCCCGCGGCACCGAGGGCAACCGGCTGTTCGCGCCTTTGGAGGCCACCGGGCCGGACATCGACCAGTCCGCGTCGAAGACGGTGACCGTGCTCAACCTGGCGACTCCCTTCGCGACCCGCAGCGACGAGGCCACCGACTCGCTGCACGAGCTGCGGCAGACGTTGGTGCCGGCCGCGCTGGACGGCATCCCCGGCGTGAAGTACGCGGTTGCCGGCGGGGTCGCGGAGAACGAGGACTACGCCGCGCACATCTGGAAGACGCTGCCGATCGTGGCCGGTTTCGTCCTGGTGCTGACGTTCCTGGTGATGGCGTGGACGTTCCGGTCGGTGGTGGTGGCGCTGACCTCCATCGGGCTCAACCTGCTGTCGGCGGCGGCCGCCTACGGGCTGCTGGTGCTGGTCTTCCAGAACACGTGGGCGGAAGGGCTGCTCGGCTTCACGTCGACCGGCGCGATCGTCACCTGGCTGCCGCTGTTCCTGTTCGTCGTGCTGTTCGGCCTGTCGATGGACTACCACGTCTTCGTGGTCAGCCGGATCCGCGAGGCGGTCGGGCGCGGCGTGCCCACCCGCGAGGCGGTCGCCGACGGCATCGTGGGGTCGGCCGGCGTGGTGTCCAGCGCCGCCATCGTGATGGTCGCGGTGTTCTCGATCTTCGCGACGCTCAGCACGATCGACATGAAGCAGTTGGGCATCGGCCTGGCCGCGGCGATCCTGCTGGACGCGACGATCATCCGGGCCGTTGTGCTGCCGTCGCTGATGACGCTGCTGGGGGCGGCCAACTGGTGGGCGCCGCGGTTCATGCGGCCGCGGGGGCGGCACGCTCTCCACGGATCGTCGCCGTCGCCCGCGCCGTCGCCGTCGTCTTCGCCCGCGCCGTCACCGTCGTCTTCGCCCGCGACTGAGCTGGCCGGGACGCGCTGACTTTCTGGACGCGCTGACTTTCCGGACGCGCTGACTTTCCGGACGCGCTGACTTTTCCGTACGCCGGTGGGCCGCTCTGCGCGGCCCACCGGCCGTTCCGGGTCTCTCGCCGGGCTTTCGTGGCGCGTCCTCCCTTGTGGCGCGTCTTCCCTTGTGGCGCGTCCTCCCTTGTGGCGCGCGTCTCTTGCCTGTGCTTTCTCTGGCGTGGCGTGTTTTCTCTCGCCTTTTCTCTCGCCCGGCGCGCGTTGTGCGCCTTCCGCTATGGCGCGGTCCAGCCGGTGGGGATGTGGCCGATCCGGACCCGCTGCGGGTGGTCACCCACCGCCACCGTGGCAACTTTCTGCCCGGTGGCGAAACTGATCGCGGAAACCCGGTCGGCGCCCGACTCGGAGATCACGCAGTTCTGGCCGTCACCGCTCACCGTCGCCCAGTACGGCTTGCTCGCGGTCACCAGCGGGCCGGGGTTCAGCGTCGCCCGGTCGACCACGGTCACGTAGTCGTCCATCGTCCCGGCGACGCAAAGTTTCGTGCCGTCGGGGCTCATCGACAGGCCGTGGTGCCGGGAGTCGTTCACCCAGGTCGTACGGTCCGGGTTGGTGGCCGGGTTGCGCGGCAGCTCCGTCACCCGGGTGATCTTGTCGGTGGCCACGTCGTACTCGACGAGCCCCGCGAAGAACGAAACCTGGAAGTAAAGTTTCGACTCGTCCGGCGTGAGCACCGCCGGACGGACCGCGTCGGACAGGTCCGAGCGGCCGGCGGCGTTCAGGCGGGGCCGCATGTCGATGGTCTTGACCACCCGATAGGTGTTCGCGTCGGCGATCGTGATGTGCCGGTCGCCTTTGGTCCAGTCCAGCGCGGGGTCGTCGAGCGAGGTGTTGACCTCGCCGATCGACATGTTCCACAGGTATCGGCCGTCGCGCGTGAAGATGTTCTCGTGCGGCTTGTCGCCGGCCGTGAACGAGCCCAGCTGCCGGCCGGTGACGATGTCCAGCACGTGCACGGTGTTCGAGGTGGACGCCGACACGGCAACTTTCGTGCCGTCCGGCGAAACCGCCATGTGGTCGGCCCGGTAGCCGGACACCGCGAAGCGCCAGCGGATCTTGCCGGTGGCGAGGTCGATCGAGACCACGTCGGCGAAGCTCGGCCGCGACGCGACCAGCGCGTCGCCGGCCGGCGTGGTGTACATGTCGTCGACCAGTTGGTCGTGACCTTCGCCCGGTCCCTGCTGGATGCCGAGGTAGTAGACCAGCTTGATCGGGTTGAGGTAGATCTCGAGCAGCCGCTGGGTCTTGTCGGGCACCACGTTTATCCGCCCGATCTTGGCGAAGTCGCCGCGGGAGTGGATGACGTCGACCGTCCCCTCCCAGTTGTTGCCGACGAACATGACCTCCTGCAGGTCCGTCGGTGCCTTGGCCGCCGTCAGCGGGACGACGGCCAGCAGCATGCAGAGAACGCTCCGAATTCGTCCCATGTGTACGGTTCCCTTACCCGGGTAGAGGCTGTTACTTTTCGGTAACACCATGGGAACAAGCCAACGATCGAAGTCGATAGAGGGCGACCCCCAATGCCGCTGCGCCTGTTTGTCACCGGCCGACAACCGGACCGCCCATGCTGACCGGCACCGTCGCCGCCCTCGTCCAGGACATGTCGCAGGACGAGCAGCTGGTCGACGACGTGGTCGCGTCGGCGCGGGCGCAGTTCCCCGAGGTGGCCCGGCTGCCCTGGGCGGAAAGCCGCCGGCACGTGGCGGCACTGCTCGCGGCCGGGTTCGCCGCTTTCTCGCGGGCCGCCGCCGAGGGCGACTTCGCGTCGGATCTCGACTTCAGCGAGGCCCGGCGGTTCGGCGAGGAGCGGGCCGCCCTCGGGGTGCCGGTGGCCGGGCTGATGGCCGGGGTGCACGGCGGCCGGTCGCGGCTGCTGGAGATCGCGATCAACCGGGGCCGGGAGTCGGGGATCCCGTACGACGAGTTGCTCCAGGCCCTGCTCCAGCTCGACCGCTACGGCACCGAGCTCGAGCGGCACGTCATCGACGGGTATCGGGCGGCCGAGCGGCAGCTGAACCGGGACGACCGCACGGCGCGGATCCGGGTGCTCCGGCGGCTGTTGCTGGACGACGACGGCGCGCCCGCCGCCCCCGAGGAGGATCCCGCAAGGTTCGGGCTGCACCCGAGCGGGACGTATCACTGCGTGATCTCCGATGTGGCCGACCCGGCCCGCGTGCGCGCCCTCGAGGAGGCGTTCAGCCGGTGCGGGGGAGCGCTGGCGCCGGTGGGCGGACGGCTGAGCGGGCTGACCCCGCGGGTGCCCGCCGGGCGGGCGCTGGATCCGGCCGTACTGGTGGTGACCACCCCGCCGGTGACGCTCGACCAGGCGCGCAACGCGTACCGGCTGTGCCGGACGGCGCTGCACGCGGCGCGGGCCGCGGAGTCGACCGGCATCTGCGACGTCGTGCAGCTGGCCGGGCAGACGGCGCTCGCGGCCCAGCCCATGCTGGCGACGTTCCTGAGCAGCGATCTGCTGGGTGCGCTGTCACCGGCGGACGACTTCCACCGCGAGCTGGCGGCCACGGCCCTGGCGTATCTCGACCACGGGCAGCGGCTCGATCTCACCGCGGGCGCCCTGCACCTGCATCCCAACACCGTGCGGTACCGGCTGCGCCGGCTTCAGGACCTGACCGGTTTCGGCACGCCCGCCGAAGGTTTGCCGGTGCTCGAGACCGTGCGGTGGTGGTGGGCGCTACAGGCCTGGTCGCGCTCCTGACCACGCCGGCGTCCAGATGCCCGCCGCCCGAAGCGGCTTTCGGGTTTCCAGGAACTCACGAAGCTTTCGCAGCGCGGGATGAGAATTGCCGGCCCGCCAGAGGATCGACATCGGATACACCGGCGACGGGTTGCGGACCGGGATGAGCCGCAGGCCATAGCTGTCCGGCCACAGGTAACGCGAGCTCGCGCCCTTCAGGGTGCCCAGGTCGGCGGAGTCGGCGATCTCGGCGAGCAGCGCCTCGTAGCCGAAGACCGGGCCGAGTACGTCGATGGTGAGCCCGAACGCCGCCGACAGCTCCTCGTAGTAGGCGGCCCACTCGGTGCCGGCGGCCATGCCGGGCATCCAGATCCGCAGCCCCGCGAGCCCGCGCGGCGTGATCTCCCGGGCGCCGGCGAGCGGGTGGCGCGGCCCCACGAGCAGCTCGTGCGGCTCGTCGATCACGTGCGCTGCCCTGATCGACGCGGGCGTCGGCATCGGGACGGCGTGGAACGTCGCGTCGATCGTGCCGGCCTCGACCGCCGCGATCGCGCCGTGCACATCGGCGGTGAGCGTTATGACGTCGAGTTCGACCTCCGGGTGCGCCCGGTAGAACTCCTGCAGCAGCACCGCCGGCGCGATCCGCCGGCTGTGCACGTCGACCCGCAGCGGCCGCCGGCCCTTGCGCACCGACGCGTCGGCCCGGTCCGCGACCCGCAACAACTCCCGGGCGTGCGGCAGGAACGCCTGACCGTCGATCGTCGGCCGGGCGCCGCGCGGCGTGCGGGTGAACAGCAGCACCTCGAGCTCCCGCTCCAGCGCCGCGATGCGCTTGGAAACGGCCTGCTGGGTGATGCCCAGGGTCACGGCTGCCTCCTGGAATTGCCCCGCTTCCGCCACCGCCACGAATGTGCGCACCGCCTCCAGATCCACGCCCGGCACCGTACCCGCACAACTTTCGGTTGTGACGCGCCGCCCGCTTCGTTGTTTGATCCATTCGCCGTCCGAGCGCTTTGATGTCGCGCCATGGGGCGACAGTTTCGTTGGTTGTGGGCGGCCTACGCGGTCAGCGCGTACGGCTCGGGTCTCGGTTTCGGCGCTCTGCCGCTGATCGCCGTCCTCGTCCTGCACGCCTCGCCCGCGCAAGTTTCCGCGCTGTCCGCGGTGGGCCCCGCGGTCGGCGCCCTGATCGCCCTGCCGCTGGGCCCGTGGGTCGAGTTCCGCCGCAAGCGCCCGGTGATGATCGCGATGGATCTCGTGCGCTTCGCGGCCATCATTTCCCTTCCTTTCGCGTACGCGTCGGGCATGCTCACCTTCGCGCAGCTCCTGGCGGTCTCCGCCACGACGGCGGCCGCGAAGATCGCCTTCAACGCCGCGAGCGGTTCTTTCCTGAAGTCGCTCGTGCCGGCCGGCAAGTTGCTGACCGCCAACGCCCGCTTCGAGTCGACGCAGTGGAGCTCGATCGCCGTCGGTCCGCCGCTGGGCGGCGCCGCGATCGGCCTGTTCGGCCCGGTGACCACGGTCGTGGCGGACGCGCTGAGCTACTTGCTGTCGGCGTTGGGCATCCTCGCGATCGGCGGCCGTGAGGATCGGCCGCTGCGCCCGTCCCGCCTGCCCGGCGCGCACTCCTCGGACTCGCCGGGGTCGCGCTCGTCGGGCGGCTCTCCGCTTTCGTCCCGTTCGCGTTCGTCGGGCGGCCATCCGGTTTCGTCCCGCTCGCCGGAAACACATCCGCTGCTCGACGGGTGGCGGCACATCCTCGGGCACCCCGGCCTGCGGGCCCTGTTCGCCAACCAGCTCGCCGTCGGCGGCCTGATCATGGCCACGGAGCCGCTGCTGGCCGTACTCATGCTCCGCGACCTTGATTTCCCACCCTGGCAGTACGGCCTGGCCTTCGCCGCGCCCTGCCTGGGCGGCTTGATCGGCTCCCGCCTGGCCCGCCGCGTCGTGGCCCGCCACGGCCGGCGCCGCGTCATCCGCGTGGTCGGCACCCTGCGGGCGATCTGGCTGATCGGCCTGGTTCTCGTCCGCCCCGGGGTGGCCGGCCTCCTCACCGTCATCGCCGTCGAGCTCGCCATCATCATCAGCATGAGCCTGTACAGCCCGGTCCTGGCCACCTACCGCCTCCAGCAGACCCCGCAGGACCGGGTCGCCCGGACGCTCACCGCCTGGTCCATCGCCAGCAGCGCCTCGATCGCGGTGTGCACTGCCCTGGCCGGCCTGCTCGCCGACGCCACCAGCCCTCGCACGGCGATCGGCGTTGCCGGGCTGTTGATTCTGGCCAGCCCGCTGCTGCTGCCCGGCCGCCGGGCCTTACGCGACGATCAGGATGTTGATTCTTGCCCGGCCACTGTTGCCGCCTAGCCGCAGCGACCGGAGTCGTTGTCGCACACCGCCGACGGTGGCTGCCTTCAGCGCGGGCGGTTCGATGGTCGCTGTAGGCGTGGAGCCGTTCTACCAAGCCGCCGGTGTTCCCCGGCCGCGCGCGGTCGGTGACTCGCGGCCGGGGCGTGTGCCGGGGTTCAGCCCACGGATACCTTGCGGATTGTCTCGTCGACCTCCTCGCGGGTTGTCTCGTCGAGCAGGTCGACGAGGTCGCGGGGCAGGCCGTGGGTGTCGTGCAGGTAGTGGTAGTCGTCGTCGGTCAGGTGGCCGTCGCCGCGCGTGCGCCGGCGGGAAATTATCGGGCGGCCTTTCGTCATGAGGATGCGGAAGCGGTCCTCCTCGTTTCGCAAAGTTTCGCGGACGGTGCGTACCTCGATGTCCTGCCGGAAGTGGCCGATGGTGTGCTCGATCGGATCGATGGGCAGGTCACCCAGGGTGCGGGTCGGGTCGGTGCGCCACAGGGTGGTCAGGACTCGGCGGATCAGCCGGCGGAGTACGTAGCCGCGCTGGGTGTTGGACGGGCGGATGCCGTCGCCGATCACGACCACGGTGGAGCGCAGGTGGTCCACGACGATGCGCAGGGAGCGGTCGTCCAGGTCGTCCCACAGCTTCGGGACGGTTTCCGTCCAGGGCCGGAAAATGTCGCACTCGAAGACGGATCGCCGGCCCTGCAGGATCGTGAGCATGCGTTCGAGGCCCATGCCGGTGTCCACCCGCTCGGGCTCCAGCGGCTCCAGCGTGCCGTCGTCGTGGCGGCGGTAGCGCATCATCACGTGGTTCCACACCTCCGTCCACCGGGGGTCGGTCGTGGGAGTGCCGCGCGGCGGGGTTTCGCCAGTCCAGACGAAAATTTCCGAGTCGGGGCCGCAGGGGCCGGTCGGGCCGTTGGACCACCAGTTCTCGTCGCGGGTCAGCTCGACCGGCACGCCCAGGTCCTCCCAGGTGCGAAGGGAACTGTCGTCGGGGCCGACCTGGTCGTCGCCGCCGAAGACGGTGACGTGCAGCCGGTCGGGGCTGATGCCGAAGCCGTCGCGGAGCAACTCGTAGCCCCACTTCAGGCTCCGCACGCCGGGATAGTCGCCCAGCGACCAGGAGCCGAGCATCTCGAAGACGGTCAGGTGGGTGTCGTCGCCGACCTCGTCGAGGTCGGTGGTGCGCAGGCAGCGCTGCACATCCACCAGGCGACGGCCGCCCGGGTGCGGCCGGCCCTCGAGATAGGACGTCAGGGGATGCATGCCCGAGGTCGTGAACAGCACGGAATCGCCGGGCGGCGGGATCAGCGAGTGGCCCGGGATCACGGTGTGGCCGCGGTCCCGGAAGAAGTCGGTGAAGGTGCGCGTGGTCTGATCGACGTCCATGGTGATGGTCCTTTCGGGGGCAAAGCGGCCGAAAAGGGCCCACCGGCGGCGGCGAGGGCACCAAAAAGCCGGCGAACCGTTTCCGGTCGCCGGCGGAAGATGAAGGTCAGGCAGCGGCAACCGACGAGCTGATAGCTCGTGCGGTCGCGAAGACGGTGCTGCCGGTCATGCCATCCATGATACGACTGTCGGCCAGTGCTTTTCGGTGCGCCGCGGCCGCCGCTGTGTCTGCCGCGTCGGCCGCGGTTCTGGCACCCCGGGGTTGCGGTTCTGGCGCCCAGGCTGCGGTTCTGGCGCCCAGGCTGTGTTTCCGGCACCCAGGGCTGTGGTTCTGGCACCCCAGGGCTGCGGCTCTGGTACCCCGGGCCGCGGAGTTTTGTTGCGCCCGGGGCCGCCGCTGCGACGGTGGCCCCGGGGCGCTTGCTAATTAGGACGCGTACGTCTCGAACTCACCCACGCGCGGGGTCCCGGACGCGCTCAGGATGTCGAAGGTGACTTTCTTGAGGGACGTCGGGGTGAACGTGATGACGCCCGAGCCGGAGCCGGTCTTGAGGACCGCGCCGGTGTCCGCGTTGAGCACCCGGTAGGAACCGATGGCGCCGCCGCCGCTCGCCTCACGGATGTTGATGCGGGACACCGTGGTGGCCGAGCCCCACTTGATCGAGATGTAGCCGGTGCTGCCGTTCGGCGACCAGTACGTGGACATGCTGCCGTCCCGGACGTCGCCGTAGCTCGTGCCGCTCGCCTTGCTGGAGCCGTCCGAGCCCGCCCCGATGCTCAGGTTGGTGCCGCTGGGCTGGGTGGGCGGCGGCGTGGTCGGGCTGGGCGTGGTCGGGCTGGGCGTGGTGGGCCGCGGGGTGGTCGGCGTCGGCGAGGGGTTGCTCGTGGTCGAGCAGTTGCCCGTCGACGTCCTCATGCCGGTGTTGGCGCCCGCGGTGGAGCGGACGATGTTCGGCACGCAGGACGCGTTGTCCAGGCCGTAGGCGTACGGAATGGAAATGCTCGTGTTGGACGGCATGGACGGACCCGCGGGGTTGGTCTCGCTGCCGGGCGCCGACCAGGTGACGTTGTCGAGAATGTTTCCGGACGCCTGCCAGTACCCGGCCGCGTCGGTGTAGAAGGTGCCGAGGACGTTCATCGAGTCCTCGAAGTAGTTGTTCTCCACCTTGGCGCGGGCGCCGGCGCGCGAGTTGATGCCGGATTCGTTGAGGCTGTAGTAGTAGTTGTTGTAGATGTGCGCGATGCCGCCGCGCAGCAATGGCGTGCGTGAGTCGATGTTCTCGTAGCGGTTGTGGTGGAACGTGATGAAGCTGTTCGAGGTGTCGCTCTCGCTCGAGCCGATCAGCCCGCCGCGGCCGGAGTTCTTCAGGTAGGCGTAGGACAGCGTCACGTATTGCACGTTGTCCTTCAGGTCGAACAGGCCGTCGTAACCGGCCGATTCGCCGCCCGAGGCCTCCAGGTTGACGTGGTCGACCCAGACATTGCGCACGGTGCTTTCCATGCCGATCGCGTCGCCGCCGTTGGAGGTGGGCGAGCCCGATTTCTTGACGTTCCGGACCGTCACGTTCTGGATGATGATGTTGCTCGAGTCGCGAATGTGGATGCCGAGCTGGTCGAACACGGCGCCGCTGCCCACGCCGATGATCGTGACGTTGCTGATCTGCTTGAGCTCGATCTTGTCGGCGGCGGTGTTGCAGCTGTTGCCGGAAACTTTCGTGGTGTTGCCGTGGTTGATCGTGCCCTGGACCTCGATGGTGATCGGGGTGCTGCTGCTCGCCCTGCTGCACAGCGCCTGATGGATCTGCGTGCCGGTGGTGGCGCGCACGGTCGTGCCGCCGTTGCCGCCGGTCGTCCCGCCGTTGAGGGACGCGTAGCCGATGGGGCTGCCCACCGCGGCGGCCGAAGCCTCCAGGGACGGCAGGCCGACCGCGACGGCGGCGCCCGCCGCGCCGGTGGCCACTGCCGCGAACACCCGCAGCGCGACTGATCGTCTCATCCTTGCCTCGCTTCTTCGTCGAACCGGGTTGCCCGACCTGCCTACCGCCGCAAGCAGCGGTCCCACGAGGGCAGGAAAACGCTTTCCTGTGCGAGGATAGAGACACATCGATGACGTACGCAAGAACGAGTTCCCCGGACGGCAACCTGGCCACCCGGGCCTCGGCCGTGCCTCCACCGAGCCGGATGTCTTGCGCCTCCCGTACCGCTGCCCCCGCCGCCCGGGCCGCTATCTTGCGTCGCGCCCGGGCCGCTGCCCGCACCGCCTGCGCTTGCCGCTGCCCGCGCCCCCGCCGCCCTGCGCCCGCCGCCCCGGCCCCGGTCCCGGTCAGCCTGCGCGGCGGAGCGGTAAGTCCTAAACGTTCGGCCATGGGTGGCGCAAGTAGTGCTTGTCAGCCGGAAATTTTCGCGAAAAAGGTGCGCAGGGCGACGGCCATCAGGTCGGGGGCCGTGCTCGGGGCGAAATGGGACTGGCCCGGCCACGTGACGCGGCGTGCGGTGGGGACGGCCGCGGCGAGGGCGTCCATGGTGGCGGGCATCGGCTCCCAGGTGTCGGCACCGTTCAGGATGAGGGTGGGCACGGTCAGGTGCGACCACCGGGCCGGGTCGGGGTCGTCGTCGGCGAGGGCCTCCAGGTCGTGCAGCCAGCCGATCGCGGAACGGCGGGCCTCGGCCGGGTCGGGTTTCCGGTCGCCGGCGGCGGCTGCGAGGGCGGTCACGATCGGCGGCGGGACGCGGGTCAGCTCGTTGAGGACGGCGAACATTGCGGCGGCGTCGTTTCGCTCGAAGGCGGCGCGGTAGCGGTCCAGCAGCGGCGCGACGGTTGGGCCGGAAGCGAACAGCGGAGGCTCGAAGACGGCGAGCGACAGCAGCGACTCCGGCAGCGCGGCGGCGGTGTGCAGGGCGAGCGTGGCGCCGTAGGAAGCGCCGACCAGATGGGCGGGGCGGCCGATGGTGCCGAGGATCGCGGCCAGGTCGCCCACCTCGTCCTTGACGGACTTGCGGGTTGGCGGGACTTCGCTCGGCCCGTAGCCGCGGCGGGCCGGCATCCACAGCTCGTACGAATCGGTGAGGCGGTCGGCGAGCGGGACCAGGCTGTGCAGGCCGCCGCCGGAGCCGTGCACGAGCACGACCGGGGTGCCGGCGCCCTGGCGGCGGACTGCCAAGCGGGTGCCGTCGGCCGCCCGTACGTCGAAATCCTGGTTTGTCATCGGGTTTGCTCCTCCCGGGCGGGCCAGTGGGTCAGTGCCGTGTGGATCGCGTCGACAACGTTGCGGAAAGACGTGTCGAGGGCGCGCGGGTGGCCGAAGCCGTCGGAAGACTCGAGGGTGGCGAATCCGTGCAGCGTGCTGCGGACGAAACGGACCGCGTCGGTGAGGGCCGGCTCCGCGAGGCCATAGCCGCGGAAAGTTGCGTAACTCAGGTCGATCAGGCGCAGGTGGCCGGCGGAGTTGTGGCCGACCTCGGGCGGCAGTTGAAGGTTGGTCCCGGTGTATTGCCCGGGGTGGGTGACCGCGAAATTTCGGTACGCCTGCGCGAAACCGATCAGCGCCTCGCGGCCGGAACGGCCGGCCACGGCGAGCGCGATCTGATCGGAGAAGGCGGCGGCGGCCCGCACCGCGACCTGGTGGAGCAGCGCCTCACGGTTGCGGACGTGGCCGTAGAGGCTGGCGTCGGCCACGCCGAAATGACGCGCGACCGCGGCGACCGTCAAGCGGTCGAGGCCCAGCGAGTCGGCCAGGTCGGCGGCGGCCGCGGCGACGCGTTCGGTGGTGAGGCCCTGCCTCGGCATGCCCATCCTTAGGACGCTCGGGTAAAACCTAGGAGCCCTAGGTTAGCACCGAGCTGCGGCAATTGCGATCGCGGCGGCACGTGGCCGCCGCTGTGAGCCGGGATCGGGACACGGCTGCGCTGCCGACCAACGGGGACTCGCCGGCGCAACCAGGACAGGCCGCAGAGGGGCGTTCCGGCCGGCGAACCCCCTGGCGCGGCGGGGAGGCCGCCGCGCGTCTCGGCCGGCGAACCCGGCTGGCGCAGCGGGGGAGGCCACCGGGCGCGTCTCGGCCGGCCGGACCGCTGGTGCAGCGGGACGGCCGGCCGGCGCGGTGTGGGCTAACGCCGGGCTAACGCCCGGACACGTGCTCCTCGGCGATCTCCTCGCGGGCGCGCTCGAACGGGTCGCCGTACTCGTGGATGGCCCGGCGGGCGAAAGCCTGCTGGACCGTCGCGACGCGCTCGGAGCGGCCGCGGCCCAGGAAGCTGATCGCCCAGTGCATCACGGCGCTCACCCTGTTCTTGAAGCCGACCAGGTAGAACAGGTGGACCGCCACCCAGATCAGCCAGGCCAGGAAACCGTCCAGCCGCAACTTTCCGATGCTGGCCACCGCGGAGAAGCGGGAGATCGTGGCCAGGCTGCCCTTGTCGAAATACTTGAAGGGTTTTCCGGCGGGCTTTCCGGCCAGGCGTGCCTTGATGGCCTTCGCGGCGTACCGGCCGCCCTGGATGGCCACCTGAGCGACGCCGGGGAGCTGCTGGCCGTGCTCGTCGTCGAGGTTGATCAGGTCGCCGACGACGAAGATCTCGGGGTGGCCGGGGACGGTGAGGTCGGGCTGGACGAAGATGCGGCCGGCCCGGTCGGTCTTGGCGCCGGTGACCTCGGCGAGCTTGCGGGCCAGCGGCGGGGCCGAGACGCCGGCCGCCCAGACCTTCGTCATCGACGGGATCCGCTCGTGGCCGCGCTCGGTCTCGACCTCGATGCCGGTGGCGTCGACGCCGACGACCTTGGTGTTCAGCTCGACCTCGACCCCGAGCAGGTGCAGCTGGCGCAGGGCGCGGGTGGACAGGTGATCGCCGAACGTGTTGAGCACCGCGGGCAGCGCGTCGACCAGGATGATCCGGGCCTTGCGCGGGTCGATGTGCTTGTACTGGCCGGGCAGGTTGCGGTGGGCGAGCTCGGCGATCTGGCCGGCCATCTCGGTGCCGGTCGGGCCCGCGCCGACCACCACGAAGGTCAGCCAGCGGTCGATGTCCTCCTGCTCGGTCTGCAGGTCGGCGATCTCGAACGCGCCGAAGATGCGGGCGCGCAGCTCGAGCGCGTCGTCGATGTTCTTCATGCCGGGCGCGTGATCGGCGAAACTGTCGTTGCCGAAGTAGGACTGCGCCGCGCCGGCCGCCACGATCAGGGTGTCGTAGCCGACCTCGTAGTCGATGCCGGGGCCCTCGACGGACACGACCTTCTTGTCGACGTCGATTTTCGAGGCCCAACCCAGGCGTACGTCTACGTTGTCCTGCCGCTTGAGCACCTCCCGGATCGGCGGCGCGATTTCGCCCTGCGAGAGAATGCCGGTGGCGACCTGGTAGAGCAGGGGCTGGAACAGGTGGTACGCCGTACCGTTGATCAAGGTGATGTCCACGGGGGCGTTCTTGAGCGCCTTGATCGCGAAAAGTCCGCCGAAACCCGCGCCGATGACCACCACACGATGCCGCTGCATCATCACTCCCAAAAGTGCTCGGTGTTCCGACCTGTACAGCGCCCTGATCAGGGTGATTATGCCGTGACGCCGAGCACCTGGGCGGGGCCGGAGGGCAAAGTCACTGTGCCGGGCCGGCTCCGCCTCGCACCGCGGGGGCGATCGCCGTCGATGACGGCGATCGCCCGTGGGCTCTACCCATTCACGGGGTCCAGACGATGTTGGGGTTTATGTGGCCGGTCCAGTCGAACGCTGCCATGTTGTCCCAGCCGTCACCGGTGCCGTTGATGTTGGCGGGGTCCCAGCCGTTGCCCCTGATGGCGTACCAGGTTGGCTCCCAGTAGAAGACGCCGATGGCGCCGGCGTTGCGGGCCGTGTTCTGCACCCAGGTGAATTGTTGCGCCTGCCCGGCCCAAGTCGCCGGAATGTTGTCGCAGAGCACCGTGCCCGGGATGGAGTTGGGCGTGCTGTCCGCGTTCGCCGTGGTGAACTGGTACGCGGTTTCCGCGATCACGACCGGCTTTCCGTAGCGGGACTTCACGTCGGCGATGACGTTGTACAGGTTGGCGAGCGTGCCGTGCCACATGCAGTAGTACGACAGCGCCGTCACATCCCAGGTGACACCTTGCGACCGGATGCCGTCGTAGAACCAGCGGGCGTTCGGGTCGCTGTCCGCGTCGGCGGTGTGGATCCACACCTGGGTCGAGCCGTTGCAGGCCTTCGTGGCGTTGTAGCCCTGCTTCAGCAGAGCGGCCAGCGGCGCGAAATTGTTGTTGGAAACTTTCCCGTTCGGCCACAGCATCCCGACGTTGATCTCGTTGCCGATCTGCACGCTGTCGGGGGTGGTGCCCTGCGCTTTCAGGGCGGTGCACACGTCGTACGTGTAGTTGTAGACATCTGTTTGCAGTTGCGTGAGCGAATGGGATGCCCACGCCGCAGGCGGATACTGCTTGCCCGGGTCGGCCCACGTGTCGGAGTAGTGGAAGTCGACCAGGAGCTTGAGGCCCTTGGCCTTGATCGCCCGGGCCTGTTGCAGGACTTTCGCCTTGTTGTTGTAGCCGCTGGCCGGGTTGTTCCAGATGCGCAGCCGCATGTAGTTGGCGCCCGCCGACTTGAGGATGTCGTAGGGGTCGGCGGCGGTCCCCGACTTGTTGTAGTACCTCGCGCCGAGGTCGAGGCTGCGCTGCAGCGACGAGACGTCCGCACCGAGCATGGTGAGGGTGTTCGCCGCGTGCGCGGGGGTGGCGACGGCCAGCGGGACCGCGAGGACGATCGCGGTCACGACGGCTCTCCAGGACGGTTTCATGGCGCTCCTTCGCGAAAGAAAGGGCGACCGGCGATGGGGGATCGCCGGGTTGGTGCCATGGCACGTGGAGGGGGAGCTCCGGTCTATCGGACGGCGGGCGAGGAGTCCCGCAGGACCAGGGAGGTGGGCACGGTGATCGACAGCGGGGTGCGCCCGGCGATCACGTCGGTGAGCAGCCGCACCATCTCGTCGCTGATGCGGTCGAGCGGATGCCGCACGGTGGACAGCGGCGGATCGAGCGTCGCGGCCAGGCCCGAGTCGTCGAAGCCGACCACCCGCACGTCGCCGGGCACCTGACGCCCCGCGTCCCGCAGCACCGGCAGGGCCCCGGCGGCCATCGCGTCCGAGGCCGCGAAGACGCCGTCGAGATCGGGCGCCCGGTCGAGCAACTGGCGCATCGCCGCCGCGCCGCTCGCCCGGCCCCAGTCGCCGTGCACGATCAGCGCCGGATCGAGTTCGAGACCGTGCGCGAGCAGCGCGTCCGTGTAGCCCTGGAGGCGGTCGACGCCACCGACCATGTCCTGCGGCCCGGTGATCGTGGCGATCCGCCGGCAGCCGGCCGACGCCAGGTGGTCGACCGCCGAGCGGGCGCCCGATCGGTCGTCCGCCATCACCGAGGAGATCACCTGCTCGTAGCCGAGCACCCGGCCGCAGGCCACGATCGGCACCTCGGCCCGCACCAGCTGGCTGAGCAGCGGGTCGCCGGAGTGCGGCGAGATCAGCACCACGCCGTCGACGTGGCCGCCGGAAAGATAGGCGATGGTGCGGCTACGTTCCTCGGGGGTCGACGCGATCATCAGGATGAGCGTGAGCTCGCGGTCGGAAAGGGCCTGGGCCACACCGCGCAGCAACACCGAGAAATTCGGGTCCTCGAACAGCAGATGCTGCGGCTCGGTGAGCAGGAAAGCTATCGACCCCGACTTTCCGGTGGCCAGCGACCGGGCGTGCGGGTTGGCGGTGTAACCGGTGCGGGCGATCGCCTCGCGCACCGCTCGGACGGCCTCAGGGCTGACCCACTCCCGGCCGTTCAGGACGCGGGAGACGGTCGCGTAAGAGACCCCGGCCTCGCGCGCCACGTCGCGGATGGTGGGCCGCTTGCGCCCCGTACCGGGCGGTGTCGGCACGTGGGGGATCATAGTGCTCACTAGGCCTTCACCGCGCCCGCACCCAGATCGACCCGCCAGTACCGCTGCAGCCCGAGGAAGAGCGCGACGAGCGGGACGATCGACAGCAGCGCGCCGGTGACCACGACGATGTACATCGACGGCTGGTTGGCGCCCTGGTTCAGCAGGCCGTTGAGCCCGACGGTGAGCGGATACAGGTGGTCGTCGCCGAGCATGATGTACGGCAGCATGAAGTTGTTCCAGATCGCGACGAACTGGAAGAGAAACACCGTGACCAGGCCGGATCGCATCATCGGCAGCGCCACCGTGCCCAAGGTGCGCCAATCGCCGGCGCCGTCGATGCGGGCCGCCTCGAGGACCTCGGTGGGAATCGCCGCGGCCGCGAAGATCCGGCAGAGATAGATCCCGTACGGGGTGATCATGCTGGGCAGCAGCACGGACCAGTAGGTGTTGGTCATCCCGATCTTGGCCAGCAGCAGGTACTGCGGGATCGCCAGGATCACGCCGGGCACCAGCACCCCGGCCAGGATCACGTTGAAGATGGCGGCCTTTCCGCGAAAGTCGTACTTGGCGAGCGCGAAACCCGCCATCGCCGAGATCAGGGTGGAGCCGGCCGCGCCCACCCCGGCGTACAGCGCGGTGTTGGCCATCCACCGCCAGTACAGGCCGTCGCGGTAGGCGGCGAGGTCGGCGATGTTGTCGAAAAGGTGTGTGCTCGGCGCGAGCGTGAAGGTCGAGAACAGCTCGCCGGAGCTCTTCGACGCCGCGATCAGCACCCAGAGCACCGGGAACAGGCAGTACAGGGCGCCGAGCAGCAGCAGGATCGTCGCGGCCGGGCTGAACCGCCGGTTGCCGCGGCGGTCGCCCGGGACGGTCGCGGGCGGGGTGGTGGCCGGGACGGCCGGCAGTGCGGTGGAGACGCTCATGTCAGTCCTCCTGGTTGAAGGCGCGGTTCCCGACGAGCTTGAGGAACCCGAAGGACACGACGAAGGTGGCGACCGCGATGACCACCGAGGTGGCCGCCGCGGAATAGATGTCGTTGCGGGTGAAGGCGTCCCGGTACACCTTCATCAGCGGCGTCCACGTGGTGGAGATGGTGTTACTCAGCGGCTTGAGCGTCATCGGCTCCGCGAAAACCTGCAGCGTCGCGATCAACGAGAAGACGAAAGTCATGATGAGCGACGGCAGGATGATCGGAATCTTGATGCGCCACGCGATCTGCTTGTCCGAGGCGCCGTCGAGCCGGGCCGCCTCGAACAGGTCGGTCGGGATGGCCCGCAGCGCGGTGTAGATGACGATCATGTTGAAGCCGGTGCCGCCCCAGACCGCGATGTTCGCGACCGCGTACAGCACCCCGGAGCCGGCCAGGATGTCGGGCGCGGTGATGCCGACGGCGCCGAGGACATCGTTCAGCGGGCTCACCCGCGGCAGGTAGAGGAAACCCCAGAGCAACGACGCCACGACCGCCGGCACGGCATAGGGCAAAAATATCGACGTACGCGCGAAAGTGCCGACCCTCGTGCGGCCGGCGTCCAGCAGCAGCGCCATGAGCAGCGCGAGGCCGAGCATGGTCGGGACCACGATCATCCCGTACGCGGCGACCCGGTAGACGCTGGGCAGGAACTCGGGGTCGGTCAGCGACCGCGCGTAGTTGCTCAGGCCCGCCCACACCTCGGTGCGGGCGCCCTTGCCGAGCCCGAGACCGCTCACCTTGACCCGGCGCAGGCTCAGGTACGCCGCGTAGACGATCGGCGCGGCCAGGAACAGGGCGAACAGGATCAGGGCCGGCGCGAGGAACTGATAGGGCGCCCCGGCTCGGCGCGTACGTGTGCTGGGAACCGCCGGCACGGCCGTCACCTTCTTCTCGGTGCTGGGGCGCGGCGGGCGTTTTCGCGCCCGCCGCGGCGAATCCGGGTCAGCCGGCGACCTTGAAGCCGGTGTTCTTCATGTCGTCGACCGTGGTCTGCTGCATGGTGGTCAGCGCCGCGGCGAAGCCGGCCGACTTCTTGGCGGCGGCGGCCTTGCCGAACGCGTCGTTGTAGCTGGAGTACGCCACGTTGACGTTCGGCCCGTAGGTGAAGGGGTTGGCAATTTTCGCGGCCTCGGCGGCAACCGTGTAGAAGTCGCTCTGGTTGGACAGGAACGCCGGCGGCTGGGTCAGGGCGGCCGCGGAGTCGACCGACGCGGGATAGACGTTCGCGGTCTGGGCGAGAGCCTTGATGCCGGCCGGATCGGTGTTCAGCCAGGCGATGAACTCGGCGGCCTGTGCCTTGTGCTTGCTCTGGGTGGTGACGCTGGTGGCCGAGCCGCCCCAGTTGCCGTTCTTCGGGCTGGTGGCGTCCCACTGCGGCAGCAGCGTCGCCTTCCACCTGCCCTTGGTGCCGGCTGCGTTGCCCTCCAGCACGCCGGGGCCCCACACCGAGCTCAGCCAGCCGACCTGGGTGCCATCGTTGAGCGCCGCGTTCCACTCCGGGGTGTACATCGGCTTGTTGTCGATGACGCCCTCCTGCACGAGGCCGCCCCAGTAGGTGGCAACTTTCCGGGTGTTGGGCTCGTCGATGGCGACCGACCAGGTGTCGCCGTTGACCCCCCACCAGGAGGCGCCGGCCTGCTGGGAGAGCCCGGCGAACCAGCCCGGGTCGTTGGCCGAGAACGTGCCGAGGTACTGCTTCTTGTTCGCCGTGTGGACCTTGCGAGCCGCGGCGGCGTAGTCGTCCCACGTCTTCGGCGGCTGGAGGCCGAGCTTCTCGAAGACGTCGGTGCGGTAGTAGAACATCATCGGGCCGGAATCCTGCGGGACGCCGTAGAGCGCCTCGGAGCCGAGGGTCACCGCGTTCCAGGCCGAGTCGGGAAACTTCGCCTTGAGGTTTCCGGCCTCTTTCGCGATGTCGGCCAGCGCGTCGGCGGAAACCAGCGTCGGAATTTTCTGGTACTCGGCCTGCATGATGTCGGGCGCGCCGCTGCCGGCCTTTATTGCGGTGAGCAGCTTGGTGACGGCCGGGTCGCCGCCGTCCTGCTTGTTGACGGTGACGTGGACGTCGGGATGCGCCGAGTTCCAGCCCTCGACGACCTTGTCCATGTTCGGCGCCCAGGTCCAATAGGTCAGCTCGACCTTCTCGCCCGGCTTGGCCGCGCTGTCGCCGCCCTGCTCGTCGTCACCGGAGCAGGCGGCCGTGGTCATCATGAGCGTCGCGGCCAGCACCCCGGCGAGCGGCAAAAGCTTCTTCTGCATCGATCCTCCTCGATCGGACGGCCGCGGGAGGGATGCGGCCGCGGTCGCTGCCGGAGGAGACGTGCGTCACCGAGCAGGACCTGTGACCGGTTACAGTGCTGCGCGCCAATGCAAATGTCAAGACCTTGCGTCCTGGCGGTTACCAGGCTGTATCGTGCGGAGCCAGACGGCTGTGACCGGTTACAGAGACGGTCCGTTCGCCGCCATACATGGCCGAACCCAAGGCTTTCCATCGGCGCCGAAGGAGTCACCGTGCTGGACGTCGCGCACCATCCCTGGTCCGAGCCGCCGCGCCGGCCGCGGATGAGCAACGACGAGGACGTGCGGGCCGGTGTCTCACTCACCAGCCGCTGTCTGATCCGGCGCGGCCGACCGGTCATCCCGGTCTCCGGCGAGATCCACTACAGCCGCGTCCCGCGCGCCCGCTGGCGACAGCGCCTGCGGCAGATGCGCGCCGGCGGGGTGACCGTCGCGTCGAGCTACGTGTTCTGGCTGCACCATGTCGCGCGCGAAGGTGAGCCCCGCTTCGACGGAAACCTCGACGTAGCAGCTTTCGTGGACCTCGCGAACGCGGAGGGACTCGACGTCTTCCTGCGGATCGGGCCCTGGTGCCACGGGGAGTCCCGCAACGGCGGCTTTCCGGACTGGGTGCAGGAAACTTCCGTACGTCATCGCACCGACGACCCCGGCTATCTTTCGCTCGTCCGGGAGTGGTTCGGCCAGATCGCCGCGCAGGTGGGCGACCGCCCGCTGCTCGGCATCCAGCTGGAGAACGAGCTCTACGACCGGCCCGGGCACCTCCGTACGCTCAAGCGCCTCGCCCGCGAGGCCGGGCTGTCGGCGCCGCTGTGGGCGGCGACCGCGTGGGGCGGCGCTGACCTGCCGGACGGCGAGGTCATGCCGCTCTACGGCGGCTACGGCGACGGTTTCTGGGTCGACGCCGGCGCGCCCTGGGACCCCACTTTCCGCGACCACTACTTCTTCTCGCACGTCTGGGACGATCCCGGGATCGGCGCCGACCTGCGGCGGATGCACGAGGCCAAGCTGAGCCGTCCCCAGCCGCGCACCCCGTCGCCGTGGTTTCCCCCGGCGACCTGCGAGCTGGGCGGCGGCATGGCCACGGCCTACCACCGCCGGCCGCGACCGGCCGCCCTCGACGTCGCGGCGATCGCGCACTGCAAGATCGGGAACGGCTCCGCGTGGCAGGGCTATTACATGTACGCGGGCGGCACGAACCCTGCCCTCGACGGCGGGGCCCAGGAGTCCCACGCGACCGGCTACCCCAACGACATGCCGCGGCTGGGCTACGACTTCCACGCCCCGATCGGCGAGGCCGGGCTGCTCTCCGAAAGCCACGCGCTGCTCCGATCGCAGCACGCGTTCCTGGCGGCCTTCGGCTCGGCGCTGGCCGAGATGCCGTCGAGCCTGCCGCCGCAACGGCCGGGGGGCGTCGAGGACGACGAAACTTTGCGGTGGGCGTTGCGCAGCGACGGTCGCAGCGGGTTTCTGTTCATCGCGTGGCACCAGCCGCACGACCCGCTGCCGGTCTACCGCGGCGCGCAGTTCCGGGTCGCGCTGGACGACGAGACCGTGGTGCTGCCGGCCGAGCCGGTCGACGTGCCGCCCGGCACGCTCGCCCGCTGGCCGCTCGGGCTCACCCTCGGCGGCGTCCGCCTCGACTGGGCCACCGCGTCCGCGCTGACCGTGCTGCCGGGCGCGGTGCCCACCCTCGTGCTGGTGGCGGAGGCCGGCATCGAGGTGTCCTACTCCGTCGGCGGCGCGGCCGCCGCCGTCGAGCCTGGCTTGTCGCCGGTCCGGCTCCGGGCCGGCGGCGGCGAGCTGGACCTGCTCGTCCTACCCGCCACTGTGGCCGGTGACGTCTGGATCTGCGAGGACGGTCCCGCCCGCCGGCTGCTGCTCTCGCCCGGCATGCTGACCTGGGGCCCGGACGGGCAGATCGAGTCCACCGACCCTTCGGCGCGGGTCTACGACACTTCTGCGGCAAGTTTCGTCGAGCTTCCTCTCGAGATTTCCGGTGGTCCGCGGGTGCGCGGGGGTTCCGTGGGAGCCGGGCTGGTGCGCGATGGTTCGGCTGAGGTTGAGTTGGTGCGGGCGGCCGGGAGCGCCGTGCCGGTCGCTTATGGAAAGTTCGACGGGCGGCAGTCGGCGCCCACGGCGGAAACTTTCGAGGATTTGGCGGCGGTTTACCGGCTGACCCTGCCCGGGTGGGCGACCGGCGCCGAGCTCGACACCTACCTGCGGATCTCGTGGGCCGGCGATGTCGCGCAACTTCGCGTCGACGGGCGCACGGTCACCGACCGCTTCTGGGACGGCTCGACCTGGGCCGTCAGCCTCCGCGACGCCGGGGTGCGCCCGGACTCCGAGGTCACGCTGCACGTGCTGCCGCTCGCGGCCGGCTCGACGGTTTCGCTGCCGGAGGACGCCCGCGACCGCCTCGCGGCGGCTGACGGGCAACTTCTGGCCATCGACGGGCTTGCGCTGCGGGGATGCCCGATCTTCACGACCCGCTGACCGGGAGGGGACCGCGATCCTCGCGGGACATGCCGGCGGTCGCGGCGGCCGGGGGCTACAGCATTCGGTCGGTACTGAGCATTCGGTCGTGGGCGTGGTCGCCGTAATGGCGGGACTGGCGGGCCATGATCTCGCGCATCGGGGTGCCGCGCGGCACCCCGTAGACCGTGCCGGGGAAGTCCATGGTCTCCTGGATGGCCCAGAGATCCTCGTGCTCTGCCGGGGAGAACAGCCGGGCGGGGTCGCCGGCCGCGATCCAGGCGATCGGGACGACCGTGCCGGGTGGCAGGGCCGAGTTGACGTGCAGGACGCTGTTGACGCGCAGCTCCGAGCCGGCGCCGGCCACCGAACCGGGGAAGAGGGACGCGCCGGTCGCCACGAAGACTTCGTCGTGCAGGGTGGCGCCGTTCACGTGGGCGTGTGGGCCGACCAGCACGGCGTCGCCGATCATCGCGGGGTGGTCGCGGCGGCCGCGGACCAGGGCGTGCTCCATCACGACGACGTCCGCGCCCAGGCGGATCTCGCCGTCCTCGGCGGTCAGCACGGCATTGTGCAGGATGCGGGCGCGCTCGCCCAGGATCACCCGCCCGCACAGCACGGCGCTCGGCGCCACGTAGGCCGACGGTGGAACCACCGGCCGCTCGCCACGGTGCTCGATGAGGCTCATACGTGCCGAATTGCCCGCCCGCGTCCCGGTAAACGTCATCCGGCCCCGCGGCCGGTCAAGCCCCCGCGGTGGTACGGCGCGGGTGGTGGTGCGAAACGCGGTGGTGGGCGCGGCGCGCGGCGGAGCGTCGGCCCGCGGTGGCGCGCTGGTGTTCGGGCCGCGGAGAGTGGTGCGAACCGCACGGCGGCCGGCGGCGCGGTGGCCCGCGGTGGCCGACTCCCGGCTGCCGCGAACCCGGTGGTGCGGCGCGGCCAGCCCCCCGCGCGCCGGGGCACGGTGGTCAGGCGCCCTTGCGACTGGCGATCGCCTCCAGGAAAATTTCTCCGATCTTTGCGGGGTCGGTGGCGATGAAGACGCCGCCCGAGCCGGCCGCCTTGGTGATCGCCTCGAGCTCGGCGCGGTCGATCGCGGTGCCCATGCCGATGATGATCATGCGGACCGGGCGGTTCGGGTCGCGGAGCTTGGTCATCTTCTCGACCAGCTGGCCGATCGTCAGGCCGCCGGGGTTGTCGTTCTCGCCGTCGGTGTAGATGACGACCGAGTTGGACACGCCGGGCTGCCAGCCCTTCTGCACCCGCTCGTACGCGGCCAGCGCGGTGTCGTAGAGGCCGGTGTCGCCGCCCGCCTTCGGCACGATCTTGTCGATCGCGGCGAGCATCTCGGGGCGGTGGCCGGCGCAGGACAGGATCGGCAGATTCTCCACCCACGGGCGCCGGCCGGCCATGTTGGTGGAGAACGTCCAGTTGCCCACTGACCAGCGGTCGTCGAGCAGGGCCAGACCCTGCCGGGCCACGCCCTGGGTGACCTGGGCGCGGGTCAGGCCGCCGGCCGTCGGCACCTTCGCCTTCATCGACGCCGAGACGTCGAACACCGCCAGCATCCGGCCGGGCTGGGTGATCGCGGTCCAGCTGCCGAGGAGCTGGCCGATCGCGCCGGCGACCGCGGCCGGCTTCTGCGCCGGGGGCGGCGGGACGGTCGCCGGCGCGCCCCGGGGAGCCGCGAAACCCGCGCCCGGGGCGCCGTCGGGACCCCGTACGCCGGCTCTTGCCAGATTTTGCCGGAAAGTTTTCGTGTCGAGGGCTTTGCGGAACGCGGTTGCCGCCGTCGCCTTCTGCGGGTCGACGCCGGGCATGATCGCGAACGGGTAGTCGAGGACCACCGAGAACGGCTTCGGGTACAGGGCGGCAAGGGCCGTCGCCGGCTTTCCGCCGTTGTACGCGATGACGTCCGCCTCGGACAGCGGCGCGAGACTGACCCCGGCGCCGGTCTCGCCGGCCGACTGGGGAAGTTTCTGGAGAAGGTCGTTGCGGATGCTGGAACTGTTCGCCGACAGCGCGCGCATCACGCCCACCTTGAGCGTGGCCGCGGCGGCGTCCGTGCCCGCGGCGGCGGCGAAGGCCAGCAACCCGGCCAGCCCGGTGGCGTCCCGCAACGGATCGACCGTTCCGGGCCGCAACGTCTTGTCGGTCGCGACCTTCTTCGCGAGGTCCTTCCAGCCGGGCGTGCTCGCCGGCCAGCCGAGGCCGGCGGCGGCGTCCTCCGGCGCCGCGAGCACGAGCGGGCTCTCGGCGATCGAGCCGAGCGAGGCGGGCTGGAAGCCCGGCGCCTCGGACCCGATGCGCAGCAACCACGTGCTGGAGTCGGGGATCCAGGCGTCGACGTCCGGGTCGGCGTTCTTCGCCACGCCGACGCCGCCCAGGTTGACGCCGTGCCGCCCGCCGACCGCGGCGGCCATGCCGGTCGGATCGGTGGCGGTCACCTCGATGGTGGCGCAGGCGTCCTCGCCCTTGGCCCAGGTGTCCGCCGCGGCCCGCACGGCCGGTGCGACCTCGGGCGCGACGGCGAGCTTGAGGCTGACGGTCTCGGTGCATTTCTTGCCGGAGAACTCGTGGTACCCGGCCCAGGCGCCGCCGGCGATGACGACAACGGCGAGGGCGGAGGAGGTCACGACGAGTCCGGTGCGCTGAAGTTGACGATGTCGGCCGGGCACCGGGACATCTTGATCGCCGGAACCCGGAAAAATCTTCACTGTCGCTGCAGATAGTTTTCAGTTGACGCCAAATGCCGCATCCCGGCCTACGCCGGCCGGGCGCGGTCGGGGCGAAGGTGTCGAGCAGGTTCAGCGGGTTCTCCACCAGGCCGACGACCGCCGAGCCCTGCCGGGTCGCGCCGACGGACAGGCCGAGGAGCCGGGCGGCCCGGGTGCTGACCGCGATCTCGCCGGGCGCCGACGGATAGCGGCCCTGGTCGAGCCGGAGCAGGGGCGTGCCGAGCGGGCCGGTCGGCGACTGGTCGCACAGGTCGACAGGGGGTGGCCGAGCCGGGCAGCGGAATCTTGCGGTGGTTGATCACCTCGGTCTCGGGATAGGCCTGCCGGACCGCGGAGCCGGGCTCAGTACTCGTCATAGGCGTGGCGGGCGTCCGCCACGTTGCCGTCCGCCAGGTGCGCCGACGCAGGGCGCGCTGGGCGCTCGCACGCAGCGGGTCGATGCCGGCCACCAGCAGCGCCGCCTCGACCGCCTCGGCGGTGCGCTTGTCGTCGAGGAGCCGTCGCGGCGGCGTATCCCGTACCGCTTTTTGGATCTTGATGACTTGCGGTCCGATTCGAGCGCCAGATCCCCAGGGCTAGCTGCTCGCGATCAGCTCGTGCCGGAAATAACGCGATATCGCGGGGCATGTGCGCGATCACGGTCCCACCAAGTGACCCGCTCGTCCACCAATCAGGACGCACTGCCACCTCGTGAGAACTCATCCCGTCAACCGGAATCGATACCCACAACATGGGACGGCGAGCAATCGCGTGGCGGCCCGGACGCTGGGGGAGGTTGTGGGGTCAGATCAGCCAGCGGTTCTTGCGGACGACGGGGAGGGCGGCCCACCACCGGCCGAGGCCCCAGGTGTGGCCCGCGTAGGTCAGCGCGAGCACGACGGCGCTTTGCCGGAGGACCCCGCGGGCCGGGCGCCGGGTCATCATCCGGCGGGACGAATCGTCGCGGCGGCCGCCGGTCACTTGATCAGGTCGTCCCGGCGGATCGGGCTGCGGCCGGCCGGCTGGACCGGGTCGCCGGCCAGGCGCACGACCGGCGGGATCGGCCGGGTCACCGGCGCGGCGGTGGTCAGCACCAGCGCCTCGCCGTGGTGCCGCAGCTCCAGCGTGGCGCCGTCGCTGCCGTCGCGCAGCGAGTACGTCGCCTCGCCGGGGAAGATCGTCACCTGCAGCCGCAGGCCGCGCCAGAGCACGGAGAACGCGAGCCGGTCGATCCGCTGCGGCAGGCGCGGCGCGAAGGACAGCACGCCGCCGTGGTCGCGCATGCCGCCGAGCCCCGCCACCAGGGCGAGCCAGCCGCCGGCCAGGGCCGCGATGTGCATTCCGTCGCGGGTGTTGCGGTGCAGGTCGTACAGGTCCATGAGCACCGCCTCGCCGATGTAGTCGTGCGCCAGCTCGAGGTGCCCCACCTCGGCCGCGACGATGGCCTGGGCGCACGCGGACAGCGACGAGTCCCGCACGGTACGGCGCTCGTAGTAGTCGAAGTCGCGGGCCTTGTCCTCGGCGGTGAACGCGTCGCCGCACCAGTGCAGCGCGAGCACGAGATCCGCCTGCTTGACGACCTGGGTGCGGTACAGGTCGAGGTACGGGAAGTGCATCAGCAGCGGGTAGTCCTCGGGGCGGGTGGCGTCGAAGTCCCACTCCTTCATCTGCGTGAAGCCGCGCACCTGCGGGTGCACGCCGAGCTCCTCGTCGTACGGGATGTGCATGGCCGCCGCCGCGGCCCGCCACGCCGCCACCTCGTCGCCGGTGCCGCCGAGGGCCCGGTACCGCTCGGGGTGGCGGGCCGCGGCGTCGGCGGCGGCGATGAGGTTCCGCTGCGCCATCAGGTTGGTGTAGACGTTGTCGTCGGCCACCGCGGTGTACTCGTCGGGGCCGGTGACCCGCTCGAGGTGGAACACGCCGTGCCGGTCGTGGTGGCCGTACGACACCCACAGCCGCGCGGTCTCGACGAGCAGCTCGACGCCGACATCCCGGTGGAACGCCTCGTCGCCGGTCGCGTTCACGTACCGCACCACGGCGTCGGCGATGTCGGCGGCGAGGTGCACCGCCGCCGTCCCGGCCGGCCAGTAGCCGGAGCACTCGTGGCCCCGGATGGTGCGCCACGGGAACGCGGCGCCGGCCCAGCCCAGCGTGGCCGCGCGCTCGCGGGCCAGGTCGAGCGTCGCGTGCCGCCAGCGCAGGGCCTCGGCCGCCGCCCGCGGCTGGATGTAGGTCAGCACCGGCAGCACGTACCGCTCGGTGTCCCAGAAGACGTGCCCGTCGTAGCCCGGGCCGGTCAGCCCCTTGGCCGCGATGGGCCGCTTCTGGGCCCGTGCCCCGGCCTGCAGCACGTGGAACATGCCGAAGCGGACCGCCTGCTGCACCTCGGCGTCGCCGTCCAGCTCGACGTCGGTGCCCGACCAGAACTCGTCCAGGTACGCCCGCTGCGCGGCGAGCAGGCCCGCCCAGCCCTCGAACCGGGCGCTCTGGATCGCGGCGGCCACCTGGTCGCGGATGGCGGCCGCGGACCGCCGGCTCGACCAGCCGTACCCGATCAGCTTGACCAGGCGCAGCCGCTGGCCCGGCGCCAGCCGGCAGGCCACCGTGGTGCGGGCCAGGTCGGGTTCGGCCTCGGTGGTGCAGCGCACCCCGGGCGGGCCGTCGACGAGGTGGTCCATCGCGGCGGCCAGCCGCAGGCCGCTCTCGCGGGTGATGTGCGCCAGCTGCGCGCCCATCTCGCCGGCGTGGCAGTCCTCGGCCACCAGCGGGGCCATCAGCACCGCCGACACCCGCGGGTCCTTGAGCGGGCCGGGCAGCGCCTCGTTCGCCACCAGCTCGGACTGCAGGATCACCCGGACCGGCGCGTCGACCGCGGTGACCTCGTACTCGATGGCGGCGATCGAGCGCTGGGTGAACGACACCAGCCGGGTCGAGCGGACCCGCACCGCGCGCCCGGCGCCGGACTCCCACTCGGCCTCGCGGCGCAGCACGCCGGCCCGCAGGTCGAGGACCCGCTCGTGCCGCCGCAGCCGGCCGTCGCGCACGTCGAAGGGCTCGTCGTCCACCATCAGCCGGATCAGCTTGCCGTTGGTGATGTTGACGATCGTCTGGCCCGATTCCGGGTAGCCGTATCCGCCCTCGGCGTACGGCAGCGGCCGCAGCTCGTAGAACGAGTTGAGATAGGTGCCCGGCAGCGCGTGCGGATCGCCCTCGTCGAGGTTGCCGCGCAGGCCGAGGTGCCCGTTGGACAGCGCGAAGATCGACTCGGAGCGGGACAGCAGCTGCGTGTCGAGGTGCGTCTCGCGCACGTGCCAGGGTTCCACGGGGAAGGCCGGATGCCGGATCACGAGACCCATCCTGCCCCAGAAAATGGCACCCGGCCCGGTTCGGAGCCGGCCCTCTTCAGACCCGGCGGCGCTCGGCCGGCAGCGCCGCGGCCAGCGCGGCGCCCCAGCGCCGGGCCCGTTCCACCGCACCGTCCAGCAGCGGTCCCGCGGTCCCGTGCACCCGGAAGCTCTCCGGCGGCACCAGCACGCGGCAGCCCAGCCGGCGCAGCTCCCGGCGGGCCCGGCGCGCCGCCGAGCCGGGCAGCCGCGGCTTGTCCACCTTGGTGTCGAACGCCGCGGCGGCCAGCCCGGTCAGCGACGGCGACACGTTCAGGTACTCGCGCAGGCCGACCTCGGCGGCGCCCGGCCGGATCGGGCCGCGCTGCTGGGCGTCCTTGCGGGTGCTCGGCCGGCTGAGCCCGAACGCGTGCGTCGGCGCCCCCACGACCAGCAGGTCCACGCCCTCGGCCGACGGCATGGTGGCGACGTCGGCCAGCCTGACGTCATCCGGCGTCAGGTCGCGGGCCTCCCGCAGGCCGTCGGCGACCGCGCGGGCGATCGCCTCGGTGTTGCCGAACATCGACTCGTAGACAACCAGTGCCCTCATGGCAGTCTCCTCTCCCTTCCCCACCGCGCCGGGCGGCGCGGCGGGGCGATCAGGGCCGCGTGCTCAGGCGAGCACCTCGGCCAGGTCCCGCCGCGGGGTCGGGTGTCCCGGGGTGCCGTAGCCGAACCGGATCGCGATCTGCGGGTACCCGGACCGGCCCAGCGAGCGGCGCAGTTGGTCGCGGGCCGCCGGCACCTCGATCGGCTGGCTGATCATCGAGGTGTCCAGGCCGGCCGCGGTGGCGGTGAGCAGCACCCGCTGCAGGGCCTGGCCCGCGGCCGTCTGGTCGGCCGGCTGGTCGCCGGCCACGCCCAGCACCCCGATCAGCGGCTCCGGCTCGTAGTCGCGCCCCGGCGCCCGGCGGCTATCGGTGAACAACCGCTGCGGCAGGAGGTCCTGCGGCTCGGGGAGCGGCGCCCCGGCACGCACCGGGACGCCGTCGCCCGCGTGGTCGGCGTGCGTCCAGGTGGCCAGCTCGGCCTGGTACCGGGCGTCGCGGCGCAGGACGCGGTCGGCACCGTGCGCGATCTCGCTGAACGCGGTGAGCGCCGTGGTGCCGACCAGCAGGTCGAGCCAGGCCGACTCGGCGCGGGCCGCCGCCATCAGGGCGACCCGCACCTCGGCGGGCACCGGCTCGGCCCAGAACGGGCCGCGGTTGCTGTACCGGTGCGGCACGGCCGCGTAGAGCTCGGCCTCGGCGTAGGTGGCCGGCCGGGGACGGCCCGGCGTGAGCCGGGCGACCAGGTCCCGGTCGGCGGGCTCCGGGTGCAGCCGCACGACGGCGGGGCGGCCCGCCGCCGCGAGCGCCAGGCGCGCGTTGTACACGGCGGCGCCGCAGGCGACCCGGGCCGCCCAGCCGGCCCGGCCGGTGGCGAGCCGGCGGACCGGGTCGACGCGGATCTCGATCGCCCCGTCCCGCAGCCCGAACAGCCAGGGCTGGCTGTTGTGCAGCGACGGCGCGCGGATGCCCGCCTGCGCCGCGAGGCGCAGGTCGGACTCGTCGTAGGCGAGGGTGGCGGTGCCGCTCGGCATCGCGGTGATGCGGGACATGGCGCACCTCGGGTCGCTGGAGTCGGTGCGGCGGGATGCCGCCTGCTGATACCACGGTGCCGGGCGGCGGCGCGGCCCGATCAGAGGCGAAGGTCCCCCGTCACCCGGCGAGCGGCACCTGTGCGAGGCGAGCCGTGACTACGTGGCGGCCCGGGCGAGGAGCGACAGCGCGCCCACGGTGGCCATGGCGAGGGCGATGGCGCGCACCGTCCCCGGCCCGATCCGGTGCGCGAACGGCCACGCCACCGCGGCCCCGGCCAGCAGCGCGAGGATGGCGCCGGCGAAATGCGCCGGCCGGCCGGTGGGCGGGCCCAGCACCGTCAGCGTCACGGCGTTCAACGGCAACGAGTACGCCTGCAGGGTCGCCGTCGCCACCCGCGGCTCCCACCCGCGATGCGCCACCAGCAGCGCCACCGGCGGCCCGCTGACCCCGGCGAGGACGTTGAGCACCCCGCTCGCGCCACCGGCGGCGACCGCCCCGGCGGGCCGGTCGACCCAGTGCGCCCGCCGGCCGGAGACGATCAGCGCCACCCCGGCCAGCACCGCGACGCCGGCGAACGCCAGCACCCAGCCCCCGCGCAGCCGGCCGGTGATCAGGGCCGCCGGCCACACCAGCAGCGCCGCCGGGACGAACAGCCGCGCCGCGTCGCCCCACCGGGCGTGCCGGAACGTCCCGGCCAGGATCGTGGCGTTGAGCAACAACGACAGGGCCACGGCCAGGCGTACGCCGTCGGCCTGCCCCAGCGCGAGGATGAGCAGCGGCCCGGCCACGAGCGCGAAGCCGATCCCGCTGAGCGCCTGCAAAGCGGCCGCGACCGCCACGACCACGACCACCGCGACCTGGATCATTCCTGCTGCCCGGTAGTGGGGTTGGGGGTTGGCCGCGACGACAAGCGCCGCCCGAGGGGCGAGGCTGTGGACATGAGGACCTCCTTCGACACCGCCCGCGCCGAGGCGCTGTTCGCCTCGGCCCTCCAATCGTCCGACCAGCCCTCCGCCGCCGAGGTGCGCACCGCGGTCACCAGTACGCTGCGGGCGCTGGGGCTCCGCGGCTGCGCCGCCCGGCTGGCCGCCGAGTTCGGCGACCACCCGGAGACCGCCGCCTCCAGGATGAGCTGGGCGATCACCACGATCGGCCGGATCTGAGGCTCATCCGCCGACCGCGGCCCGGGCGGCGCTGATGTCCCGCTGCCCGCGCCCGGCGTCCACCGCCGCCCGCCACTGCCCCGACAGCGCGCGCAGCAGCGGCAGCCCGACCCGGTAGCGGTGCGGCGACGGGCCGGCCGCCGGCCAGGATCGCGCTCGTCAGGGGTACAACGATGCCAGCAGCCCGATCGCGTCGGGGATGTCGGCGGTGGGGATCGCGCCGAAGCCGAGGACGACGCCGGCCCGGGGCGGGCTGTGCTGGTAGGTCCGCCGCAGCGAGGAGAGCTGCAGCCCGTGCCGGGTCGAGCGGACGCCGAGCTCCTGGTCGTCCGGTGTCCGCGGGGTGAGCAGGGTCAGGTGCAGCCCGGCCTGGCTGGGCAGGGGGGTGAGGGGAGAATCGGGCAGCGCGGCCAGGGCCGCGCCGACCGCGCGGTGCCGCCGGGCGTAGACCTTGCGGGCGCGACGCAGGTGGCGGTCCAGATACCCGTCCTCGATGAAGGTGCGCAGCGCCTGCGCCGTCACCGCGGGCACGCCGAAGTCGACGGCCTGCTGCATCGCGGTGATCGCCGGCACCAGGCCGGGCGGGACGACCGCGAACCCCAGGCGCAGCGCCGGGCTGAGCATCTTGCTGAAGGTGCCGACGTAGACCACCACGCCGTCGCGGTCGAGCCGATGCAGGGGCTCCAGCGGCCGGTTCAGGTAGCGGAACTCGCTGTCGTAGTCGTCCTCGATGACGGCGGCGCCCCGGCGGCCGGCCCAGCGCAGCAGCGCGAGCCGTCGCTGCCGGCTGAGGACGGCGCCGAGCGGGTACTGGTGCGAGGGAGTCACGTGGACCAGCCGCGCCGCGTCGGGCAGCGCGTCGACGATCAGGCCGTGCTCGTCGACCGGGACGCCCACCACCTCGGCGCCCAGCGAGCGCAGCATCGTGG
Organism: Paractinoplanes rhizophilus; assembly: GCF_042664765.1. Lineage (NCBI taxonomy): Bacteria > Bacillati > Actinomycetota > Actinomycetes > Micromonosporales > Micromonosporaceae > Paractinoplanes > Paractinoplanes rhizophilus. Next base: position 151,038 of record NZ_JBHTBJ010000001.1, on the reverse strand, counting down.
TGATCGGGGGATAGCCGGGTTCCTCGACGGCGGCCACGTCGCCGGGCGTCAGCAGGACGCGGGCCAGCAGGTGGGCCGCGTGGCCGGCGCCGTGCGTGACGACGATCTGGTCGGCCGTGCCGGCGATCCCGCGGGACCGGGCGACCCAGTGGGTGAGCGCGCGGCGCAGCTCGATGCTGCCGGCCGGATCGCCGTAGTACCCGAAGTCGCGGGCGAGCCGGGTCAGGGCGCGGTTGGTGCAGCGCCGCCAGTCGGCGAGGGGGAACAGCCGGGTGTCGACCCGTCCCGCGGTGAGGTCGTAGCGCGGGTGCGATTCCAGGGCGACGCCGTAGCGGCGGACCGCGGCGGCGGTGGCGCTGGGCGCCAGCGCGGTCGGGGCCTCGGACGGCCCGGGCCCGGGCGCGGCGTGGTCGAGGACGATGCTGCCGCCGCCGCGGCGGCCCTCGACGTATCCCTCAGCGGTCAGCCGGGCGTACGCGTCGGTGACCGTGGAGCGCGCGATGCCCAGCTCGTGGGCGACGACGCGGGAGGGTTGCAGGCGTCCGCCGGGCGGCAGCCGCCCGTCGCCGATCGCCGCCCTGATCTGGTCGTAGAGCTGTGTGCTCAGGGCGCGCTCGTCGTCGGTGTCGAGGAACAGCTCCATCGGCGCTCCGATGATCCCGGGAGCTTGGTCTGCCCCGCCGTGGCCGGATTTTGACCTGTCGAGGCTACCAAGCTAGGCCGGCGAATCGGCCCCGGTCGAAGCGGCGGCCGCGAACCGGGCGGCGACCGCGGCCACGGCGGCGCGCAGCTCGGGGCCCTCCGCGACGGTGAAGCCGAACGGGACGGCGGCCAGCCACTCCTGGGCGTACATCTCGGGGTTTCTCGTGGTCCCGGTGAGCACGCACCGGTCGCCGGCCGGCTCCAGCCGGCCCATCGGCGGCCGGATCCAGGGCGCCACCCGCTCGGCGGGCGCGTGGAACACCACCCGGGTCGGGTACTTCCAGCCCGAGCCCAGATTTTCCTCGAGGGCGGCGACCGGGTCGAGCCCGTCCGGCGGGGTGAAGGGTTGCGGCAGCTGCCGCACCGCACGCATCCGGTCGATCCGGTACGTGCGGATCGCGCCCGCCCGGTGCGAGTGGCACAGCAGATACCAGCGGCCGAAGCGCACCACCACCGCCCACGGATCGACCTCGGCCGTCCACTCGCCGCCATCCTCGTGCGCCGAGGTCACGGCCACCCGTCGGCGGCCGGCAACGGCCGCGACCAGGGCGCTGGTCAGGGCCGGATCGGCGCGCGCGGCCCGGCGGTCCGGGGCTGCCGACGCGTACGCCCGCAGCGCCGCCGCCTGCCGCCCGACGCTCTCCGGCAGCGCCCGGATCACCTTGCTCAGCGCCGCGCCGACCGGATCGGCGGCCTCGATCGCCGCCGGTTGCCCGTCGAGCACGGCCATCACCAGGCCGAGCGCCTGCTCCTCGGTGAACACCACCGGCGGCAGCCGGGTGCCGCGGCCGAGGCGATAGCCCCCGTACGGCCCGCGGGACGACTCGACCGGGATGCCGGCCTCGCGCAGGATCCCGACGTAGCGCCGCGCGGCCCGCTCGGTCACCCCGAGGGCCGACGCCAGCTGCTCGGCGGTCGTGCCGGGCCGGGCCTGCAGGATCTCCAGCGTCCGCAGGGCCCGCGCGGTGGGGCTCTCCATCCGGCCCAACATACCGGAAGCAGAACGTCCGGAATGGGTCCTAGGTTGGGGGCATGACTGACGAACAGATCGTGCTCATCGGCGGCCTCTGGCTCGACCCGTCGGCGTGGGACGGCGTCGTCGCCGAGATCGGCAGGGCCGGCCGCCGCGCCGTGCCGGTGACCCTGCCCGGCCAGGGCGACGGAAATGTCGCGGCGACGCTGGACGACCAGGTCGGCGCGGTGCTCGCGGCGGTGGACGCGGCGCCCGGCCGGGCGATGGTGGTGGGCCACTCCGCCGCCTGCGGGCTCGCCTGGCTGGCCGCCGACGCGCGCCCCGAGCGGGTCGCCACGGTCGTGCTGATCGGCGGGTTCCCGGCGGCCGACGGCGAAACCTACGCCGACCTCTTCCCGATCGAGAACGGCGTGATGCCGTTCCCCGGCTGGGCGCCGTTCGAGGGCGCCGACTCCGCCGACCTCGACGAGCAGGCGCGCGCCCGGTTCGCCGAGGCCGCCGTCCCGGTGCCGGCGGGCGTGGCCAAGGGCACCGTCCGGCTGACCGACGAGCGGCGCTACGACGTGCCGGTCGTGATGGTCTGCCCCGAGTACACGCCGGCCCAGCTCCGCGAGTGGCTCGACGCCGGCGAGCTGCCCGAGCTCGCCCGGGTCAAGCACGTCGAGATGGTCGACATCGACTCCGGGCACTGGCCGATGCTGACCCGGCCGGCCGAGCTGGCCGCGATCCTGACCAGCGCCTGACCCGGCGCGGCGCGGGCGGCGGCGCCGCGCGTCCGGACCGGGACGCGTTCCACGCGCTCGCCGAGCGGCACGCCATCGGCGACCTCGTCCACCTGGCCGGGGGCGTCAGCTTCGTGCGGGCGGACGGCTGAAGCGGAACCGTACCCGGGTGACGCCGTTGTGGTGGTCGGTGGCCAGGGCGTCGCTGAGCTGACCGGCCAGCCACAGGCCGAGCCCGTGCCGGTCCGGGTGGGCCGGCGGCCGGTAGCCGACCAGCGGGTCGGGGAAGCCGTCGCCGTTGTCGGTCACCTCGCAGGTGATGGCGGTGTCCTCGATCCACACCTTCAGGCGGCGGTCGGGGCGGCCGTGCACCAGCGCGTTGATGGCCACCTCGGTGACCACCAGCAGCAGGTCGTCGATCGCCGGGCGCTGCCAGCCCAGGCCGCGCGCCACGGCCTGCACCACGCACCGGGCGCGGCGCGGGTCGGCCGGGTCGTCCAGACCGATCGCGAGCAGGGGCTCCCCGGCGATCGGCGGCAGCGGTTCGGCCCAGGAGCGCAGCAGCCGGCCGGGCTGCTGGTAGAGGGCGGACGGGCGGTCGGCGGCCACGACCGGGTGGGTGAGCCAGGCGCCGGTGATGACCGGTTCGGGCAGGCGGCGGGTGTCGTACGGGCAGATGATCCAGGCCGGCGTCGTGGCGAGGATGGCGTTGATCGCCGACTCGTAGCGCAGCCAGGTGTCGCGCCGGGCGCCGGCGCCGAAGGCCACCTCGCCGATCACCCGGACCGAGCGGTGACCCCGCGCCCGTGCCTCGTCGATCAGGCCGAACCATCCGGCGATGGTGGACGCGGGCCGCACGTACCAGAGATCGCGGTCGATGAAGGTGACCGCGCGCGCGTCCGCGCCCAGCGCTCGCCGGAGCAGGTCGATGTTGTGGCGGGTGACGGCGGCGACCACGGCGTCGCCGTCGCGCAGGCCGTCGGCGACGAACGGGGCGAGGGCCGCGACGAAGTCCTCGTCGTCGTCGTAGACGAGAGCGTGGTGGCGAAGCGCCGCGCCGGTCATGGTCAGTCCCGCAGCACCACGTTCGGGAAGAGCCTGGACCAGGTGTACGGCCGCCAGATGTCGTGCAGCAGCGCGGACGCGCCGCGGACGACGGTGGGCCCGCACCGGGCGGCGATCGCCTCGCAGGCCAGGCCGATCCCCCGGGCGGCCTTGACGTCGATGAGGGTCACGCCGCTCACGTCGAGCACGGCGGTCGGCCGGCCGGGCGCCGCCTCCACCAGGAGCCGGTACACCTGGTCGGCGGCGAGGAAGTCGACGTCGCCCGACAACCGCATCGCGCCGTCCCGCCCGCCGTGCAGGCTGAACGCGCGATGATCGGGCGTGCGGCGGCTGTGCACCGACGCGGCGAGCAGCAGGTCGCGGCGGGCCCACCGGCGCGCGTCGTAGGCGCACACCGCGGTCAGCGGGATCCGCTTGATGAGCAGGTCGGCGCGCAGCTCCAGGGCCGGCCAGGCGGCGACCGCGCCCGGACGGCCGAGCACGGGCTGGGTCTCGGCGTACACCCGCAGGCCGGCGAAGCCCTCGGCCACAGCGGACCGCGCCGCCTCCGCGACGCGATCCAGCCGCCGGTCGGCGTCGTCCTCGCGGTACGCCTCCGCGGCGGAGCCCAGCACCAGCATGCCGCGGTCCACGAGGTCGTCGAGGGGCAGCCCGGCGGCCCGCAGGTCGTCGCCGATCGGGGCGGTGGGCTGGTCGCCGGCGGTGAGGACCCACACCCGCTCCCGGCGGGCCAGCCCGGCGACGGTGTAGTCCAGGACCGCGCGGCGCGCGTCGGCGTCCCGGTCGTACACGAAGCAGAAATGGTCGTGCGGGGCGAGACCGGGAACTCCGCCTGGCAGCACGACCGCACTCCCTCGTCACGGTGCCCGGCGCGGACCGCCCGGCGCACCCGGGAATCGTATGGCCACTGGCCGGGCCACCGCCCGGAGCGCGCGAGAAATCCTCCGATCAGGTGTGCGCGTTGTTCTCCGACAGTGTTCGGCCGGGCACTTTTGGTTCCGCGGACCCCGGCGATATGGTGTTGGCCACATTGCCCGCCGGTCGCATGGCCGCGGTACGGAGGAGTGAGCGTGCCGGTCACCGGTCAGCGTGTGGTGCGTCGGGCCCTGGGGCGCAGGCTGACCCGCCTGCGCGTGGCGACCGGGAAGAGCCGGCGCGAGGTCGCCGAGGCCAAGCTCGGCATCTCCGAGCCCACCCTGCACCGCATCGAGACCGGCAAGGTCCCGGTCACCGTCGCGAACGTGCGCGCCCTCTGCTGGCTGTACGGAGTGGACGAAAGCGTCACCGACGGGCTCTCCGACCTGGCCCTGGGCACCTCCCAGGAGGAGTGGTGGGACGCGAATCCCGCCCTGCCGGACTGGTTCAAGCTCTACGTCGGGCTCGAGGCGAGCGCGAGCGCGATCCGCACGTACGAGGGCGAGGTCGTCCCCGGCGAGTTGCAGACCGAGCAGTACGCGCGGGCGATCTACAGCGCCGAGCAGTCGCTGGACGGCGAGGCCACCGAGCGGCACGTGAAGCTGCGGATGCAGCGCCAGGCCGCGATGGCGGCCCGGTATCCCAAGCCGCGCCTGATCACCGTGCTCGGCCAGGGCGTGCTGGCCCGGCAGGTCGGCGGCCCGGAGGTGCTCGCCGCGCAGGTCGCGCACCTGTGCGAGGTGGCGCGCCAGGAGCACGTGGAGATCCGGGTGCTGCCATGGTCGGCCGGCGCGCACGCCGCGATGGCCGGGGCGTTCCGGATCATGGACTTCGAGGACCCGGAGGATCCCGACGTGGTCTACCTGGAGTCCCACGTCGGCGCGCTGTACCTGGAGGAACCGGCCGAGGTGCGCGAGTACCGCCGCATCTTCGAGCTGATCACCGCGGCCTCCGTGCCGATCGCGGATTTTCGCTGAGAGGCAGGGACGGCATGGACAGCTCCCGCAAGGCCGCGACCGCGGCCCGGATGTACGACTACTACCTCGGCGGCGTGCACAACTTCCCGGCCGACCGGGCCGCCGCCGACGCCGTCATCGAGCGCTTCCCGTTCGTTCCCGAGGCGGCCCGGGCCAACCGCGCCTTCCTGGTGAACGCGGTGCGGCACCTGGCCGAGTCCGGGATCCGGCAGTTCCTCGACATCGGCTCGGGAATCCCCACAGTGGACAACGTGCACGCGGTGGCCCGCCGGGTCGACCCGGGTGCGCGGGTCGCGTATGTCGACATCGACCCGGTGGCCGTGGCCGAGAGCATGGAGATCCTGCAGGGCGACGCCCTGGCGGTGGCGGTGCGCGGCGACGTGCAGCAGCCGCGGGCCGTGCTCGAGCACGCCGAGGTGCGCAGGCTGCTCGACTTCGGCGAGCCTATCGGGGTGATCCTGGCCGCCGTGCTGCACTTCGTCCCGGAGCACCGGGTGGCCGACGACGCGGTGGCCACGCTGATCGGCTCGGTCGCCCCGGGCAGCCACTTCGTCATGTCGCACAGCGCCACCGAGAGCTTCGAGCTGTTCACCGCGACCGAGGACGTCTACCAGCGGCGCACCTCGACCCCCGGCACGATCCGGACCCGGGCGGAGGTCGAGCGGCTGTTCACCGGCCTCGAGCTGGTCGAGCCCGGGGTGGTCTGGGCGCAGGAGTGGCGTCCCGGCGCGGTGGCCGGGCGGGTCGAGAGCCCCCGCCTGGGCGGCATCTGGGCCGGCGTCGGCCGGAAGGCCTGAGCGCAGGGTCAGGCGGAGAGCGGCGTCAGCCGGAGAGCAGCCGGTCGAATTCGCCCTTCTTCGCGCCGTCGAGGAAGGAGTCCCATTCCTCGACGGTGAAGTGCACCGTGCTCGCCTCGGGCCGCTTGCTGTTGCGCACCTCGATCAGGCCCGCGTGGCGCCGTACCTCGACGCAGCTGCCGCCGTTGCCGGTGGACCGGCTCGACATCATCCATTCGACGTCATACATCGCAGTGCTCCGTCACTATGGGTAGGGTGGACTGCCATCAAATTCGGGCATATGACGCAAAAACCAGCACTTGGTTGCCCTTCTTCTTTCGCGATGAAATTTTGCGTACCGAGCGTAGGAGTTGGCAAGAGAGTTCATCGATACCGGACTGAACTTCTGCACTGTGAAATCTTGCACCGTGGAAACTTGGCAGGGGATGATGACCATCTCGACGGATGGCCGTCCGATGTGGCCGGAAGGGGCGCTCATGGATATCCTCAGTCGCGCCGGCCGCGCCGCGGCGGCGGACGGCGAGGAGTCCACCGACGCCGAGGTGGCGCGCCTGCGGGCGCAGGTGGCCCGGCTCGAGTCCGAGCGCGCCGCGCTGTGGTGGGCCATCCACCACGACGACCTGACCGGCCTGGCCAACCGCCGGCTGCTCGATGCCGTCGGCCCGTCGATGCTGCGCAGCGCCGCCCGTTATGCCGTGCTGGTGCTCGACCTCGACGGCTTCAAACCGGTCAACGACCGGTACGGGCACGCCGTCGGCGACGAGGTGTTGCGGACCGTGGGCCGGCGGCTGTCCGGCTGCCTGTCCGGCGACCTGGCGGCCCGGCTCAGCGGCGACGAGTTCGCGGCGATCCTCACCGAGTCGTCCCTGGCCGGCGCCCACCGCGACTGGCCGGCCCTGGTCGGCGAGATCTCCGAGTCGGTCGCCGCGCCGATGGACATCGACGGCAACCGGCTCGTCGTCACCGCGTCGATCGGCGTCACCACCGGCCGGGGCGAGCCGGCCGCGATGACCGACCTGATCCGCCGCGCCGACCTGGCGATGTATCACGCCAAGGCGCGCCGGTGCCGCTCGTACATCGACGGGGAGCGGCGGTAGGCCGGCCCGGCGGGGATACTGGGGATCATGGCAGAGCTTCCGCTTTTCCCGGCCACCCTGGTGGGCAGCTTCCCGCAGCCGGAATGGCTGATCGACCGGGCCCGGCTGGCCGGCCGGTTCCCGCCGCGGGTGCGGGCGGCCGAGCTGTGGCGGCCCGCGCCCGAGCACCTCGCTCGCGCGCAGGACGACGCGACTCTGCTCGCGATCCGCGCCCAGGAGGAGGCCGGCCTCGACATCGTGACCGACGGGGAGATCCGGCGGGAGAGCTACTCGAACCACTTCGCGACGGCGCTGGCCGGGCTCGACCTCGATAATCCCGGCACGGTGATCAATCGCAGCGGGCAGCCCAATCCCGTGCCCCGCGTGGTCGGCCCGGTGCGCCGGCCGGCCCCGGTGCAGGCGGCCGATGTGCGTTTCCTGCGCGCGCACACCGACCGCACGATCAAGGTCACCGTTCCGGGTCCCTTCACGATGTCGCAGCAGACGCAGGACGACTACTACAAAGATCCAGAGGCCCTGGCGTACGCCTATGCCGGCGCCGTCAACGCGGAAGTGCGTGACCTCTTCGCCGCCGGGGCCGACATCGTCCAGCTCGACGAGCCGTATCTCCAGGCCAGGCCGGACGCCGCTCGCGCGTACGGGGTGCCGGCTCTCAACCGCGCGCTGGACGGCGTCGCCGGCACCACCGCGGTGCACCTCTGCTTCGGCTACGCCGCCATCGTCCACGACCGGCCGTCGGGCTACTCCTTCCTGCCGGAGCTGGCCGACTGCGCCTGCGACCAGATCTCCATCGAGACCGCCCAGTCGCATCTGGACACCTCGGTGCTCAAGCACCTCACCGGAAAGAAGATCATGCTCGGCGTCCTCGACCTCTCCACCCCCGAGGTCGAGCCGGTCGGGACGGTCGTCGACCGGGTCCGCCGCGCCCTGGCCCACGTGGCCGCGGAGGACATCGTGCTCGCCCCGGACTGCGGCATGAAGTACCTGCCGTGGGAGTCGGCGACCGGCAAGTTGCGCGCCATGGCCGGCGCCGCCGAGGTCCTGCGGCGCGGCTGACAGCGTCGGCACGACGAGAATGCGGTAGGCGGCCGGCTCGGGGGGAGGCGCGGTGATGAGGAAGCGGATCGGGGTCGTGGTGGTCGTCCTGGCCATGACCGGGGCGAGCGCGGCGTGCGGCGGCGCGGACGGCGATCCACCGGCGGCCCCGCCCAGCTCGCTCGGGCCCAGCTCGCTCGCGCACCAGCATGCCGCGCCACCGCCGTCGCCGCGGCCGCTGCGGGCCGGCGAGCGTTTCGTCACGCTGACGATGCCCCGGCCCTACCGGCCGGTCGCGCCCGGCGGCGGCACCGACGAGTACCGGTGCTTCCTGGTGGATCCCGGGATCACCGCCCAGGCCTACCTGACCGGCAGCCAGTTCCTGCCGCAGAACACGGACATCGTGCACCACGCGATCTTCTTCCGGATCGCGCCGGAGGGCGTCGCGAAGGCCCGCGCCCTCGACGACGGCGCCCCCGGCGAGGGCTGGCAGTGCTTCGGCGACTCCGGCGTCCCGGGCGACGCGTGGGTGGCCCACTGGGCGCCCGGCGCCGACGAGGTGCTGCTCGGCGAGCACCTCGGGTACGCGATGCCACCCGGCAGCCGGCTGGTCATGCAGGTGCACTACAACCTGCTGGCGACCGGCGGGAAGCCCGGGCCTACCGATCGGTCGAGCATCCGCCTGCGCCTCGCCGGCGACACCCCGCCGGTGACCCCGCTGGACACGTTCCGGCTGGCGGCGCCGATCGAGCTGCCCTGCACCGCGCGGGAGAGCGGCCCGCTGTGCGACCGGGCCGCGGCGGTCCAGGATGTCGGCCGGCGCTTCGGCGAGGACGTCGGCGGCACCGAGGACCATCTGGTCCAGGCGTGCAGCGCGGGCCGGCCGGTCGCCGGCGACACCCAGCACTGCGACTATCCGATGCCGGGTCCCGCTACCGTCTACGCCGCCGCCGGGCACATGCACCTGCTCGGCCGGTCCATCAAGATCGAGCTCAACCCCGGGACGGCCGGCGCCGCGATCCTGCTGGACATCCCGCGGTACAACTTCGACGACCAGGCCCTCCGGCCGCTGGCCGCGCCGGTGAAGCTGGAGCGGGGCGACGTGGTCCGGGTGACCTGCACCCACGACGCCGGATTGCGCACGTTGCTGCCGCAGCTGCGTCAGTTGCCGCCGCGCTATGTGGTGTGGGGCGACGGAACGGCCGACGAGATGTGTCTGGGCCTGCTGATCGGCACCACCGCGGCGTAACCGGAACCCCGCCTGGTGACGGCACCGGGCGCGGCCGCGTGCGTGCCGCCGCGATGTCGCATATTGAGACGCGTCTATGTCAGAGCGTGTTCATTCATTAACGTGAATGGATATTTCGAAGTTGCAGGAAGCGGAGGTTGGCATGCGCGGGAGTCGATTCACCGAGGCCGTCTGGGCGTTGTTCCGGGTCGTGATCGGACTGTTGTTCGCGCTGCACGGAGCATCGACGGTGTTCGGGGTGTTCGGCGGCAACCGCGGCAGCGGGCATGCGGCGCCGATGGGTTCCTGGCCGGGCTGGTACGCCGGGGTGATCGAGCTGGTGTGCGGCCTGCTGGTGCTGATCGGCCTGCTCACCGTGCCGGCCGCGATCCTCGCCTCCGGCTCGATGGCGTACGCCTATTTCACCGTGCACCAGCCGCACGGGCTGCTCCCGCTGGAGAACGGCGGCGACGCGCCCGCGCTGTTCTGCTGGGCCTTCCTGGCCATCGCCGTGGTCGGCGCCGGCCCGTGGTCGGTCGACGGGATGCGCCGCCCGCGAGCGCGAACCACACCGATGGAGCCGGCCGACGCCCGAGCGAGCACCGCATCGTAAGAAACGTACAAGATTGCCGCGCCCGGCAAGGGCATGCTGGTGCGTATGGATCAGCCCGTGAACCTCAGCCAGGCGCTCGCCTCGTTCGACGCCGTCTACAGCCCGCGGATCGTGACCCGCGTCAACGACTACGACGTGCGGATCGCACACACCCGCGGAGAGCATGTCTGGCACGTCCACCACGACACCGACGAGTTCTTCCTCGCCCTCGACGGCCAGTTCGATGTCGCCCTGCGCGACGCCGACGGCACCGAGCGAACCGTGACGCTGCACGCCGGCGACGTGTTCGTCGTGCCCAAGGGCACCGAGCACAAGCCGTCCTCACCCGGCGGCGCCATCCTGATGTTCGAGCCCACCGGCACGTCCACCACCGGCGACCAGCACGAGGGCGCGGTGCCGGACCACGTCGACAGCACCACCGGGCACCCGCTGTCCTGACCTCGCCCGTGGCGCCGCAGCCCGGCACTGTCGCGGACGCCGCAGTCCGCCGGCCGGCGCGGGGAGGGCCGCGAGATGCGGGCTGGTGGCCGAGGCGCAGGGCCGGCCGGCTGTCCAGGGCGGTCGTTGGGCCCTACCCGCACTCCCCGCCGGCGCGAACGCTGGTCGTATGACCGCGATTCAGCACAGCCGGCCGCCGGCCTCGCGCCGCGCCGTGGGACGAACCGGCCGCCCGTGGCGGGTTCGCCGACGAGTGCCGGCTCGGCGCCGGGAGGTTGCGATGAATGAGCAGAGGCCGTTGCCGTTCGCCGAGGCCGCGCGGGCGGTGGGCCGGTGCGTGGTGGTCAGCGCCGGACTGCTGCGCCGGCGGCAAGTGCGTCTTCCGGCGAATCACCTGGGGATGCGACTGCGCTTCGGTGACCGCGGCAGCGCCACGGTCTATCGGGAGACGGTGGTGGATGCGGCCGCGCCCCGCGATCCGTGCGTCCTGGTGGTCGAGTTCCGGCTGCGCGGCGTACGGGGTCGCGGGCACGACCTGTTCCGCCGGGAGAGCCTGCTCAACACGCCGCTGTTCGTGGGCTTCCCCGGTTTCGTGTCCAAGCTGTGGCTCGCGCACGACGAGAACGGCGCCTATCGGGGCCTCTACGAGTGGGACGGCGCCGATCGGGCCGAGGCGTACGCGCGGGCCCTGTGGCGGGTGCTGGCGCTGGTGAGCGTCCGCGGTTCGATCCACTACCGGGTGCTGCCGGGCCGGCGCCGCGACGAGCTCGTCGATCGGCCGGGCGCCGACGGGTCGCGTCCGGTGGCCGCGGTGTGACCTCGCGCCCGGACGCCCTGGTGGCGGGCGCGCTGCTGGACCGGGCCGGCACGACGCCCCGCGCGCTGCTGCGACCGGGCGCCCGTACCGTCGCGGTCACGCCGGCCGGCTTCGGCTGGCGGGACACGGCCTACCCGCACCTGACGCTGATCCGGCAGATGGAGGTGGAGAACGTCCTGGCCGACGCGCTCCGCCGGCGCGGCCCGCCAGGGTCCTTCGGCCCAGGCTCCGAGGGACGGCAGGCGTCGGACCGGCCCGGCGATTCGGGACCATCGGCCCGGGTGGTGCGACGGCGATTTCCGTACGCTCGAGGGCGACGTGGCCGGGCCGGGAATGCCTCGGCCCGATCCGCGCGGCAGCGACGTGGCCGGGGAGGCGTGTCACATGACAACCAACGGCAAGAAGCGGCAGTTCGACGAGATCGTCGCCGGTCTGGTGGCCGATTACCCGTCGCTCGGCGGCCGGCCCGCCCGGCCACGCTGGGTTCTGATCACCGCTGCTGTCGCGGGCGGCTTCGCCTGGGGTCTGCTGTCGGTCGCGATGGTCGCCTGGGGCGCGATCGGCGTGGCGCTGACCTGCGTCGTGGTCGCCGCGGCGGCCGCCGCCCTGGCCTGGGACACCCACCGGCCGCGCCGTCGATGAGGCGCGGCCGTGGCCGGTCAGCCGTCAGTCGCGGGCGCCGTGGCTGGTCAGCGGTCGATCGCGGGCGCCGTGGCCGGTCAGCGGTCAGTTGCGAACGCCGTGGCCGGTCGTGCGCGAGCGGCGGGGCCGGTCAGTGCCGGGCGAGGTCGATGTAGAGCCGGCCGGGCAGCTCGCCGACCCGGAAGCCGGCCACGTGGTCCAGGCCGAGCGCGACCGAGACGTATCCCTCGTAGTCGCCGACGACGGCGTAGGACTTGAGCGTCGGCAGGTCGATGTGGTGGATCCCGGTCACCGTGGCGGTGCCGTCGTCGCGGTGCGCCTGCGCGGGATTCATGACCACGAGCAGGTGCCGGTGGCCGGGGACGGACACCGGCTTGTCGGACGGGTCGGCGCGGACCTGGGACACGTATTTGACCGAGTAGCCCGGTAAGGCTCCGCCGATGTCGAAGACAATACGGTCGTAGCCGTCCCGCGAATGCTCCGCGTACCGGACGCCGGTGAGCACCGGCACGGGCGGCACGGCCGGGTGGTGGGTCACGGTCACCGGGCCGGATGGCCAGGTCAGGTGGTGCGAGGCGGGAGGCGTGGCCGTTGCCGCGCCGGCGCCGCCCGGGGCGGATGACGACGAAACGGCCGGGGCCGGCGTGCCGGCGGGCGGGGTCGCCGGTCCGGCTCCGGTGCCGCCGCAGGCGGCGGCCAGGGTCGCGGCGACGGTCAGCGCGGCCGCGAACTTCAGGCTGGTGTTCATACTTCGACGGTGACCAGCTCGGGACATCCCCGCCAGGGGCGAACGGCATCACCGTCAGGCCGATCGGTCCACCCGCGCCGGCCGCGGGTCACCGACCGGCCACGACGCGCGGCGCGGCGGGCACGACAGCGACCGGGCAGTCGGCCAGCCCGGCCAGCCGCTTGACGGTCTCGCCGAGCGTGCCGGCCGCCGCCACCACGAGGGCGGCGTCGTGGCCGAGCGCGGCCAGCGCACGGGCCGGGTCGTCGTCGTGCAGGATCTGCCGTTCCACGGCGGCGGCCTCATCGGGCGGCAGGTTGTCGTACAGGATCGCGGTGAGCAGCCGATCGCTGTCCGACATCTCCGTCGGCCCGGAACCGCCGGGGCGACGCTCGCGGCCGGTCCAGACGTGGGCGGCGCGCAGCGGCAGGCCCAGCCGGCGCGCTTGCTCCCGGGCGCAGGAAAGGACCTCGGCGCCGGCGTCATCGTCGTCGACCGCCGCCAGGACGAAGGATCGAGCGTTCATCGCGGCCTCCCCTTGCTCCCGTGCCCACCGGCGGCCGGCGCGGCGGCCGGTGACCGTCTTGATGACGGTGGATCTGACGGCACACCGGCCGTCCGGCGTTGCCGGCCGCCGCGTGGTCCGGCCACCGGTGGGCTCATGGCCAGCATTGCTCGGCGGCCGGAGCTCCAACAGGGCCGTTGGTCCTCAGATGCCGTTCATACCGGACCAACGTCCCGTCTCGGTAGGACCTGCTTCCCTGCCGCCGAGCCGGGCCGCGCCGCACGCTCAGGAGAGAGACCTGAGAGGAGCGGTCATGAGAGCCAAGCCCATCATCGTCGGCGCCGACGGCACCGGCTGGAGCATGGCGGCGGTGAGGTGGGCGGCGCGCGAAGCGCAGCGCCGGGGCCTGCCGCTGCGGGTCACGCACGTCTTCGACTGGGAGTGGCGCGAAGCCCGGTACGACATGAGCCACGACTACCTCGATCTGGCCCGCGAGCACGCCGAGGGGATCACCGCCGGCGCCGTGTACGAGGCGCGGGTGGCGTCCGGGAAACAGGACGTCGAGGGTGACCCGGTGATCGGCCGGCACCCGGCGTCGCGGCTGCTCGCCGAGGCCGAGGGCGCCGAGCTGATGGTTCTCGGCAGTCGCGGCCGGGGCGGGTTCGCCAGCCTGTTGCTGGGCTCGGTGAGCCAGCGGGTGGCCACCCATGCGCCGTGCCCGGTGGTCGTGGTCCGGGGCCGCGGCGCAGAGGCCGAGGGCCCGGTCGTCGCGGGGGTCGACGACTCGCCGGCCGCCGACGGTGTGCTGGAGACGGCGTTCGAGGCCGCCGCCGGGCACGGGTGCGCGCTCGAGGTCGTCCGGTCGTACTTGCCGGCGGTTCCGCTGTGGATGGCCAAGGCGCCGGACGCCGACGCCGTCACCCCGGAGGCCGACACGCAGGAGCGAGCGCGGCTCGAGGCGCAGCTGGCGCCCTGGCGCGAGAAGTACCCCGACGTCCCGGTGACCGTCGTCCTCACCCACCACGGCATCGCCGCCGAGCTGGTCGAGGCGTCCCACCGCGCCCGCCTGGTGGTCGTGGGCAGCCGCGGGCACGGCGTGATCGCCGGGACCGCGCTCGGCTCCACCGGCCTGCAGCTGCTGCACCACGCGGACTGCCCGGTGTACATCGTGCGGGCGAAGCACTGACCAACCCCAGCAAGAAGCACCGACCAACCCCAGAAATCGGCGCCGGCGGTCCGGAGACCGCCGGCGCCTTCCGGTTCGTCGTCAGGAGCCGAGCGGCACCGGCGGGGATTGCGGTACGGGCGCCGGCGGGCCGACGCCGGTCGGCGGCTCGGTGTGCCGGCGGCCCAGCCCGACGCCGCCGAGGACGATGAGGCCCACGGCGATCAGGCCGAGCACGATGCCGGCGGCGAGGAGCCCACCGCCGAGCGCGGCCAGGCGCGGCACCTGGACGGCGCCCCGGGCCTCCACGGCGACTCCGGGCGAGCCGTCGGCGTTCGCCACGACCACGGCGAAGTCGCCGTCGACGACCGTCCACTGCAGCGTCGCGACACCCGTGCCGGTGCCGGAGGCCAGCCAGAACGGCTGGGCCGCGGGGTCGGCGACCGTACGCGTCACGCCGGTGGCCCGGTCGTACCGGGCCGCGTTGCCGGTCACGCCGACGAACTCGTCGTGCGCGGTGCCGGCCAGCCAGGAGTCGACCGCCGGCTGCGGCGCGATGCCGACGAAGATCGGCCGGCCGGTCGGCGAGGTGACCGTCACCCGCAGTCCGCCCACGTCGGCAAGGTTGCCGGTCCACACGCCGGTGCCGGCGATCTCGAGGTTCTCGGCGGTGAGGGCCGCGGTGGTGGTGCTCAGCGAAACGGCCGGGCTGGTCACGTAGCCCTCGCGATCCCGGCCGGAGTCCAGCGCCAGCAACAGGCTGCCGCCGCTTCCCAGCCCGGTCGCGGGCGCCAGCAGCAGCACGCCGGCGATCAGGGCGATGACCGGACCGGCCGCCGACGGCGCGCGGGCGGGGGCCGGGGGCTCGGCCCGGGCGGGTCGGTCGGGCCGGGGATCCGGCTCGGGGCCGCCCTGGTCGAGCCGGAACGGCGGGTACCGTCCGGGCAGCAGGATCAGGTAGCCCGCCACCCGCAGGCCCCAGCGGGCGACGCCGACCAGCAGGTCGTGCAGGCCGCTGGGGTAGCGCCCGGTGAACAGCAGCGCCAGCCCGGCCACCAGCACGGCGGCGCCGACGACGCTCAGCGGCACGTCGAGGCGCAGGTCCCCGTTGCCGAACGTCCAGGTCGCCACGCCGGTGAGCGCGCCCAGGATGATCAGGTGCGGCACGGCGAGCAGCCAGGCCACCAGCGGCAGCCACCGTCGCGGCGGCGGCGCGTCCGCGTCCAGGCGCAGCCGCGCCGGGTAGTCCGGGACGTCGGCCAGCGTGAACGGCGGGTATTGGTCGGTGCCCAGCGCCTGGTAGCCGTAGTAGCCGGCCCGCCAGGTCCAGCGCAGCACGCCGGTGTTGTAGGCGCGGATCGATGCCGGGTACCGGCCGGTGAACAGTACCGCCAGGTACGCCACCAGGGTGAGCACCGCGAGGCCGGTCCAGAGCACGGCCAGCGCGAGGTAATGCGGGATGAGCAGGATCCATTTGACGAGCCAGAGCCAGCGGCTCAGCCGCTCGTCGCGGTGTGCCTCGACCCGCACCGGATAGCGGTCCATGACACCTCCTCAGGTTTCCCTCAGCACACCGCCGCGCGCACCGGCCCGGCAGGGCCGGAAGCCTCGGCCGGAAAGGTAGATCGGGCCCACCCGGTACGCGATTCCGCCCGGCCCTGTCGTGGGCCGGGCGGTGTGGGTGCCGGTGGGGTCAGATGAGCCAGCGGTTCTTCTGGACGAAGGGCAGCGAGGCCCACCATTTGCCGAGGCCCCAGGTGTGTCCGGCGTAGGTGAGGGCGGCGACGATGGCGGTGAGGCCGTAGATGATGTGGTAGTCGATCAGGGGGTTGGTGGAGCCGCTGGGTTCGCCGTCGGCGGTGGTTTTGTCGAGGGGGAATTCGGCGAGCCACATCATGGCCATCATCAGGATGGCGGCGCCGGCGGCGAGGCGCAGGCCGATGCCGAGGATGAGGGCGAGGCCGATGCCGAGCAGGCCGAGCATGAACAGCCAGTTGGCCCAGGCGGTGCCGGCGATGGTGTGGAAGAAGTTTTGTAGCCAGGTGGGTCCGAGGTCGACGCTGGAGAGGAAGCCTTTGGTGGGGGAGCCGCCGTTGATCCAGGCTTTGGCGGTGGGGGTGGCGAAGCCGAAGCCGAAGGTTTTGTCGAGGAATGCCCACAGGAAGATGAAGCCGGTGGAGATGCGCAGCACGGCGAGGGCGCGGGCGGCGGTCTTGGTGAGCATGGAGCCGGGCGCCTCGACGTTCTCGAGGTGCTGGGCGGCGGCGCCGCGGCCGATGGTTGTCATGGTGTCCTCCTCAGTCGATGTCGTTGTCTTGAGCCTGCTCGCCCGGCGCGCCTGGCGCCCGTGCCTGACAGCCCGACATGCACGGGTCCAAGGTCCCTATTCGGCCACCCGCAGTGGCGACCCTTCGACGCGGCCGCCCGCGACCCGCCGGCCCGGCGGCTGCCGGCGCCACGCCGCGTAGCTGACGGCGTGGGCCAAGGCCCGGATCGCCCGGTCGTGCTGGCGGTAGACGGGAGCCCGCCGGGCTCCGATGTGGTCGATGTCGTGCCCGCACCCGGTGAGCACCGCGGCCGCGGTCACCTTCGGATGGCCGTCCACGACGCGGCCGACGGCGGTCAGGATGGCGTCGGGAACGTTGGCGCGGGTGCCGGCGATCGTGACGAGGACGATGTCCACCTCGCCGCGGGCGGTCACCGTCTCGACGGCGTCCGCCATCCGGCGCGGGTCGGCGTCGACACCCACGTCCAGAAGGTGGCTCTCGGCGAGCCGGAAGCCGGCCGCGCGCGCGGTCCGGGCGGCGATGGCGTCCAGGCCACCGGCGTTGCCCACGATGCCGAGCCGGCGTCCGGCCGGCAGCGGCTGATCGGCGAGCAGGCGCGCGGCGTCCATCATCTCGTCGAGGCCGGCGGCGGCGATGACCCCGGCGTGCGTGAACAGGCTCTCCGGTGGGGCGGGCGCGCCGCCCGGGATCACCAGCACGGGTTTGCTCCGGGCGGTCACCCGGGCGGCGCGGGCGAAGGACGCGGGGTCGCCGACCGCGTCCAGGCAGAGCGCGATAGCGCGGACGCGGGGGTCGGCCCGCCAGTGGGCGACCAGAGCGGCGGCGCTGACATCGGTGCTGTCACCCAGCGAGACGAAGGAGGCGAGGCCACCACCGCTGCGGGCGGCATGCTCCAGCATCGCCAGGCCGACCGTTCCCGATCGGCAGGCCATCGCCAGGCCGCCGGGCGCCGGGCGGCACGGCGAGAGGCAGGCGTCGAGCCGCACCCGCGGATCGGTGTCGATGACGCCGAGGCTGTTCGGGCCGGCCAGGAGAATGCCGTGTTCCCGGGTGACCCGGCCGATCTCGCGCGCCTGATCCGGATGATGGCCGGCGGCGGAGCTGCGGCTGAGCACCAGCGCCGTGCGTACGCCGAGCCGGCCGGCCTCGCGAAGCGCGTTCGGCACGCGCCCGGGTGGCAGGGCCACGACGAGAAGATCGATCGGGCCGGGCAGGCCGGCGAGCGACCGGTGCGCGGGGATGCCGCACACCGGACGGCCGGAGCCGTTGACCGGGTGCAGGCGACCGGTGAAGCCGTAGTCGCGCAGGGCCCGCACCGTCTCGTACCCGGCGCTGCCGTGCCGTCCCATGGCACCGATCACGCCCACCGACCTCGGCGACAGCAACGAGCGCAGCGCGCCCGGCCCGGCCGGCGGGCCGACCGGCGGAGAGGATCCGATCGCCATGGTCATCACTACGGCCCTTCCTCCCCGCTCGGCCACAGCATCGCCGCTCGGCCGGCGCGATCAGTAGGGCCAGAGGTCCCGGAGCGCCCGGAGACAGGACGTTCGGCTCCGGCCGCCGGGGGCGGGCCTGCCGGGGCGGGACCTTCGACCCTGCCCGCTCGACCGGCACGGCGCGACGCTGAGGGCAGAGACCACTGTGGGAGGACCACCATGACCTATCGCATCGCGATCAACGGCTTCGGCCGGATCGGCCGCAACTACCTCCGCCGCCTGCTGGCCACGGACCTGGCCAACGCGGGCCTGCAGGTGGTGGCGATCAACGACCTGTACGACACGGGCACGCTCGCCCACCTGCTCGAGTACGACTCCACCTTCGGCCACCTGGACACCGGGGTCGGCTACGACGCCGGCACCCTCAACGTCGGCTGGCACAGCATCCCGACCTTCGCCGAGCGCAAGCCGGACGCGCTGCCCTGGGGCGACCTGCGCGTCGACCTGGTCATCGAGGCCACCGGCAAACTCCGTGCGCGGGACGACGCGGCGCTGCACCTCAAGGCCGGCGCCGGCCGCGTGCTGATCTCCGCGCCGGGCAAGAACGTGGACGCCACCCTGGTGCCCGGCGTCAACGCCGACACGTACGACCCGGTCCGGCACCAGATCGTGTCGGCCGCGTCCTGCACGACCAACTGCGTGGCGCCGCTGGTGAAGGTGCTGCACGACGCGTTCGTGATCGAGCAGGGCTATCTGACCACCGTGCACGCGTACACGAACGACCAGAACGTCCTCGACGCGCCGCACAAGGACCCGCGCCGCGCCCGCGCCGCGGCCGTGAACATCATCCCGACCAGCACCGGCGCGGCGAAGGCCGTCGGCCTGGTGCTGCCCGAGCTGGCCGGTCGCCTCGACGGGGTGGCGCTGCGGGTTCCGGTGGTGGACGGCTCGATCAGCGACCTGACCCTGCGGCTCGGCGCCGACGTCACCGCCGAGCAGGTCAACGAGGCCGTCGCGGCGGCCGCGGGCGGGCCGCTCAGCGGCATCGTCCGGTACACCGACGCGCCGCTGGTCTCGACCGACATCGTCGGCGACCCGGCGTCGTGCGTGTTCGACGCCCGGCTGACCCAGGCGAAGGGCCGCCTGGTGAAGGTGTTCGGCTGGTACGACAACGAGTGGGGCTACACCAACCGTCTCGTCGACCTGACGAGGCAGATGGCCAAGAGGTGATGTGATGCGCGCCAAGGACATCATGAGCAGCCCGGTCCACACCGTGGCGCAGACCGCGCCGGTGGAGGCCGCCGCCGAGCTGGTCACCGTGAAGAAGGTGACCGCGCTGCCGGTCGTGGACGCGGCCGGGCGGCTGGTCGGGATGGTGAGCGAGAGCGACCTGCTCTGGCATCGCGTGCCGGCCGATCCGAGCGCGCACATGCTGCCGCTGCCGAACACCGACCCGGCCGGCCGCCCGGGCCTGGTGGCCGAGGTCATGTCGGCGTACCCGGTCACGACCCGGCCGGAAGCGGATGTCGCCGAGGTGGCCGAGCTGATGCTGGAGCACGACGTGCGCAGCATTCCGGTCCTGGACGACGGGGCGCTGGTCGGCATCGTCAGCCGCCGCGACATTTTGCGGGTCATGGTGCGGAGCGACGACGTGCTCACCGCCGAGGTGCAGCATCGTCTCGACGAGTACGCGGGCGGCCCGCGCTGGACCGCCGTGGTCGAGGGCGGGATCGCCCGCGTCACCGGCGAGTTCCGGGACGACACCGAGCAGGGCATCGTCGCCGTGCTGGCCCGGACGGTGCCGGGCGTGGCCGCCGTCGACGTGGCCGCGGCCGAGCCGCGGCGCACCGGATGACCGATGGCATTCTCGCCGGCGGACGTCGCGTCCGCCGGCGATATGCTGCGCCTCGCCGTCGACGAGGTGCAGCAGGGTGGGACCGGACTGCGGCCGGCCGACGCCGCCCGGGTCAGTCCTTTGCCTCGTGAGCGATCGCGACGGGGCAGGCGGCTTGGCGCAGCAGGTGCTGGCTCACCGATCCCTGCAGCATGCCGCGCAGGGCGCCGCGGCCCGCCGCGACGGCCTCGGTGAGGCTGTCCTTGATGGACTGCTCCGTCTCGCTGTCCGGCCAGGCCGGAGGTCCCGCGGGTCAGGCGCGTCCGTGACGTAGCAGGCGCAGCGCGAGACCGGGCAGGACGGCGATCAGCGCGCAGCCGAGCAGCTCGATCCCGGTCAGCGGCTCGGTGCCGAGCAGCAGGCGCAGCGGCTCGGTCAGCACGCCGGCGATCTGCAGGACGCCGGAGAGCGCGACCGCGGCCGGCAGCGACCAGTTGCGTGGCGTGCCGGGCGCGGCCTTGGCGCGGACGGCGAGGGCGACGCCGAGCTGGGCCAGCCCGAGGGTCACGAACATCACCGACTGCCAGGGCCGGCCCGCCTGGTGCGCGAGGACCCCGGCGGCCAGGACCACCGTGGCCACCGCCAGGCCGCCGGCCAGCACGCTGGCGAGCAGCCCGTCGCCGAGCACGGATTCCTGCGGTGAGCGGGGCGGGCGGCGGCGCACGTCGGCCTCCGCCGGCTCGGCGCCGAGGGCCACCCCGGGCACGCCGTGGGTGAGCAGGTTGATCCAGAGCAGCTGGCCGGGCAGCAGCGCGAGCGGCATGCCCAGCAGCGGGCCCGCCAGCATCACGAGCAGCTCGGCGATGCCGCCGGACAGCGCGTACCGCAGGAAGCGGCGGATGTTGTCGTAGATGCGCCGGCCCTCGCCGATCGCGTCGGCGACCGTCGCCAGGTTGTCGTCGACCAGCACCAGCTCGGCGGCCTGCCGGGCGACCTCGGTGCCGCCGCCCATCGCGACCCCGATGTCGGCGCGGCGCAGCGCGGGCGCGTCGTTCACGCCGTCGCCGGTCATCGCCACCACCTCGCCGCGTTGCTGCAGGGCGGCGACGATGTCGAGCTTGCGTTCCGGCTGGGTGCGGGCGTAGACCCGGGCGTGCGCGACCTCCTGGTCGGTGAGCGGCCCGTCGTCGCCGCGGGCGACGCGGTCGCCCGGGCCGAGGATTCCGAGCTGGGTGCCGATGGCCGCGGCGGTCGCGGGGTGATCTCCGGTGATCAGGAGCAGCCGTACGCCGGAGCGCTCGAACGCCGCCGCGGTGGCGGGCGCGGCCGCGCGCAGCGGGTCGCCGATGCCGACCAGGCCGGCCGGGCGCAGCGGGGCAGTGGTGTCCGGCCGGTCGGCGACCGCGGTGGCAATGGCCAGCACCCGCAGGCCGTCCGCCGCGAGCTCGTGGGCTGCGCCGACCAGTTCCGCGTCGGCGTCCGCGTCCAGCATGGCCTCGGGAGCGCCCTTGGCGACGATCAGATGATCACCGGTGTCCAGTCGGTGCACTGTGGACATGCGGAGCGTGGTGTGGTCGAAGGGGCGTTCGGCCACCCGCGGCGCCTTCGCGCGCTCGGTCGCCGGGTCCAGGCCGCAGCGGCCCGCGAACGCGACGAGCGCGGCCTCCATCGGGTCGCCGGCCGCCCCCCATTCGCCGTCGCCGACCGGCGCCACGAGGTTCGCGTCGTTGCACAGCAGACCGCCGAGGGCCAGCAGCCGAAGCTGGTCGTCCGGCCCGGCGGGGGGCGTCACCGTTCCGGCCGGGGCGTATCCCGTGCCGGTGATGGTGTATCGGCCGCCGCCGGCGGTGACGGTCTTCTGCACCGCCATGCGGTTCTCGGTGAGCGTCCCGGTCTTGTCGGCGGCGATCACGGTGACCGACCCGAGCGTCTCGACGGCGTGCAGGCGGCGGGGGATGGCGCGGGTACGGGCCATCCGGCGGGCGCCGAGGGCGAGCGCGAGGGTGACGACGGCGGGCAGGCTCTCCGGCACGGCCGCGACGACCAGGCTGACCGCGGTGATGGCCATCCGGGCGACCGGCTGCCCGGCCAGCACGCCGAGGGCGAAGACGACCGCCGAGACGGCGACCGCGGCGAGGCCCAGCGCCCGGCCGAGCGCGGCGATCCGGCGCTGCAGCGGCGTCGGGCCGGGCTTGGTGTGGGTCACCAGCTCGGCGATGCGGCCCAGGGAGCTGGCGGCGCCCGTACGCGTCACGATGCCCGCCGCCCGGCCGGCGGTCAGCACGGTGCCGGAACCGGCCGGTTCGCCCGCGGCCCGGTGCACCGGCACCGACTCGCCGGTCAGCGCCGACTCGTCGAAAGCCGCCCGCTGGGCCACCGTCAGCTCCAGGTCGGCGGGCACGACGTCGCCGGCCTCGAGGCGCACCAGATCGTCCCGGACCAGCGACGCCGCCGGCACGATCCGATCGGTGCCGTCGCGCACCACCCGCGCCGTCGGCGCGGCGAGGTCGTCGAGCGCGGCGATGGCGGCATCCGCGCGGACCTCCTGCACCACGCCGATCACCGTGTTGACGACCACCACCAGTGCGATGATCGCCGTGTCCGGGAGGTCGCCCAGCAGCGTGGTCACCACGGCGGCGGCCAGCAGCAGCGCGACGAGAGGGTCGGCCAGCTGGCGGCCCACCCGCCCGGCCAGGCGGCGCGGCTTGACGACGGCGACCGCGTTGGGCCCGTCGGCGTCGAAGCGCGCGGCGGCTTCCGCGGAGCTCAGCCCCGCGCGGATCCCGGTGCCGGACATGCCTCACCGCCACGCGGCGCGCAGCGCCCGGACACGCTGCTCGAATTCCTCGGCGCCGATCTCCCCGCGGGCGAGCCGCTCGGCCAGCACCCGCTCGGCCTCCCGCTCCGGTGGCGTGGTCGCCCCGGGTTCGCTTCGGGCCCCGCGCTGGAATTGGGCCACCAGGAGCCCGGCGGCGAGCAGCAGGGCCGGCAGCGCGAAGGCGACGATGATGAGGAACCAGCCGATCCCCATGCCGTATCCGTGGGACATCATGGCTTTCACCCCTTCGATGGGTTTCGCCACCATCGTCCGGCCCGCGGCCGCCGCGATGGCAGGGCCGAAGGCCCACCGACGGCAAGGCATAAGTCCCGACCACCGGCGGCGGGTCGAGCTCAGAAGACCGTCAGCCCGTGCTCGCGGAACTGGGTGCGGACCCGGTCGACGGTCGCGTCGCCGGGCGGTGGGGTGCCGGGCAGCGGGAACGGCAGGCCCAGCGCCTCGTACTTGTGGGCGCCGAGCCGGTGGAAGGGCAGCACCTCGACGCGCTCGACGGTGGGCACGCCGGCCGCGATCGCCGCGACGGCGTCGACGTTGGCGCGGTCGTCGGTGAGGCCGGGCACCAGCACGAAGCGGACCCAGATCGGCACGCCTCGCTGCGCGAGCCGATGCGCGAACCGGATGGTCGGGGTGAGACGTCCGGTCCGGGTGACTTTCCGGTACGTCGCCGGGTCGCCGGACTTGATGTCGAGCAGCACCAGGTCGACGGCGGAGAGCAGGTCGTCGCCGGCGCGGTCGCCCAGGAACCCGCTGGTGTCCAGCGCGGTGTGCAGTCCCATGTCGTGGCAGCGCCGTAGCACCTCGCCGGTGAACGCGGGCTGCTGCAACGGCTCGCCGCCGCTGATGGTGAATCCGCCGCCGGCCACCTTGACGAAGCGCTCGTACCGGCGCACCTCGTGCACCAGGTCGCCGGCGGTGACCGGGTGGCCGCTGCGCCGGTACCAGGTGTCCGGGGAGTGGCAGTACAGGCAGCGCAGCGGGCAGCCGGCCAGGAACGCGACGAAGCGCGTCCCCGGCCCGTCGACGCCGGTCGAGACGTCCCACGAGTGCAGGCTGCCGATGGTCATCAGAGCGACCCGTGGAAGGTGCGGGAGATGACGTCACGCTGCTGCTCGGTGGTGAGCCGGACGAAGTTCACCGCGTAGCCGGACACCCGGATGGTCAGCTGCGGGTACTTGTCGGGGTGCGCCATCGCGTCCTCGAGGGTCGCCCGGTCGAGCACATTGACGTTCAGGTGGAAGCCGCCGGCGTCGGTGTACCCGTCCAGCACGCCGGTCAGGTTGGCGATCCGCTCGTCGCGGGAGTGGCCGAGGCCGTCCGGGGTGACGGTGATGGTCAGCGAGATGCCGTCGCGGGCCGCCCGGTACGGCAGCTTGGCGACCGACAGCGCCGCGGCGACCATGCCGTGCCGGTCGCGGCCGTTCATCGGGTTCGCGCCGGGCGCGAACGGCTCGCCGGCGCGCCGGCCGTCGGGGGTGTTACCGGTGTGCTTGCCGTACACGACGTTCGACGTGATGGTCAGCACCGACAGGCTGGGCTCGGCGCCGCGGTACGCCGGCTGCCGCCGGATCTTCGCCATGAACCGCTCGACCAGGTCGACGGCGATGGCGTCGGCGCGGTCGTCGTTGTTGCCGAACGCCGGGAAGGCGCCGTCGACGGCGTAGTCGACGACCAGGCCGGTCTCGTCGCGCAGCGCCTTGACCTGCGCGTGCTTGATGGCGCTGAGGCTGTCCACCGCGACCGACAGGCCGGCGATCCCGGTCGCCAGGAACCGGTGCACGGGGTAGTCGTGCAGGGCCATCTCGAGCCGCTCGTAGGCGTACTTGTCATGCATGTAGTGAATGACGTTGAGCGCGTCCACATAGGTCTCGGCGAGCCAGTCGAGCATGCGGTCGTACGCGGCGAACACGGTCTCGTAATCGAGCACGTCCTCGGCGACCGGCGCCGTGGCCGGAGCGACCTGCTCGCCGGTGACTTCGTCGCGGCCGCCGTTGATCGCGTACAGCAGGGCCTTGGCCAGGTTGGCGCGGGCGCCGAAGAACTGCATGTCCTTGCCCACCCGCATCGCCGAGACGCAGCAGGCGATCGCGGTGTCGTCGCTGTACGCCGGCCGGATCAGCTCGTCGTTCTCGTACTGGATGGCGCTGGTGTCCATCGACACCTGGGCGCAGAACCGCTTGAACCCGTCGGGCAGTGCCGGCGACCAGAGCACGGTGAGGTTGGGCTCCGGGGCCGGGCCCAGGTTGTACAGCGTCTGCAGGTACCGGAAGCTGGTGCGGGTGACCAGCGGCCGCCCGTCGCAGCCGATGCCGCCCAGCGCCTCGGTCACCCACGTCGGGTCGCCGGAGAACAGCTGGTCGTACTCCGGCGTCCGCAGGAACCGGACGATCCGCAGCTTGATGACGAAGTCGTCGACGAGCTCCTGCGCCCGTTCCTCGGTGAGCGTGCCCTCGGCGATGTCGCGCTGCAGGAAGACGTCGACGAAGGAGGCGGTGCGGCCCAGCGACATGGCGGCGCCGTTCTGCTCCTTGGCCGCCGCGAGGTACGCGAAGTACAGCCACTGGATCGCCTCGCGGCCGGTCGTGGCCGGGCCCGAGATGTCGTAGCCGTACCGGTCGGCCATGTACCGCAGGTCTTCCAGGGCCCGGATCTGCTCGGCCAGCTCCTCCCGGTCCCGGACGACGTCCTCGGCCGAGAGCCGGTCGTCCAGCGCCGCCTTGACCGCTTGCCGCTCGGCGATGAGCCGATCCACCCCGTAGAGGGCGACGCGGCGGTAGTCGCCGATGATCCGGCCGCGGCCGTACGCGTCGGGCAGTCCGGTGATGAGGTGCGCGCGCCGGGCCGCCTTCACGTCCGCCGGGTACGCGTCGAAGACGCCGTCGTTGTGCGTCTTGCGGTACTGGCTGAAGATCGTCCGCACGGTGGAGTCGAGGCTGTACCCGTACGCGGCGAGGCCGTTCTGCACCATCCGCAGGCCGCCGCTCGGCATGATCGCCCGGCGCAGCGGCGCGCTGGTCTGCAGCCCGACGATCAGCTCGTGGTCGCGGTCGATGTAGCCGGGCGCGTGCGAGGTGATCGTCGAGGGCGTGTGCGCGTCGACGTCGTAGATGCCGCGGCGTCGTTCCTCGGCGAACATCCGTTGCAGCTGCCGCCAGATCCGCCCGGTGCGGTCGGTGGGACCGGCGAGAAATTCCGGTCCGCCGCCGTACGGCTCGAGGTTGTCGTGGATGAAACGGGCGACATCGATGGTGTCGCGCCAGCCGTCGCCGTGAAATCCGCGCCAGGCGTCCATGTTCTCTCCTTCGTCTTCCCCTCCCAGCCTGGTCCGATCCGGGCCGCATGATCAGGGCCGAAGGTCCTTCACGCGCGGGACCGGCCGGGCCGGGTGGCCGCGGCCGGTCCGCCGGTTGGTGTCCGGCTCATCGGCTGTCCGATCCGCCCGTGCCGGTCACCGCCGCGCGGCCGGCCTCGAGGCGGGCGATCGGCACCCGGAACGGCGAGCAGGACACGTAGTCCAGGCCGGCGTCGTGGAAGAACCGGACCGAGGCGGGGTCGCCGCCGTGCTCGCCGCAGACGCCGATGGTCAGCTCGGGCCGGGTGGCGCGGCCGCGCTCGACGGCGATGCGGACGAGCTCGCCGACCCCGTCGGCGTCGAGGGTCTCGAACGGGGAGACGGCGAAGATGCCGAGCCCGAGGTAGCGGCCGAAGAAGGCGCCCTCGACGTCGTCGCGGGAGAAGCCCCACGTCATCTGGGTCAGGTCGTTGGTGCCGAACGAGAAGAACTCGGCGGCGCCGGCGATCTGAGCGGCGGTGAGCGCCGCCCGGGGCACCTCGATCATCGTGCCGATCCGGATCGGGGGCGCGCTGGGCACCGATGCCAGGATCGACTCGGCTTCGGCCCGTACGATCTCCAGCTCCTGAACGGCGCCGACCAGCGGAACCATGATCTCCGGCCGGGGGTCGCCGCCGGCGGCGACCCGCGCCGCCGCGGCCTCCGCGATGGCGCGCACCTGCATCGCGAACAGGCCGGGGACGACCAGCCCGAGGCGTACGCCGCGCAGGCCCAGCATCGGGTTCTGCTCGTGGATGCGGCGCACGGCCGCGAGCAGCACCCCGTCGCGGCCGGGATCCTCGCCGAGCGCGGTGGCGCGGGCCACCCGGGCGGTCAGCTCCTCCAGCGGCGGCAGGAACTCGTGCAGCGGCGGATCGATCAGGCGCACGGTGACCGGCAGGCCGTCCATGGCCGCGAAAAGTTTCTCGAAATCGGTGCGTTGCAAGGGCAGCAGCGTCGCGAGCGCGTCGTCGTCACCCAGGATGAGGCGTTCGATCAGCACTCTGCGGTCGCCGAGGAACATGTGCTCGGTGCGGCACAGCCCCACGCCGGTGGCGCCGAACCGGCGGGCGCGGGCGGCGTCGCCGGCGGTGTCGGCGTTCGCGTGCACGCCGAGCCGGGCCCGGTGGTCCGCGTGGATCATCAGGCGCTCGATCGCGGAGAGCAGCGGGTCGCCGTGCGCGGTCAGCTCGCCCTCGAAGTAGCGGACCACCCGCGACGGGCGGACCGGGACCGTCCCGGCGTAGACCCGGCCGGTGGTGCCGTCGATCGAGATGATGTCGCCGGCGCGCAGGGTGCGGCCGCCGACGGTGAGCTTGTCGCTCTCGATCCGCAGCTCCTCGGCGCCGCAGACGCAGGTCTTGCCCATGCCGCGGGCGACGACGGCGGCGTGCGAGGTCTTGCCGCCGCGGGAGGTGAGGATCCCCTGGGCGGCGATCATGCCGGGCAGGTCGTCCGGGTTGGTCTCCCGGCGCACCAGGATGACCGGGCCCTTGGCGGCGGCCGCGGCGGCCGAGTCGAAGACGATCGCGCCGGCCGCGGCGCCCGGGGAGGCGGGCACGCCGGTGGTCAGCGGCGGGGGAGCGGTGCTTTCGTCGAAACTCGGAAACATGAGCTGGGCGAGTTGCTCGCCGGTGACCCGTCGCAGCGCCTCGTCGAGGGTGATGGTGCCCTCGTCGACAAGTTGCGCGGCGATCACGAAAGCGGCGGCCGGGGTGCGCTTGCCGACCCGGGTCTGCAGCATCCACAGCTTGCCGTTCTCGATGGTGAACTCGATGTCGCACAGGTCGCGGTAGCGTTGTTCGAGACGCTCCATGATGGACAGCAGCTCGCCGCGCAGCGCCGGCTCGATGGCGTCCAGGCCGACGGTGTTGCGGACGCCGGCGACCACGTCCTCGCCCTGCGCGTTGCGCAGGTAGTCGCCGTAGGCGCCGCGCCGCCCGGTCGCCGGGTCGCGGGTGAACGCCACGCCGGTGCCGGAGTCGTCGCCGCGGTTGCCGAACACCATCGCCATCACGTTGACCGCGGTGCCCAGATCCGGCGGGATGCGCTCCTGCCGGCGGTACAGCACGGCCCGCTCGGAGTTCCACGAGCGGAAGACCGCGCCGATCGCGAGGAACAGCTGCTCGTGCACGGCTTGCGGGAATTCCCGGCCGGTGTGGGTGTGGAAAACTTTCTTGTACGCGTCGACGAGCTCGCGCAGCTGCTCGGCGCCCGGGTCGGGGCCGGCGTGCGCGAGGGCGGCGTCGAAGTCCTCGCCCGGCACGTCGAAGACGGTCCGGCCGAACATCTGGATCAGCCGCCGGTAGGAGTCCCACGCGAACCGCTCGTCGCCGCCGCTCCGCGCGGCGAGCCCGGCCACGCCGGCGTCGTTGAGCCCGATGTCGAGGATCGTCTCCATCATGCCCGGCATGGAGAACTTCGCGCCCGAGCGCACCGAGAGCAGCAGCGGATCCTTCGGGTCGCCGAAGGTCCGCCCGATCCGGGTCTGCATCTGCCGCAGGTGGTGTTCGACCTCGGCGAGCAGCCCGGCGGGCATGCTGCGGGTGTGCAGGTACTCCTGGCACGCCTCGGTCGTGATCGTGAATCCCGGCGGGACCGGCAGCCCCATCCGGGTCATCTCGGCGAGGTTCGCGCCCTTGCCGCCGAGCAGGTCCTTGAGGTCCTTGTTGCCTTCGATGAAGTCATAAACGTATTTGCCCATGCTTCGTTGCTAACCCCGCGCCCGGTCGCTCAGTAGGGCCGTACGTCCCGGGCGGGCGGGGCGCATCGGCGTCCTGCCCGGCCGGCCCCGCGGCCTGGGCCCACCGGCCCCGCCGACCGGGGCGCAGGTCCCTACCGGCGCCGGATCGGCCGGGCCAGCGTGGCAGGGAAAGGCAACCGATCGGAAGTGAGGCCACCATGAAGGCACTTGTCTACGGCGGTCCGGGCAGCAGGTCCTGGACCGAGATCCCCGACCCGGTCATCCGCGACCCGCGGGACGCCGTCATCCGGGTCGACGCTGTCACCATCTGCGGCACCGACCTGCACATTCTCGGCGGCGACGTGCCCGCCGTCGAGCCCGGCCGGGTCCTCGGTCACGAGGCCGTGGGCACGGTCGTCGAGGTCGGCAGCGGCGTCGCGGGCCTGGCGCCCGGCGACCGGGTGCTCGCGTCCTGCATCTCGGCGTGCGGCATCTGCCGTTACTGCCGGGACGGCGCCTATGGCCAGTGCCTCGGCGGTGGCGGCTGGATCCTCGGCCACCGCGTCGACGGCGTCCAGGCCGAGCTGGCCCGGATCCCGTTCGCCGACCTGTCCACGTACAAGCTGCCGGACCAGGTGAGCGACGAGGCGGCCGTGCTGCTCGCCGACATCCTGCCCACATCGTACGAGGTCGGCGTGCTCAACGGCGGCGTGCGGCCCGGCGACACGGTGGCGATCGTCGGCGCCGGCCCGATCGGGCTCGCCGCCGTGCTCACCGCGCGGCTGTACTCGCCCGCGCACGTCATCGTGATCGACAAGGCGGAGAGCCGCCTGCAGGCCGCGAAGCTGTTCGGCGCGGACATCACCGTCCTGGCCGGCACGGAGGACCCACTGGCGGCGGTCCGGTCCGTGACCGGCGGCCTGGGCGCGGACGTGGTGATCGAAGCGGTCGGCACCCCGCAGACGTTCGAGCTGTGCGCCACGCTCGTCCGGGCGGGCGGCCATCTCGCCAACGTCGGCGTGCACGGCAAGCCGGTCACGCTGCACCTGGAAGACCTGTGGATCCGCAACGTCACGATCACGACCGGGCTGGTCGACACGTACTCCACGCCCAAGCTGCTCGACATGCTGGTCGCCGGGCAACTCGACCTCGGCCACATGGTCACGCACCGCTTCGGCATCGGCGATTTCATGCAGGCGTACGACGTCTTCGCCGACCCCGCCCGGACCGGCGCGCTCAAGGTCGTGCTGTCCCGCTGAACGTCCCTCCCGGCAGGGTCCCCGGACCCTGCCGGCGCCATCCGGCGCAGTCCTACCGTCGACTCAGCAACCGCCGAAGGAGGCGACCGCAAAAATGCAGACCTGGACCGTACGTGACGTGATGACCCCCCGAGTCGTGTCGGTCGATCGGGCCACCTCCTACCGCACCATGGTGGACCTGCTGACCGAGCACCGGATCAGCGCCGTCCCGGTGATCGACGAGGCCGGCCACGTGCTCGGCGTCGTCTCCGAGGCCGACCTGCTCCGCAAGATCGAGTACGCCGGCGACGCGGAACCCCGGATCTTCGACGGCCCCCGCCGCCGCGACGAGCGCCGCCGCTCCCGGGCCGGCGCCGCCGCCGAGCTGATGAGCGCCCCGCCCGTCGTCGTCACGGCCGACACGTCCATCACAGCGGCGGCCCGGACGATGGACCGCGAGGGCGTCAAGCGCCTCCCGGTGGTCGACGAGCGCGGCCGGCTGATCGGCATCGTGACCCGTGGCGACCTGCTCAAGGTGCACCTGCGCCCGGACGACGAGATCCTCGCCGACATCCGCACCGGAGTCCTGGACCGGTTCCTGTCCGAGGAGGCCGAGACCGTCGTGGTGGCCGTCGTCGACGGCGTCGTCACGCTCACCGGCAAGGTCGACCGCTGGTCGTCCGCCGATCTCGCCGCCCGCCTGTGCCGCGAGGTCGCCGGCGTTGTCGACGTGAACTCCACGCTCGAGTACAGCTTCGACGACAGCCAGGTGTACGGCTCCCGCCTCGGCTTCGGCACCATGTGAATCGAAAGCTGTCCCGCACTCCCGCCGAGGCCGTACCTTCCTCCTGCCAAACCCTTTGCGCAACCGTTATAGTTTTGCTGGCCGATCGACGCCGATCTATCTTGAGCTGGCCGGCTCAGCCACCTTGGACAGGGGAGACCTTCACATGGTGAAGACCGGTTCTGTGCCCCCGCGACGGAAGGGGCACGGTAGAGGCTCCAGGAGTCCAGGGCGCGGGTTCTTGGCGTTCGGGCTGGCGTGGGCGGTGGCCGTGGGCTCGCTCGGCGGGTTCGTGCGGCCGGCTCCGGCGTCCGCCGGCGGCACGCCGGCGTACAGGAACACCTCGCTGCCATTCAGTGTCCGTGCGGCCGACCTGGTCTCGCGAATGACGCTGGAGGAGAAGTACGACCAGCTCATAGCGATGCAGCCGCATGCGACCTGGCGCCCGAAGCCGACGGCGATCGAGCGCCTCGGCGTAAAGTCGTACGGCTACTGGGCAGAGGCGAATCACGGGATCTACTTCCCGACCGTCCCCGGCAACAACAACTACACGCAGTATCCGCAGAGCACCTCGATCGCATCGACGTGGAACCCGGCCATCACCCGGGAGATCGCCGGCGGTATCGCTGACGAAGCCCGCGTCACCTACAACACGTCCTGCCCGCCGGGGGTGGCGAATCCCGGCCCCGTCGGTGGCGCCTGTCACGGCTTGACCTATTGGTCGCCGAACCAGAACCTCAACCGCGATCCCCGGTGGGGGCGGGCGGACGAGTCGTACACCGAGGATCCCTACCTGGCCGGCCAGGTGGCCGGCGCCTTCGTGACAGGTTTGCAGGGCGACACCGTGTCGCGTCCCGACACGATTCCCACCCGGGCGCACGACTACGTTCAGGCGGTCGCCACGCCGAAGCACTACCTGGCCAACAACTCCGAGGCGAACCGCAACTTCGGCACGTCGAACTTCACCGAGCGTTCGATGCACGAGTACTTCCTGCCGCCCTTCGGAGCCTCGGCCGGCAAGGCGGGCGCGCGGTCGCTGATGGCCGCCTACAACGCCCTCTCCGTGGTGGAGGACTACACGAGGGACTACCCGTCCGCCGCGAGCTACCCGACCCGGTGGAGCCCGCGCGACAATGCCACCCCCGGCGGTACTCCCGGGACGCCGGCCGCCGCGAGCCGGTACTCCCTCGAGACCATGCTGCGCCGGTCGTACGGCTTCGACGGTTACGTCGTCTCCGACTGCGATGCGATCACCCGCGTGTACGGAACCGGGACGCAAGGACACTCCTGGCAGCCCGTCCAACTGGGCGGTCAGATGCAGATCAGCAAGACCCTCGGCAACGC
This sequence comes from Paractinoplanes rhizophilus, assembly GCF_042664765.1. Classification (NCBI taxonomy): domain Bacteria; kingdom Bacillati; phylum Actinomycetota; class Actinomycetes; order Micromonosporales; family Micromonosporaceae; genus Paractinoplanes; species Paractinoplanes rhizophilus. Next base: position 118,846 of record NZ_JBHTBJ010000001.1, on the reverse strand, counting down.
CTGGGCGCTCAAGGCCGGCACCGATCTCGACTGCTCGGGTGGTGACTACCCCACGGCGACCGGACTCCCGGCGGCGCAGAGCCAAGGCTTCATCAGCGAGGCCGACGTCGACATCGCGCTCGTCCGCGCCTTCACCGCGCGGTTCCAGCTGGGCGAGTTCGATCCCGTCGCCTCGGTCCCGTGGAACAGTGAGTCCTACTCGCTGTCGGCGGCCGGCGATCCTGATGTCAAGCTGGCTTCGCCGGCGCACCGCGCGGTCGCGCACGAATCTGCCCTCGAGGCGCCGGTGCTGCTGAAGAACGCCGGCCGAACGCTCCCGTTCGCGGGCGCGGCGACCGGCAAGACGGTCGCGCTGGGGCACGTGGACTCCCTCAACGCGTTCCAGTCCGGCTCCTACTCCGGGCCCACGGCGGTCAACACCACCTTCGCCCAGGCGTTGGCCGAGCGGACGGGGTCATCCGCGTCGGCCGTGACCGCGGGCTCCACCACGCCGTTCCTCTCCAGCCATCTGGCGGCGTTCCCCGACGTCCTCAACGCCGATGGCACCGCGATCACCACCTCGGTGTGCGCCAGCAGCCCCTGCGATCCCGTAACGGACGCGGCGACCGCCGAATACCAGATCTCACAGGCGGACAACGTCGTGGTGGTCGTCGGTCACCGGAACAACGACGGCGGCGAGGGCACGGACCGCGCCACGGTCGTCATGCCACGCATGCAGGCCGAGCTGATCCGGGACTCGATCGCCCCGCTCGCCCGGAAGTACGGCAAGAAGATCGTGGTGTGGATCCAGGCCAAGACCATGGTCGACGTCAGCGCGTTCAAGGATCTGCCGAGCGTGGGGGCGATCGTCTGGTCGTCCTTCAACGGCATGTACCAGGGCAAGGCGATGGCCGAGCTGCTGTTCAACGACGCGGTGACGCTCGAGGACGGGCGTGCCGCCGTGGCCAACTTCTCGGGCAAGCTGCCGCTGACCTGGTACTCCGATGTCGACGCACAACTCGGGCCGGCGGCCGCTCCGGACCGCGCGATCGAGGACTACCGGATGACCAAGGCGGAAGGCGCCAAGTGCGGCCGGACGTACCTCTACTACCAGGTCGGTCCCGGTTGCGCGGCTCCCCACTATGTGTTCGGTCAAGGTCTGTCGTACTCGCCGTTCGTCTACGGCGCCCCGAGGCTGTCCTCTTCGAAGATCACTCCCGACGATGCGGTGACGGTCTCGGTGCCGGTGTCGAACCGGTTCGCCAACCGCCCGGGCAAGGCTGTCGTGGAGGTCTACGCGAGAGCTCCGAAGGGGGCCGATGGGAACCAGCGCCCGCTCAAGCAGTTGAAGGGTTTCGTCAAGAGCGGCCTGATCGCCGGGACTTCCCAGCGGGTGAAGGTCACCATCGGCGCCGGTGACCTGTGGTTCTGGGACGACGTGAAGCACAGAAAGGTGTTCCCCACGGGCGAGTGGACCATCCTGGCCGGTCCGAGCTCGGCCGACGCGGATCTGAAGTCGGTGAGCCTGCGGGTGACCGGGCACCGCACGGCCGGCGTCGAGGTGGTCTCGGCCCAGCCGGACGGCACCGAGTTGAGCCTGGACACCCCCGACAACCGGATCAACGCCCAACTGTCGGTCACCAGGCACGACATGACGTTCTGGGATCTTTCCGATCGGGCCCTCAAGGTGAAGTACACCTCCTCCAACCCGGCGGTCGCGACGGTCGACGCCAGCGGCTCCGTCAAGCCCGTGACCGAGGGCGCCGTCCTGATCACGGCCAAGGCCACCGCCAACCGGGAGAGCAAGTCGGCCACGTTCCCGGTCGTGGTGACCTCCGGCGCACCGGACGCCACCGGCTCGGCGTTCCCGAACGCGTACACGTCGCGGGTCGACTTCGGTGACCGGAAAATGACGCTCGACCAGGCATCCTCGGGGACGAAGCTGTCCGCGAGCGTGGTCCCGGCCGACCCGGCAACGACGTACAGCTACCAGATCGCCCCGATGGACACCAACACCGCCGGAGCGAGCGTCACCCCGTCGGGAGTCCTGACCGCGGCCAGGACCGGGCACGTACGGGTCACTGTCACAGCAACCAGTGCCGGCGTGCAAACGTCAGAATCCGCCCTGGTCACGATCACACCCAGGTGCCGGTTCCGCGGACACGCTCAAGACCAGCGTGTCGGCCGCGTGTCCGGCGGCGCGTCGACGGCGACGATCAGCAATGACAGCGGCTGGCGTGAACAGCGTTCGGGAATCGTGGCGAGCGGGCGGCCGGGGAGGGGCTCTGGCTGAGGCTGGCAGAATCGCCGCATGGCTGATGGGCTCGACCTCGTCCTGGTGCTGCGTTACCGCAAGGCGGTCACGTACGGCCTTCACGTGCTGCTCGGCGCGCTCGGGGAGCACGAGACCGACACCCGGTACGAGGTGCGCTTCGGTGCGGGTGTCGAGCAGACGATTGAGCACATCCGGGCGGCCGGCGGCACCCGCGTGCTCGTGTTGTGGTCGTTCTATTCGCCGGATGCTGCGGCGCTCGCCGAGGAGCTGGGGCGGATCCGGGCGCTGGCGGACGGGCCGAACGTCACCCACATCGCCGGGGGAGTGCACGCGACCGCCGAGCCGGTGCAGACACTGGACGCCGGGTGGGACGTGGCGGCGGTCGGTGAGGGCGAGTCGACGCTGCTGAGCCTGGTCGACGCCAAGGGGGATCCGGCGGGCATCGTCGGGCTTGCCTATCGCGATGAATCCGGGCATGTCGTCCGGACGGGCAAGGCGAAACAACGCCCCCTCGACGACTTCCCGGGCTTCGCCCTCAAGTGGAACAAGTTCAACGCCCTCGAAATCACCCGCGGCTGCGTCTACACCTGCAGATTTTGCCAAACCCCCTTCATGTTCTCGGCGAAGTTCCGGCATCGCAGCGTGGAAAATGTCCGGTGGCACGTCGACCGGATGCGGGCGCGGGGTTTGCGCGACGTCCGGTTCATCACGCCCACGGCGCTTTCCTACGGCACCCAGACGGACGAGCCGGACCTCGCCGGCGTCGAGGAATTGCTGGCCACCTGCAAGGAGGGGATCGGGCCGGACGGGCGGGTCTTCTTCGGATCGTTCCCGAGCGAGATCCGGCCGGAGCACGTCAGCCGCGAAGCGCTGCGGCTGGTCCGGAAATATTGCGCCAACACCAACATCATCGTGGGCGCGCAGTCCGGCTCCGACCTGGTGCTCGAGGCGGCCAAGCGCGGCCACGGCGTGGACGAGGTACGGCGGGCGGTGCGGCTCGGCGTCGAGGAAGGCTTCCAGATCAACGTGGACATGATCTTCGGTATGCCGGGGGAGGACCGGGCCGACGTGGACGCGTCGCTCGCGCTGGCGCGGGAGCTCGCCGATCTGGGCGCGCGGATCCACGCGCACACGTTCATGCCGCTGCCCGGCACGCCGTGGCGGGACGCGCCGCCCGGCGACGTAAGCCCCGAGACGATCAGCGAGGTGGATCGGCTGTCGCGGCGCGGCGCGCTGTACGGGCATTGGCAGAAGCAGCGCGACCACGCGGTGCGCCTCGCCGCGGCGGCCGAGGCCTACCCGCGGCCGGGCCGCAGCCGCACGATCCTGCCGGTCGCCGTTTCCGCCCGGCCCGCGGAGCAGTCCCGGCCCGCGGAGTAGCCCCGGCCCGCGGAGTAGCCCCGGCCCGCGGAGAGCTCTCGGCCCGCGAAGGCGTCCCGGCCCGCAGTAAGTTTCGGCCCGGCGGAGAAATGGAGCCATTCGGCACCGCGGCCTTCCCCCGGTGCGGCTCACCACGTTTCGGCCGGGGGTGGGGAAGAGGGCCGGCGCGGAAATTCAGCCGGGGATCAGCGAAACGATCGCGGCGACCGAGCGGTCCACGTCCTCCTCCGTCGTCGACCAGTTCGACACCGAGATCCGCATGGCCGCCTGTCCCTGCCAGGTCGTGCCGCTCATCCAGCAGGTGCCGTCGCGCTGGACGCGGTCGATCAGCTCCCGGGTGCTCGCGTCCTCGCCCGGCACCCGGACCAGCACCTGGTTGAGCACCACGTCGCCGAGGATCTCCACCTTGCCGGAGGCCGCGAGCCGCTCGGCGAACCGCGTTGCCAGCGCGCAGCACCGGTCGACCAGGTCGGCGACCCCGTCCCGGCCGAGGGCGCGCAACGCCGCGTACACGGCGAAGCCCCGCGCCCGCCGCGAGTGCTCAGGCCCGTAGTCGAGGGCGTCGCGCTCACCGTCGGCGCCGTGCACGAGATAGCCGGCCCGGGCGCCCATGGTGGCCCGGTGCGCGCCGGGGTGCGCGCAGAAGATCAAGCCCGAGTCATAGGGCACGTTGAGCCACTTGTGCGCGTCGGTGGCCCACGAGTCGGCCTTCGCCACACCCTCGACGAGCCCGCGCAGCCGGGGGCTCGCCGCCGCCCACAGGCCGAACGCGCCGTCGACATGCACCCAGGCGCCGCGCTCGTGGGCGAGGTCGCAGATCTCGCCGACCGGGTCGAGCGCGCCGCTGTTCACGTTGCCCAGTTGCGCGCAGACGATGGCCGGGCCGTCCGCGAGGGCCGCCCGCAGCGCCGACGGCAGCATCCGCCCCTGATCGTCCATCTCGATCTCGACGATGGCGCCGGTGCCCGCGCCGAGGAAGCGTAGCGCCCGGTCGATCGTGCCGTGCCGGCCCTGCCCGGCGAGCACCCGCACCGGCGGCGCGCCCCACAGCCCCCGCTCGGCGACATCCCAGCCGGCCCTGCCGAGGACCTCGTGCAGGGCGACCGCCAGGCCCGTGAAGTTGGCCATCTGCGCCCCGGTCACGAACCCGGCCGACACCCCCGCGGGCAGCCCGAGCAGGTCGGCGAGCCATCGTCCGGCGGTCTCCTCGACCACACTGGCCGCCGGGCCGATCACGTAGAGCCCGGCGTTCTGATCCCAGGCCGAGGTCAGCCAGTCGGCGGCGAGGGCGGCCGGCGTGGCGCCACCGATCACGAAGCCGAAGAACCGCCCGCTCGACGACGCGACGATGCCCGGATCGGCGTGCCGGGCGAGCGCGGCGATGACCTCCCGCGGATTCTCGCCCTGCTCCGGCAACTTTCCGCCGAGGGTTTCCCGCAGCTCGGCCAGCGTCGCGCCGCTGCCCACCCGCCGCTCGGGCAGATCGTCGAGGTATCCGGTGGCGTACCGCGCCGCCTCGTCAAGCACTTCTTTCCATTGCGACATAAGCCAGGTGTACGCCGTCGCGGGCGTGCCGTCGACGACAATGGCGAGCTGTCAGGAAAGTTTCGCGGCGTGGGATTCCAGGTATCGCCGCTCGGGCAGGCTCAGCGTCAGTTTCGCGGCCGTCCGGTATTCCTCGCGCGCGGCCTCGAGCGACCCCGCTCGTTCCAGCAGATGAGCGCGCACGGCCGCGACCCGGTGGTGTCCCGGCGGCCCCGCGGCCCGCAGCGCCCGCAGGCCCACGAGCGGCCCGTCCACCTCGGCCAGCGCCACGATGCGGTTGAGGGTCACCATCGGGCCGGGCGCCAGCGCCTCCAGCAGGCGGTACAGCTGCAGGATCTGCGGCCAGTCGGTCGCGGCGGCGGACGGCGCCTCGTCGTGGACGGCGGCGATCGCGGCCTGCACCTGGAACGGCCCGACCGGGTAGCGGGCCAGCGCGTCGGTGATGAGCGCGACGCCCTCGGAAATTTTCGCGGCGTCCCATCGCGAGCGGTCCTGCTCGGCCAGCGGGACCAGCATCCCGTCCGCGCGCGTGCGGGCCGGCCGCCGCGCGTCGGTGAGCAGCATCAACGCGAGCAGGCCGGCCACCTCGCCGTCGTCCGGCAGCCGGTCGCGCAGCTGCCGGGTCAGGCGGATCGCCTCGGTGGACAGCTCCACCCGATGCAGCGACCGGCCCGAGCTCGCGGTCGACCCCTCGTTGAAGATCAAATACAGGACATTGCGTACGCCGGGCAGCCGCTCCCCGATCTCGCCGGTGGACGGCAGCACGAACCGGCCGCCGGCGGCGCGGATCCGCTGCTTGGCCCGGCTGATCCGCTGTCCGACGGTCGGCTCCGGGACGAGCAGCGCCCGCGCGATCTCGGCCGTGGTCAGGCCGCCGACCGCCCGCAGGGTCAGCGCGACCTGGGCCGGCGGGGTCAGCGCGGGATGGCAGCACAGCAGGAGCAGGGTGAGCTCGTCGTCACCCCGTACGCATGGGGGTGGATCCGGGGGAATCGCCTCCCGGCGCCGGCGCGCCTGCTCGTTGCGCACCGCCTCGATGTGCCGCCGGGACGCCACCCTGATCAGCCAGGCCCGCGGGTCGTCCGGAACGCCCTCGGCGGGCCACTGGCGGGCGGCCGCGAGCAGCGCCTCCTGCACGGCGTCCTCGGCGGCGTCGAAGTCGCCGTAGCGCCGGGCCACCGCCGCCAGGACCTGCGGCGCGGCGGTACGCAGCAGGTCCTCCACGCCGATCAGAACTCCCATCCGCTCATGTCGAGCACCGGGCGCACCTCCACCTCGGTGTATTTCGCGTCGGGAACCTTGGCGGCCCACGCGACGGCGTCGTCCATCGACCCGCAGTCGATCAGGTAGAAGCCGGCCAGATGCTCCTTGACCTCGGCGAACGGCCCGTCCGACGGGATCGTGCGGCCGTCGCGGACCGAGACCCACTTGGCGAGCGACGGGTCGGCCAGGCCCTCGGAGGCGACCAGCACGCCGGCGTCCGCCATCTCGTCGGAGAGCCGCAGGTGGTCGCGGCCGAACGCCATCCGCTCGTCGTCGGACATGCTCTCCCAGGCGGCGAGGCTGCGCGGATTCGACTGGATGAGAATCAGGTACTTCATGTTTCTCCCTCGTTCGCGATTGTCCAGGCCCGCCCGGCGGTCCCGGCTCGGCCGGTTGCCGAAGCTCGCCGGATGCCGAAGTTCACCAGGATGTCGAAACCGGCGGCACAGTTTCGACGTCCCCGCGGAAAGTTTCTGACGAGGAGGACGACATGCACGAGATCAGGGACGTCATTCTGGCCCGGGCCGAGCGGTTGCAGGCCGGCGACGTGGCCGGATTCCAGCGGCACAACGCCCCCGAGGTGGTGGAGTACACCCTGGCGCCGCAGCTGGGCGGGCCGGCCGACGGTCACGACCCGAAGCCGACCGAGGAGTGGCTGACCGGCTTCGAGGCGCCGCCGCGGTACGAGGTGACCCGCCTGGAGATCACGGCGGACGGCGACGTGGCGTTCGCAACCAGCATCGACTCGATGTCGGCGACGCCGAAGGGGTCGGACGAGTCGTTCACGCTGTGGTACCGGGTGACCCGCGGCCTGCGCCGGATCGACGGGCGCTGGTTGGTCGTCCACGAGCACCAGTCGGTGCCGTTCCTCATGGACGGCTCGTTCCAGGCTGCGCTCGACCTGGAGCCGTAGCCCCCGGTGCCGTGATCCCGGCCAAGTGCCCGCGGCCGAGTGCTCGTGGCGCGGCCCGAGCGTTCGCGGCGCACCGTCGCCCTGGCCGGGTCGGGAAACGACTCGCGAAAGGTGGGCGGCTCGCGAAACGGTGGCGGACGGGCCGCGAAAACGGGGGCGGGCGGCCGCGAAACCGTGCGGGGATCAGCGGTCGGCCGGCCGGTCGGCGCCGTCGCAGGCGTCGTCGGTCTGGTCACGCAGGACGTCGAGCAGGTCGGGGCCCTCGTGCCCGACGTCGACCGACCGGCCGACCAGGCCCAGCTGCACGGCGCACTCCCGGCCGAACCCCTTGACCATCCGGTCGGCCCGGGTCGGGTGCCCGCAGCGCGGGCACCGCCGCATCTCCGCCACGGTCGCAGCGTATCCCGGTTGTTTTTCGGGTGCAGAAAATCGGTCTTCCCGTTTCGCCGACTATGCGCTTCTGATGATCGAGTCGTTCTCCACGCGAGGTTTCGAGGTGCGCATGACGCAAAGTGACCGGGGCGGGCTGTCGTTCGTGGCTGACGCCCGCACGGGAGTGAAGATCGCGTCGATCGTCCTGGTGCTGGCGGCCGCCGCCACCGTGGTCGGCGTGGTCTCCATCGTCAGCCTGGCCGGCGTCTACGGCAAAGGTCAGGCGATCGCGTCCGGCAGCATGCTGCCCTCGATCGACCTCGCCAAGGTGCGGTTCCTCATGCAAGAGTCGCGGATCCAGATGCGTGACGCGGTGCTGGCCGCCGACGACGCCGCGACCAAGCAGGTCCAGGAGAAGATGCGGGCCACCGACGCGGAGATCGACGCGGCCGCCAAGCTCTACAGCGCCGAAGCGGCCGACCGGGCGGCCATGGAACAGTTCACCTCGATCCTGGCCCAGTTTCGCGACGCCCGCGACACCAAGCTGATGCCGGCGGCCGAGGCCAACGACAACGCCGCGGCGGTCGCGGTCCTCGCCGGGCAGACCGCCCCGCTGACCGATCAAGCGATGAGCGCGCTGGACGAGGCGAGCCAGGCCGAGCAGGACGACGCCGCGTCGGTGCTAGCCGACGCGAAGTCCAGCTACACCGGCGCACGCACCACAGTCATCGTGATCCTGGTGGCCGGGTTGCTGATCGGGCTGGCCCTGGCGTGGAGCGTGACCCAGATGGTGCTGCGCCCGCTGCGTACGGTGTCGGATGTTCTTGATCATGTCGCGGAGGGTGACCTGACCCGCGTGGCGGGCGTGCCCTCGCGCGACGAGCTGGGCCGGATGGCCCAGGCGCTGGACCGGGCCAACGCCCGTACGCGTGAGGTGGTGCAGGCCTTCACCGCGACCGCGGTCACACTGGCGTCCAGCGCGGAGGAGTTGTCCGCCACCAGCCGCGAGATCAGCAGCGCCGCCGACCAGGCCTCCGCCGAGGCGCAGATGGTCTCCAGCTCGGCCGAGGAGGTCTCCACCAGCGTGCAGACGGTCGCCGCGAGCTCCGAGGAGATGACCGCGTCGATCAGCGAGATCGCCCGCAACGCCACCGACGCCGCCCAGGTCGCGGCGCAGGCGGTGGAGTCCGCCCAGACGGCGAGCAACACGATGACCGAGCTGGGCCGGTCGTCGGAGGAGGTCGGCAACGTCATCAAGGTGATCACGTCGATCGCCGAGCAGACGAACCTGCTGGCGCTGAACGCGACGATCGAGGCGGCCCGGGCCGGCGAGGCCGGGAAAGGTTTCGCGGTGGTGGCGTCCGAGGTCAAGGACCTGGCGCAGGAGACCGCGAAGGCCACCGACGACATCGGCCAGCGGATCAGCTCCATCCAGAGCGACATCTCGAACGCGGTCGCCGCCATCGCCGCGATCTCCGAGGTCATCGCCCGGATCGACCAGTTCCAGACGACGATCGCGGCCGCGGTCGAGGAGCAGACCGCAACCACGCAGGAGATCGGGCGAAACATTTCCGAGGCGGCCACCGGGGCCACCGAGATCGCACGCAGCGTGCAGGGCGTCGCGACCGCGGCGCAGACCACGACCGAGGGGGTCACCCAGTCGCAGATCGCCACCGCGGACGTGGCCCGCATGTCGACCGAATTGCAGCAGCTGGCGTCGCAGTTCCGGGTATAGCCGGCGGCCGGCGGAGCGGTCCGCCGATCGTCGTCCGAACCGGCAGAACCGGACGGAGCGGTCCGCCGATCGTCACGCCCCACCCGGGTACGGTTCGGCGGCGCGAGCGGCCCGCAAAGCCTCTGCCCACCAGGCGAGCTGCACCAGAAGCGTCTTGGCGTGGCCGGCCGCGGCGGCATCGACCGGTGTGCCGTCCTGCCAGCCGGTGAAGTAGTTGGCGAAAGCCAGCCCGTCGCGGATGGTCACCGCGTGCAGCTCGGTGAGCACGTTCTCCAGGTGCAGCACCGCGTGCCGCCCGCCGGCCGCGCCGCCATAGCTGACGAACGCCACCGGTTTGGCGTTCCACTGGGTGAAGTGCCAGTCGATGAGCGCCTTCAGCGACGCGGGATAGCTGTGGTTGTACTCGGGCGTGACGATGACGAACGCGTCGGCCTCCGTCAACTTTCCGGTGAGCTCCGTCATGCTTTCCGGACGGGGGTAGCCGGCGCCGGCGAACTTCGGGGGCGTGGCGGGCAGGGCCAGCGGGATGTCAACGCCGGCCAGGTCCACGACCTCGACGTCGAAGCCGCCGTGCGCCCGGGCCTGGTCCGCCGTCCAGGCGGCGGCGACCGGTCCGAACCGGCCCTCCCGGACGCTACCGATGATGATCACGAGTTTGCTCTTGTCGCTCATGCCGTCCACGATCTGCCGTTCCCGGTCCGGCAGCCAGACCGGGCCGAGGCTGGCCCCCGCAGGGCCACCCTGTGCCCTCTCGGCAGCGCGTTCCGGGTCGTAGGCTGGCATCATGGGTACGCCGCTGGGTGACTTCGTCCGGGCCAAGCGCGACATCCTCCGGCCGGAGGATCTGGGGCTGGCGGCACACCAGCGACGGCGCGCTCCGGGGCTACGACGCTCGGAGCTGGCCACGCGGGCCGGGATCAGCGTCGAATACCTCACCAGGATCGAGCAGGGCCGCGACCACAACCCGTCCCGTTCCGTCGTCAACGCCCTCGCCGGCGCGCTGCAACTCGATGCGGCCGAACGCACGCATCTGGGCTATCTTGCCAAGATCAGCGGCGACGCCTGCGCCGGGCACGCCCGGCCGGCTCCGCCCGAGCGCACCGTGCGGCCGGCCGTCGTCCGGATCCTCGGCCTCCTGGAGCCCGGCGTCGCCTTCGTCACCAACCGGATCGGTGACATCCTCGCCCACACCGACGGGTTCGCCGCGGTCATGCGCGACACCGGCCTGCTGGACGCCGACGAGCCCAACCTCACCCGATATGTGTTCACCCACCCGCGGGCGAGGACCACCCTGGTCGACTGGGACCAGATCGCCGACGAGCAGGTCTTCAACGTGTGGCTGGGGCCCTCGACCGAAACCTTCGAGTGGTTCACGGCGGACTTCGTGGCCGTGGCCGGCGCCGAGTTCACCCGGCGGCTGCACCGCCACATCCCGCCGGCCCGGGCGCCGCTGACGATGGCCCACCCGCAAGGCGATCAGCTGCGGTGGAACCGGGAAGTCCTGGAACTTCCGGCCGTGGACGCCCAGCAGTTGATCGTTCTCCTGCCCGCCGACGAGGCGACCGCGGCGTCCGCGAGTCGCCTGTATCAACGCTCGCTTCGGCCTGCGCTCCGCGCCGTCTGACCTCGGCGTCCCGCCGGGACGAGACCGCGGGCTGGCGGAGGCGGACGGGAATCGAACCCGCCCGGCCCGGATGCCGGGCCGCACCGGTTTTGAAGACCGGGAGGGGCACCAGCCACCTGAACGCCTCCGGGCATCACACTAGACGAATGACGATCAAACGGCTCACGGGGTACGCGCACGGCGGCGGCTGCGCCTGCAAGATTCCGCCGGGGGAGCTCGAGGCCGTGGTCTCGGGCCTGGTCGGCGGCCCGTCCCGCGGGACGGGGGAGCTGCTGGTCGGTCTCGACGACGGCGACGACGCGGCCGTCGTGCGGATCGCCGGCGAGACCGCCGTCGTGGCGACGGCGGATTTCTTCACGCCGGTGGTGGATGACGCGTACGACTGGGGGCGCATCGCCGCGGCCAACGCGCTCTCCGATGTGTACGCCATGGGCGGGACGCCGGTGGTGGCGGTGAACCTGCTCTGCTGGCCCCGCGACCTGCTGCCGATGGAGCTCGCGGCCGAGGTGCTGCGGGGCGGGCTGGACGTCGCCCGGGAGGCCGGCTGCCACGTGGCCGGCGGGCACAGCGTGGACGACCCGGAGCCGAAGTACGGCATGGCGGTGACCGGCATCGCCGATCCGGCCCGGCTGATGCGCAACGACGCGGGCACGGCCGGCGTGCCGCTCACCTTGACCAAGCCGCTGGGCATCGGCGTGCTCAACAGCCGGCACAAGGCGACCGGCGAGGTCTTCCCGGCGGCGGTCGAGGCGATGACCACGCTCAACCGGGACGCCGCCGAGGCGGCGCTCAAGGCCGGCGTGGCCTGCGCGACCGACGTCACCGGCTTCGGGCTGCTCGGCCACCTGCACAAGCTGGCCCGGGCCAGCGGCGTCACCGCCCGGATCGACGCGGCGGCGGTCCCGTACCTGCCGGACGCCCGCCGGGCCCTGGCCGACGGCTTCGTCAGCGGCGGCACCCGGCGCAACCTGGACTGGGTGCGTCCCCACCTCGACGCCGGCGGCGTCGCCGAGGAGGAGCTTCTCCTACTGGCGGACGCCCAGACGTCGGGCGGACTGCTGGTGGCCGGGGAGATCCCCGGCCACCCGATCGTGGGGGAGCTGCGGCCGGCCCGGCCCGGCGAGGTGACCGTGGAGATCCGATAGACCGGCGATCGCCGGCCCGCTCGATGCCGTGGTCAGGATCGGGGAGCGGTCTCCTCCGCGGCGGGCGCGGTCGCCGGCGCCGACGGCATCCTCGTCACCAGCGGCAGCACCAGCGACACCAGCGCCACGGCGGCCAGCACCAGGAACGGCAGCGTGTAACTCTGGTCGCTCGCCTCGTACAACGCCGCCGTCAGCAGCGGTCCCACCACGCCGCCGATGCTCCACGCGACGATCATCGCGCCGTACACGGCGCCGGCGTTGGGGGTGCCGAAGTAGTCCGCCGCGGTGGCGGGCATCGTGCCGAAACCGCCGCCGTACGCCAGGTAGATCAGCGCGGCCAGGATCGCGAACACGGCGAACGCCGCGGCGAACGGCAGGATCGCGAAGCAGATCGCCTGGAGTCCCAGCATGCCGAGGAACGCCGGCATGCGGCCGATCCGGTCGGACAGCCATGCCCAGAAGATGCGCCCGCCGCCGTTGAACAGGCCCAGCACGCCGACCATCGTCGCGGCCGTCGTCGCCGCCACCCCGGCGATCTCCTCGGCCGAGTCGGCGGCCTGCGAGATGAAGCCGATGCCGCAGGTCACGTTGAGGGTCAGGATCGCGGTCAGCATGTACCACTGCCGGGTGCGCAGCGCCTCGGACAGCGTGTACACGCGGGTACCCGCGACGGCCTTGCCGGTCGCCGCCGGCACGAAGCCCGGCACCGCGTACCCCTCGGGCGGGTTGCGGAAGAACGCCGCGCCGACGACGCCGGCGATCAGGTACGCGATGCCCAGCGGCAGGAAGACGCTGGGCTTGTCGTCGGTGTTGCCGAGCAGCGCCTTCGCGACCGGTGCGGTCACCACCGCGCCGAACCCGAACCCGGCGACCGCGATCCCGGTGATCAGGCCGCGCCGGTCGGGGAACCATTTCGCGAGCATCGCGATCGGCGTGATGTACGCCGCGCCGAGCCCGATCCCGCCCATCGCGCCGTAGGTGAGCACGAGCAGCCACAGCTCGTCCGACGAGGACACCAGCGAGGCGAGGATGGTGCCGAGGGAGTAGAGCGCGACCCCGCCGAACGCGACCGGCCGCGGCCCGTACCGGTCCTGGATGCGGCCGCCGATCAGGCTGCCGATGAAGATGGTGCCGATCGCGACCTCGAACGGCAGCACCGCCTCGGTCTTGCTCCAGCCGAATTGCTCCTGCAGGGGTTTGTTGAAGACGCTCCACGCGTAGACCGCCCCGAGGGCGAGCTGCACGAGGACGGCGGCCACCACGATCCACCAGCGGCCCCGGGTCGGGTTGGGGTTGCTCGACGTCGCCATCACGGCCTCCTGTCGGCGGCGTGCCCGGACTTAACCCCCCGAGGTTTCCCCGTTTTGACGATTGTCAATCTTTGCGGCGAGGCGGGATCGCTGCGGCACCACCGTGTACCGGGGGTCGCGCGCCGATGCCATGCCGCCGTCGAAGATGCCGAACCGGGTCAGCGCCGAGGCCGCGAGCAGGGAGAGCCCGGACAGCGCCGACACCACCCGGCTGCGCCGCCCCAGCACCGCCCCGGCCACGCCGGCCGCGGTCAGGGCGCGCCCGGCACGCAGCAGCTTGGCCGCCTGCCCGGTCGTGAAGGGCTCGCTGAGCAGTCCCTTCGTCGTCTCGATCCGGCGCGCGCCGTACAACTCGAGGGCCGCGCCCAGCACCGCCATGCGCCGGGCCGGCGGCGCCGGATCCGCGATCAACCCGATTCCCGCACCGCTGGCCAGCGCGCTGCCGGCAAAGACGAAGGGCAGTTCCGGGTACGCGGCGTGCCAGCTCGGTGTGGCCGTGTTCGCCAGCAGCACGGCGGTGTAGGTCGCGACCACCGGAGCGACCGCCGCCGCGCCCAGCCCGGCCGCCGCTCCGACCGGCGGCGCCACCCGCCGGACGAATCGGGACGGCAGCAGCGGCGCCGCCTCGGACACCGCCGCGGCGCCCGCGGCGACGCCGAACGCGGACAGGGCCCAGGTGCCCATCGACATCGGCGAGGTCGGTTTCGCGACGCGCAGCATGTGGTGGAAACGGTCCGGCCGGCCGAGGTCGGCGACGAGGAAATACCCGCTCGCGGCGAGCGCCCCCAGCGCCGCCACCCGCCCCGCCCGGCGCATCCGCGGCCGCCGGGTGACCTGCCCGCCCGCCGCCAGCAGCGCCGACCCGGCGGCCAGCCCGCCGGTGAACAGGTACGCCGCGACGTCGTGCGTCCAGGGCGCGGGCCGCACGATCGGCCGCCCGTAGTACGACTTGAAGTCGGCGCGAGGCACCATCGGCCGGTCGCCGCGCGGGCTCATCCGCGCCTCCCGCTTCCGCCGCGGCCCAGGAACGCCACGACCACCGCGCCGGCCATCGTGAGCGCCGCGAGTCCCGCGCGTTTCCACATGTGCGGCAGATCCTTCGTGGTCACCACCGGGTCGGGCGGCAGGCCGTACACCTCGGGCTCGTCCAGCAGCAGGAAGAACGCGCCGTCCCCGCCCACGCCGTCGGCGTCGGAATGGCCGTAGAGCTTCGCCGACGAGACACCCTCGGCCTGCAGCTTGCCGACCCGCTCCTCGGCGCGCAGGCGCAGCTCGGACAGCTCGCCGTACTGGATCGACTCGGTCGGGCACGCCTGGGCGCAGGCCGGAGTCAGCCCGTCGCCGATCCGGTCGTAGCACATCGTGCACTTCCAGGCGCGCCCGTCGCCCTCGCGACGGTCGATGACACCGTACGGGCAAGCCGCCACGCAGTAACCGCAACCGTTGCAGATGTCCGGCTGCACCACGACCGTGCCGAACTCGGTTCGGAACAGCGCGCCGGTCGGGCACACGTCCAGGCATCCCGCGTGCGTGCAGTGCTTGCACACGTCGGACATCATCAGCCAGCGGAAGTCCTCGCGCTCGGCCTCCGGGTCGGCGCCCGGCAGCTCGTTGCCCGGCATGCCGAGGAAGACCGGGTCCTTCTTCGGCTGCTCGATGAACGCGACGTGCCGCCAGGACTCGGCCGACAGCCCGCCGGTGTTGTCATAGGACTGTCCGAGCAGGTCGAACCCGTCGTCCGGGATCGCGTTCCACTCCTTGCAGGCCACCTCGCACGCCTTGCAGCCGATGCACACCGAGGTGTCGGTGAAGAACCCCATCCGCGGCGGCGCGTCCTGGTAACCGGCGTCGGGCGCCGGGTCGAGCGGTCCGTACAGGCTGTTAGCCATCGGCGTCCCCGGTGGTGACGATCGGCGTGTAGTGGCCCGGGATCAGCCCGGCGCGGCGACGATACTCCTCGACGTACGCAAGCAATGCCTTGCCGATCGGACGCCGGCCCGGCTGGATGTCGCAGGTCCCGACCTTGCTCTCCTGGATCAGCACGTTCGGGTCGAGCGTGATGCCGATCAGGTCGTTGGCCGAGTCGCCGGTGACCAGCCCCTCCGACCCCCAGTGGTAGGGCAGCCAGATCTGGTGGATGATGCGGCCCTCGACGCGCAGCGGCGTCAGGCGTGAGGTCACCATGACCCTCGCCTCGATGGCGGCGCGGGCGGTGACGATGTGCGCCCAGCCGAGGTGGGTGAGGCCACGCTCCGCGGCCAGGGCCGGCGAAACTTCGACGAACATTTCCGGTTGGAGCTCGGAAAGATACGCGAGCTGCCGGCTCATCCCGCCCGCGGTGTGGTGCTCGGTGAGGCGGCTGGTGCTGAAGACGTACGGGAACACCGCGCTGTGCTGCTCGGGCGGGCTCGGATTGGTCGGGTTGTCCTCGCGCTCGTAGACCTTGCGCGTCGGGTTCGCCTGCTGCTCGTAGAGCGGGTTGCGCACGATCGACTCGGCCGGCTCGTAGTGCGTCGGCATCGGCCCGTCGATCAGCCCGTTCGGCGCGTAGAGCCAGCCCTTCCCGTCGCCCTGCATGATGAACGGGTCGTCGCCGGCGATCGCCGGCACGCCGGTCGCGCCCTCGGGCGGCCGGTACGACGGCGGCTTGGTCTTCTCGAAGTCCGGCACGTCCTCGCCGGTCCACTCGCCCCGGTCGGCGTCCCACCAGACGTACCGCTTGCGCTCCGACCACGGATTGCCGTCCGGGTCGGCGGACGCGCGGTTGTACAGCGTGCGGCGGTTGGCCGGCCACGCCCAGCCCCACTCGCCGGCGACCCAGTTCTGCGCGCGCCCGGGCTTGCGCCGGTTGGCCTGGTTGACGCCGTCCTTGAACACGCCGCTGTAGATCCAGCAGCCGCCCGACGTGGACCCGTCCGGCTTCATCTCGGTGAACCCGCTGAGCAGGCGCCCGGTCGTCAGATCGTACCCGTTGATCTCCTTGAGCACCGCCTCGCTGCTCGGCTCGTCGTCGCCGTACTCCCAGGTCAGATTGCGCAGCCCCTGGTCGCGCGGCAGCACCGAGTCGGCCAGCCGCTCCCGGACGCGCCGGCCCAGGTGGTAGAAGAACCACAGCTCGCTGCGCGCGTCGCCCGGCGGGTCGACCGCCTTCTCACGCCATTGCAGCATCCGCTGGGTCTGGGTGAACGTGCCCTCCTTCTCGGCGTGCGACGCGGCCGGCATGAAGAAGACCTCGGTGCGGCACGTCTCCGGGGTGATCTCGCCGGTCTCGATCTCCGGCCCGTTCTTCCAGAAAGTTGCGCTCTCGATCATGTAGAGGTCGCGGACCACGAGCCAGTCCAGGTTGGCCATGCCGAGGCGCTGGGCGCGGCCGTGCGCCGAGCCGACCGCCGGGTTCTGGCCGAGCAGGAAATACCCCTTGATCTTTCCGTCGATCATGGAAAGTGCCTGCTGATAGGTCCCGTGGTCGCCGGTGAGCCGGGGGAGCCAGTCGAAGCCCCAGTCGTTGTCGGCCGTCGCCCCGTCGCCGAAATAGGACTTGAGCAGGCTCACCGCGTAGGACTCGGCGTTCGCCCAGAAACCTTTCTGCCCCGGATGCCGAATCTCGTCGACCCACTGCTGGAAAGTTTCGTGCTTCTCGTGGTGCGGCATCGGCAGGTAGCCGGGCAGCAGGTTGAACAGCGTCGGGATGTCGGTCGACCCCTGGATGCTGGCGTGGCCGCGCAGGGCGAGCACTCCGCCGCCGGGCCGCCCCATGTTGCCCAGCAGCAGCTGGATGATCGCCCCGGTGCGGATGTACTGCACGCCCACGCTGTGCTGCGTCCAGCCCACGGAGTACACCAGTGCGGTGGTGCGCTCCCGGCCCGAGTTCTCGGTCCAGGCTTCGCACACCTGCCGGAAAAGATCTTCGGGTACACCGCAGAGCCGCTCGACGACCTCCGGCGTGTAGCGGGCGTAGTGCCGCTTGAGGATCTGATACACGCAGCGGGGATGCCGCAGCGTCGGATCGCGCGGCACGTCACCCGGGATCGGCGGCCCGTGCGACTCCTGCTGCAGGCCCGCGCCCGTCTCGCGGCCGACGTGCGCGTCGCCTTCGTCGCCGACGTGGTCCTCGTGCCCCGCGTACGCCCAGGTGGACGTGTCGTAGGTGTTGGTCTCCTCGTTGTAGCCGGAGAACAGGCCGCCCAGGTCCTCGGTGTCCTGGAAGTCCGTACTGACGATCATGGACGCGTTGGTGTACGCCAGCACGTACTCCCGGAAGTCCTTCTCGTTGCTGAGGATGTAGTTGATCACGCCGCCGAGGAACGCGATGTCCGCGCCCGCCCGCACCGGCACGTGGGTGTCCGCGATCGCGCTGGTCCGGCTGAACCGCGGGTCGACGTGGAAAACTTTCGCGCCACGGTTCTTCGCCTCGACCACCCACTGGAACCCGACCGGGTGCGCCTCGGCCATGTTCGAGCCCTGGATGACGATGCAGTCGGCGTTGGCCAGATCCTGAAGGAAGCTGGTGGCCCCGCCACGGCCGAAGGAGGTCCCCAGACCGGGGACGGTGGCGGAGTGTCAAATACGCGCCTGGTTCTCGATCTGGATCGCGCCCAGCGCCGTGAAAAGTTTCTTGATGAGGTAGTTCTCTTCGTTGTCGAGGGTCGCGCCGCCCAGGCTCGAGATGCCGAGCGTCCGGTTCAGCGGCCGGCCCTTCTCGTCCTCGTCCTCCCAGGTCGCGTCGCGGGCGGCGAGCACCCGGTCGGCGATCATGTCCATCGCCGTCTCGAGGTCGAGCCGCTCCCACTCCGTCCCGTACGGCCGGCGGTAGAGCACGTGCTGCTGCCGGCGGTCGCTGGTGACCAGGCTCAGGGTGGCCGACCCCTTCGGGCAGAGCCGGCCCCGGGAGATCGGGCTGTCCGGGTCGCCCTCGATCTGGACGATCTTCTCGTCCTTGACGAAGATGCGCTGCCCGCAGCCGACCGCGCAGTAGGGACACACGCTGCGCGCGACCCGGTCGGCGGTCTCGGTGCGCGGGCTCAGCGTGCGGGACCGCTCGGACTGCGCGGCCGCGCCGCGGCCCAGCGGGTCGGTACCGGTCAGTTGCCGGTAGACCGGCCAGCCCTCGATCCAGGTCCGGACGCCCACGGGATCGACCCTAGCCGCTTCCGCCGGTGCCCGCATCCGAGTGGAGCCGCTCGCTGGCCGCGCCTTTTCCGCTCGGGGCGTGATCAGGCTGACAGAAAGTTTCCTGCTCCGTCCTGCTCCGTCGGCCTGCTCCGCTGGCTGCTCCGCTGGCTGCCTCGCCGAGCAGCTCGGCTCGGTGAGGCGGCCGGCCTGGCCACTGAGCGGTCCGCGGCAGCGTGCCCCTCTACGCTGGGTTCCCGGGCGCGCGGTCTTCGTGCCGTGCCGGTTTCGTGGCCATGCCGGTTTCCCTGACCTCGCCGGGTCCCTGATTCCGCCGGTTTCCTGACCGCGCCGGCTTCCTGGACCGCGCAGGCTTCCTGGACCGCGCCGGTTTCCTTGACCCTGCCTGTTCCCTGACCACGCCGATTGCCGGTCCCCGCCGGTTTCCCTGACCGCGCCGACTGCCTGACGAGGCCGGCTTCTTGAGCGCGTCGCCGGGCGAGAATCAGATCGTGAATCCGCCGTCGACGTTGACGGTCGCGCCGGTGAGGTAGCGCGCCTCCGGACCGGCCAGGAACGCCACCGCCGCCGCCACGTCGCCCGGGTCGGCGTAGTGGCCGAGTGCGGTCAGCGCGCCGATCTCCTTGGCGGCCGGCCCGTCGGCGGGGTTGGCGTCGGTGTCGGTCGGGCCCGGGTGCACCAGGTTGACGGTGATCGCCCGCGGCCCGAGCTCGCGTCCGAGGGCCTTGGTCAGCCCGATCAGCGCGGTCTTGCTCATCGAGTAGAGCGCGAACCCCGGGAACACCGCCCGCTCCGCCATGTTGCTGCCGATGTTGATGATCCGTCCGCCGGCGGCCATGTGCCGCACGGCCGCCTGCGAGGCCACGAACGGCGCCCGCACGTTCACGGCGACGGTCTGCTCGAAGTCGTCGAGCGCCAGTTCCTCGAGCGGCCCCACCCGGAACGTGCCGGCGTTGTTCACCAGGATGTCCAGCCGCCCGAACTCCTCGGCCGCCCGGTCGACCGCCGCGACCACCGCCGCCGGGTCGGCGCTGTCGGCCCGCACCACGACGGCGCGCCGTCCCATCTCCCGGATCCGGGTGGCCACCTCCCCGGCCCGCCCGACGTCTTCCCGGCAGGTCAGCACGACGTCGGCCCCGTCCGACGCCAGCCGCAGCGCGACCGCCGCCCCGATGCTCCGGGAGCCGCCGGTGACCAGCGCCCTCTTGCCCTCAAGTCCAGAACTCATGCCCCGAGCCTGCCGCCGGACGACCGCGGCGTCTGGCGGCGATCGGACCTGGCATTCCGCCGACCGACGACCCGGCCATGCGCAGCGGGCGTGCCCCGGAAAGTTCGCGAGCGGAGGGGATAGGCGCGTCCAGGAAAGTTGCCGGGCCAAGGGAATGGGCGCGCCCGGAAAGTTGCGGGGTGCAGGGGATAGGCGCGCCCACGAAAGTTGGCGGACGGAGCGGCTAGATTCGAGCGATGACGGATCCGCGGCGGCGCGTGCCCCGTACCGATGTGGTCCTGGCCGACCCTCGCCTCGCCGACGCCGCCGCGACCATCGGCCGCGCGGCCGTCAAGGCCGCCGTCGTCGCCGCCCAGGAGCGCGCCCGCGCCGGGCAGCTCGCCCCCGAGCAGGTGGCCGACGCCGCGGTGGCCGCGCTGCCCGACACCGTCGGCGGCCTCCGGCCCGTGCTCAACGCGACCGGCGTGGTGCTGCACACCAACCTCGGCCGTGCCGCGCTTTCCGGCGCGGCACGAAAGGCCGTCGTCGCCGCCTC
This sequence comes from Paractinoplanes rhizophilus, assembly GCF_042664765.1. Classification (NCBI taxonomy): domain Bacteria; kingdom Bacillati; phylum Actinomycetota; class Actinomycetes; order Micromonosporales; family Micromonosporaceae; genus Paractinoplanes; species Paractinoplanes rhizophilus. The sequence continues at coordinate 98,412 of NZ_JBHTBJ010000001.1, read as the reverse complement.
CGGACACACCGATGTGGAGCTCGACCTGCGCACCGGCCGCCGGGCCCGCCGCGGCCGCACCGCCCTGGCCGCCCTGGCGGACGCCGTCCCGGACGCCGCCGACGTGCACGTGGTCAACAACGGCGCCGCCGCGCTCGTGCTGGCCGCCACGGCTTTGTCGAGCGGGAAGGAAATTGTCGTCAGCCGCGGCGAGATGGTGGAGATCGGCGACGGGTTCCGCCTGCCCGAACTGCTGCAGTCGACCGGCGCGCGCCTGAGGGAGGTCGGCACCACCAACCGCACCTCCGTCGACGACTACGAAAAGGCGATCGGCCCGGACACGGGATTCATCCTGAAGGTCCACCCGTCCAATTTCGTCATCAGCGGGTTCACCAGCGCGGCAAGTGTCGGAGACCTGGCCACGCTCGGCCCGCCGGTGGTAGCGGACATCGGCTCCGGGCTGCTTCGGCCCGACCCGCTCCTGCCCGGCGAGCCCGACGCCGCCACCAGCCTGCGCCAGGGCGCCGCCCTGGTCACCGCCAGCGGCGACAAGCTCCTCGGCGGCCCCCAGGCGGGCTTGCTCCTCGGCGACGCCACGCTCGTCGAGCGCCTGCGCCGCCACCCCCTGGCCCGCGCCCTGCGCGTCGACAAGCTCACCCTCGCCGCCCTCCAGGCGACCCTGACCGGACCGGAAACCCCCACCTGGCAGGCGTTGCGCATGGACGAGCCGACGCTTCGGTCCCGCACCCAGGCGGCGGCCGATCGCCTGGCCGAGCACGGCGTCCCGGTCACGCTGGTCGAGACCCAGGCCGTCGTCGGCGGCGGCGGAGCGCCGGACGTCCGGCTTCGCAGCTGCTCACTCTCGCTCCCGCACACGTACGGCGAAAGTTTGCGCACCACGACACCGCCGGTGGTCGGCCGGGTGGAGCACGGCCAGCTCCTGCTCGACCTGCGCTGCGTCCCGCCCGAGTCCGACGACGAGCTCGTGGCGGCCGTCCTCCGGGTCGCCGGCCGGTCGTAACACCATGCACGTTCTCGCCACCGCCGGCCACGTCGACCACGGCAAGTCCACCCTGGTCCGCGCCCTGACCGGGATGGAGCCCGACCGCTGGGCCGAGGAACGCCGCCGCGGCATGACGATCGACCTGGGTTTCGCGTGGACCACGACACCGCGCAACGAAACTGTCGCGTTCGTGGACGTCCCCGGGCACGAACGTTTCGTGCCCAACATGCTCGCCGGCGTCGGCCCGGTCCCGGCCGCCCTGATGGTCGTCGCGGCCGACGAGGGCTGGATGCCGCAGTCCGCCGAGCACCTCGCCGCGCTGGATGCCCTCGGCGTGCGCCACGGCCTGCTGGTCGTCACCCGCTCCGACCTCGCCGACCCCGGCGCGGCCATCGCGCAGGCCCGCGCGAAGCTGGCCGGTACCACCCTGGCCGGCGCCGAGCCGCTGGCGGTGAGCGCACCGACCGGCGCGGGCCTGGACGACCTGTGGGCGGCCATCGACCGCCTCGTCCGGAGACTTTCCACCCCCGACGGCAACGCCCCCGTCCGGCTCTGGATCGACCGGGCCTTCACCATCAAGGGCGCCGGCACCGTCGTGACCGGAACGCTGGGCGCCGGCACGATCCGGGTGGGCGACGAGTTCCGGCTGGGCGACGAAACTGTCCGCGTCCGCGGTCTGCAAACCCTCGGCGAGACCCGGACCGAGGTGACCGCCGTTTCGCGCGTCGCCGTCAACCTGCGCGGCACTGGCAAGGACCGCGCCGCCCGGGGCGCCGCCCTGCTGACCCCCGATCGTTTCCGCTTCACCGAGCTCATCGACGTACGCGTCCACGGCGACCCGGCCAGGGAGCTCCCCGCCACCCTGACCCTGCACATCGGATCGGCCGCCGTCCCCGCCCGGGTCCGCCCCCTGGGTCCCGACACCGCCCGGCTGCGCCTGTCCCACCCGCTCCCGCTGCGGCTCGGCGACCGCGCCCTGGTGCGCGACCCCGGCCGCCGGCATATCGCCGGCGGCGTCACCGTCCTGGACGTCACCCCGCCCGGCCTGTCCCGCCGGGGCGCCGCCGCGGCCCGCGCCGCCGAGCTGGCCGGCGTGACCGGCACCCCCGACCTCGCCGCCGAGCTGGGACGCCGCCTGCTCGTCCACCGGGACGACCTCACCACCATGGGCGTCCCGATCGACCGCGCGCCCGTGGCGGGGGAGTGGTTCGCCGACCCCGCCCACTGGGCGTCCCTCGCCGCGCGGCTCCCCGGGGAGGTGGCCCGCTACCGCTCCGAGCACCCCCTGGAACCCGGCATCCCGCTGGAGGCGCTGCGGCACCGGATGGAGCTGCCCGATCGCGCCCTGGTCGAGGCCCTCGTCCGGCCGCCGCTGACGATCCGGTCGGGCCGCGTCGCCGGAGCCGGCCACGAGGCCGTTCCGGCCGAGCTGCGCGACGCCGTGGACAAGGCATTCGCCGGGAAGGGCCCGTTCATCGCGCCAGAGGCGTACGACCTCGCTGACCTTGGTTTGGGCGCTCGGCAGCTGGCCGCCGCCGTCCGCGCCGGGCTCCTTGTCCAGCTGGCTCCCAACGTGGTTCTGCGGTCCGACGCCCCCGCGCGGGCCGCGAAAGCGCTCCGGGAAATTTCGCAGCCCTTCACGCTCAGCGAGGCGCGAAAGGCGCTCGGCACGACGCGCCGCGTGGCCGTGCCGCTGCTGGAGCTCCTCGACCGGAAAGGCCTCACCACGAGGCAGGCAGACGACCGCCGAACCGTCACGGCAGACGCCGATCCCCAGTAGAGCCTCGCGGCGACTGCGCCGGCCGACGCCGTGGCCCAGTGGCTGTTCGGCCCGCGGCACACCGCGCAGGCCGCCGACGTGCTGCTCGACCGCGGTCGGCCGTTCGGCGGCAGCGGGCTGTTCAAGTCGTTCCTCGACGTGATCGGCAAGGACGCGCTGTCAGCGACGACGCGCCGAGCTGCCGGCGTCGCGGCCGAATGCGGACGCCGCCGTCGTCAGGTGCGTCAGAAACCGGGTGACGGCGGGGGAAAGACTCCGGCCGGGCACCGTGGCCGCGTAGATGTGCCGGATCGACTCGTCGTCGCGGTGCAGCCGCAGCACCGCGATCCCCGGCGGCACCCGGCCGGCGGCCAGGGCGGGGATCAGCGCCACGCCGAGGCCGGCGGCCACGCAGCCCAGCTTTCCGGTCCACTCGGCCGCGGTGATATCGATCCGCGGGCGAAAGCCGGACGGCAACGAGGCCCGCAGCAGCGTCTCCTCCGCCGTGGCCGACCCGGCGATGAACGCGTCCCCCGCCAGCTCATCGAGCCGCACCGTGCGGCGCCGCGCGAGGCGGTGACCGCGGGGGAGCGCGACCAGCATCCGTTCGTCGAGCAGATGCCGCAGCTCGAAACGGGCCCGATCGACCGGCCCGGCGGGCGACGAGCTCACCACGGCGACGTCCGCCTCGCCGGCGGCGAGCCGGTCCAGCAGGCGAGGCGTGCGGCCTTCGACGAGGGTCAGGCCCACTTCCGGGTACGCCTCGCGAAAGCTGGCCAGCGCCATCGGCACGAGCGCCGCGACCGCCGTCGGAAACGCGCCGACCCGCAACCGCCCGCTGCCGAGCGACCGCACCTCCTCGACCGCGCGGCGGGCGCCGTCGAGCCCGTCGAGCACCTGCGTCGCGTACGGAAGAAGGGCGCGACCCTCCTCGGTCAGCGCGACCCCGCGCGGCAGCCGGTCGAAGACCCGGCCGCCCAGCTCGGCTTCCAGGGCGCCGATCTGCCGGGAGACCGCGGACTGCGTGTACCGCAGGCGGCGGGCCGCCGCCGTGATCGAGCCGAGGTGCGCGACCGTCCGGAAGATCTCCAGGAGTTGGGTATCCATGCTGTCGAAGCATGCCAGGCATGCGAGACATTCGTCGGCCGCATCGGTCACGGAAGCTTAGCGTGGCCCGCATGAAACTCACCCTCGACAATCCGGAAACTGTCGCCGCGCCTTTCGCCGACCGGTTCGCCCACGTCGCCCGGCTCGACCTGCCGGGCGGCGCCCTGCTGCTGTTGGCGGGCCAGGTGGGTGTCGACGACAACGGGAAAGTTGTCGCGCCCGGCAACGCCGGCGAGCAGGCCGAGCGGATCTTCGAAATCATCGGCGGCCTGCTGGCGGCGCACGGCGCCACGTTCGCCGACGTGCTGCACATCCGCACGTTCATGACCGACCTCGGCGACCTGCCCGCCTACGGCGCCGTCCGCCGCCGCCTCTTCGCCGGGACCGGCGCCCCGCCACCGGCAAGCACGACGGTGCAGGTCAGCGCCCTGTTCCTGCCGGGGGCGGTGCTGGAGGTGGAGGTGACAGCGGTGGCGCCGGGGGCACCAGGGGCAGCGTTGGCACCAGGGGCGGCGGTGGCACCGGGGGCAGCGCCGACGCCGGCGGCGGTGGCACCGGCGGCAGCGGTGGCACCGGAAGCGTCCTGAGGCGCTTCGGGTCGTTGAGGACGTCGATCGCCACGATCCGGCCGTCGCGGACGGTCAGCGCCATCACGGTCAGCGTCCGGCCTTCGGCCACCATGACCAGGCCGGCGGCGCCGTTGACCAGCGCCGGGCGGGCGTAGGGCGCGAACCGGCCGAACCCGGTCGCCTGCTCCGCGATGCCGCGGGCGCCGCGCAGCAGCGCCGTGAAATGCGGCCGCCCGGGGCCGCCGTCGGCCCGCAGCACCGCGTCGGGGTGCAGCACCTCCAGGAGCCGGTCGAAATCGCCGTCGCGGGCCGCCGCGAAAAACGCGTCGACAATTTCGCGCTGCCGGCCGGGGTCGGGATCGGGGGAGGGTGCCTGCTCGCGCACCCGCCGCCGCGCCCGGCTCGCCAGTTGCCGGGCCGCGGCGGCGTTGCGGTCGAGCAGCGTGCCGACCTCCTCGAACGGCACCGCGAAGAGGTCGTGCAGCACGAACGCGAGCCGCTCGTCCGGACCGAGCGAGTCCAGCACGACCATCAGCGCCATGCCGACCCGGTCGGACAGCAGCGCCTGCTGCTCCGGGTCCGGTCCCGACGGCAGGCTCACCACCGGGTCGGGCATCCGCACCTCGGGCCGGGCGCGGCGTCCGCGCAACACGTTGAGGCAGACCCGCCCGACGATCGTCGTGAGCCAGCCGGGCACGTTCGCCACGCCGTCCAGGCCGGCGCCGCTGGCTCGCAGCCACGCCTCCTGCACCGCGTCGTCGGCCTCGCTGAACGAGCCGAGCATCCGGTACGCCACCGCGCGCAGCCGCGGTCGCTCCGCCTCGAAGTTCTCGGTCAGCCCGTGCATCGGTCACATCTTCGCCCCGCCGCGTGTCATGCGGGAAACCTCCGACGTGGAATGCGGAATGCCCGCGCCGCGAAGAGAGGGACGCCGCGACGCGAAACAGGCCGCCGCGACGCGAAACAGAGGGCGTCGCGACGCGAAACGGAGGCACGCCGCGACGCGAACAAGAGGGCCCGCGACGTGAAGACGAAACCGGCGACGCGAAGTCGGGAAATCGCATGCGAAAGAGGAGGCACGATGTTTCTGGTGACCGGCGGAACCGGCACGCTCGGCCGGCACGTCGTCCCGCTGCTGCGGGAGACCGGCGCCGAGGTGCGCGTCCTGACCCGCCAGACGATCCCGGGCCATCTGACCGGCGATCTGGAGACCGGTCTCGGCCTCGACGAGGCCCTCGACGGGGTCGGCACGGTGCTGCACCTGGCCGGCACCGCGAAGAACGACGATCGAAAGGCCACCCATCTGGTACGCGCTGCGAGCCGCGCCGGCAGACCGCACATGGTCTACGTGTCGGTAGTGGGCTGCGAGCGGATCCCGGTGACCGGCGCGGTCGATCGCGCGATGTTCGGCTACTTCGCGCGCAAGCGAGCGGCCGAGGTCGTCATCGAGAATTCCGGTCTGCCGTGGACCACGCTGCGGGCGACACAGTTCCACGATCTGGCGTGGAAAGTTGCCGAGGCCGCCGCGAAACTTCCCGTCATGCCGGCCCTCGCGGGCGTGCGCTTCCAGCCGGTGGACACCGCCGAGGTCGCCCGCCATCTGGTCCGGCTCGCTCTCGGCGGCCCGGCCGGCATGCGGCCCGATCTGGCCGGACCGCGGGTCTACCCGATGGCCGAGCTGTTCCGGCTCTGGCTGCACGCGACCGGCCGCCGTCGCGCGGTGCTGCCCGTGCGCGCAGCCGGGGGCGCCTACCGAGCCGTACGCGATGGGGCTGTTTTGCCCGGTCCGGAGGCCGACCTCGGCACCGTGACGTGGGAGGACTTCCTGAAGACGAGGGCTTGACGGTCAGAGCTTGACGAGGGGCTTCGGTAAGTCGTAGCTTACGGTAAGCCATGACGAACGCAACCGCGATGCTGACCGCGCTGGGCGACCCGACCCGGCAGGCGATCCTCGAGCGGCTGACCGACGGGCCACTCGCGGTCGGCCAGCTCGCCGACGTCCTGCCGGTCAGCCGCCCCGCCGTCTCCCAGCACCTCAAGGTCCTCAAGGACGTCGGCCTCGTCACCGACCGGCAGGACGGCACCCGCCGCCTCTACTCGGTCGACCCGGACGGGCTGGCGGTCCTGCGAGCCCACCTCGACGGGTTCTGGGAACGGTCGCTTGCGGCCTTTCAGCAGCACGCCAACCAGGATCGGGAGAGACCAGACCATGATCGGGACAATTGAGGCGGTACGCCGGGAGGTCGTCGTCGACGTGCCACCCGAGCGCGCCTTCGAGCTATTCACCGCGGAGATGACCTCGTGGTGGCCGGCGAGGCACCACATCGGCTCGGCGCCGATCGCCGAGATCGTCATCGAGCCCCGCGCCGGCGGCCGCTGGTTCACCCGCCACGAGGACGGCACCGAGACGTCCACCGGCTTCGTCACCGCCTGGGAGCCGCCGTCGCGCCTGGTGGTGACGTGGCAGATCGCCGCCGACTGGAAATACCACGACGACTTCGTCACCACCGTCGAGGTGACCTTCCGGCCCGACGGCGACGACCGCACCGTCGTCCGGCTGGAACACCGCGACCTGGACGCCTTCGGCGCCGACGCGGCCGCCATGCGGGAAACCTTCGACGGCGAGGACGCGTGGAACGGCACCCTGCTGGCGTTCGCCGCGGTGGCGAACAAATGAGCCTCGCCGTCGTCCTCTACCAGTGCGCCGAGGACTTCGCCGCCAAGGCGCCCGCGCTGTTCCCGGCGCACAAGGCCCGGCTCGACGAGTTCCACGCCGCCGGGGACCTGCTGATGGTCGGCACGTTCGGCGACATCGCCAAGGAGGGCTCGATGGCCGTTTTCGCCGCCCGTGCGGCCGCCGAGAAGTTCGTCGACGGCGACCCGTTCCGGCTCAGCGGCGTCGTGAGCGGCTACGAGATCCGCGACTGGAGCGAGGTCTACACGCGCGGCGAGTGAGCAGCCAAGTCGAGCGAATGAATCGCCAAGTCAGACGTATGGGCCGTCCCTCCGGGGGTACGCGAAAGCCAGGGCCATCGTGCCCCGGAGGGAGACCCCGTCATGACCACGGCGACTACCACGTACTTCCCGACCGCGGGAACCCGGCTCGAAGGGGATCTGGTGCTGCCGCCCGGCGCGCACGGCGTGGTCGTCTTCGCCCACGGCACCGGCAGCTCCCGGCACAGCCCGCGCAACCGCATGGTCGCCGCCGAGCTCAACCGGCGCGCCCTCGGCACCCTGCTCGTCGACCTGCTGACCCATGAGGAGGAGGTCGAGGACGCCCGCACCCGGGACCTGCGGTTCGACATCGGCCTGCTCGCCGACCGCCTGATCGGCCTGGTCGACTGGCTCGGCGCGCACCCGCAGACCCGCAGCCTGCCGGTCGGCCTCTTCGGCGCCAGCACCGGCGCGGCCGCCGCCCTGGTCGCCGCCGCCTCCCACCCCGAACGCGTCGCCGCCGTCGTGTCCCGCGGCGGCCGCCCCGACCTGGCCGGCCCCGCGCTGATCCAGGTCCGCGCGCCCACCCTGCTGATCGTCGGTGAGCGGGACCTTCCCGTGGTCGAGCTCAACGAACAGGCCCGCAACGCCATGACCGTCGACGCGAAGCTGCGGATCGTCCCCGGCGCGACGCACCTGTTCGAAGAGCCCGGTGCCCTGCAGATAGTGGCCGAGGAGGCCGGGACATGGTTCGCGACGCATCTCCGCTAGTGTTCGCCGACCGCGACGAGGCCGGCCGCCTGCTCGGCAACGAGGTCGCCCGCCGCCTCGGCCACGACCACTCGCGCCCGCTCGTGCTTGCCCTGCCTCGCGGGGGAGTGCCGGTGGCCGTCCGCGTGGCCGCCCGGATCGGCGGTGACCTCGACATCGTGCTCGCCCGCAAGATCGGCGCCCCCGGCCGGCCCGAATTCGGCGTCGGCGCGATCGCCGAGGACGGCCCGCCGGTCTTCGACGAGGGGTCGCTGGCCTACCTCGGCATCACCGCGGACGACCTGGCCGACGTCGTGAACGCGGAACGTTCCGAGCTCGCCCGCCGCGTCCGCCGCTACCGCGAGGGCCGCCCCGCCCCGCAGGTCATCGGCCGTACGGTGATCCTGGTCGACGACGGCCTGGCCACCGGCGTGACCGCCCGCGCCGCCCTGCGCTGGCTGCGCGGCCAGTCCCCGCGCCGCACCGTGCTGGCCGCGCCCGTCTGCGCGCCGCAGGCGGCGCAGAGCATCGCCGCCGATGCCGACACGGTCATCTGCCTGAGCGCTCCGCCGTCGTTCCGCGCGGTGGGCCAGTGGTACGAGGATTTCCGCCAGCTCACCGACGAGGACGTCGCCATGGCGATGCGCGGATTCGCCCACACCTGAATTGGCGCAGTCCTCGAGTTCGGCGGCACCGGAAAGAACGGACCACCCAACACCTGAAACTTTCCTGGTCGGGCTGGGAAAGCTCGCGCCCGGCCGCCGGCGAGGCTATGAACGGACCTGGGCGCCCGGCGTGCGACCCGAAGCCGGCGGTGCCCCGCCGTCGAGCGGCACGTAGTCCTCCAGCAGCGCCGGGGTGAGTCCCGCCTGGTGGATCGCCCGCAGCGCCGCCAGGAAATCTTTCACGAACGCCGGCCGGAAATGCATCAGGATGATGTCGCCCGGCTGGACCTTGTTGCCCTCCTGGTAGCGCACGATCCCCTTGTGGACGGTCTCCTTCCACATGAAGGCCGCCTTGATCCCGCACTCCTTGGCGACCCGCAGCGTGGTCGAGTCCTTGTCCCCGAACGGGGGCCGGAACAGCACCGGACGGCGCCCGTACCACTGCTCGAGCCGGTCGGTCCCGTCGCAGATCTGCCGCCGCTGGAAGCCGTAGGACCTGCCCGCCAGCTCCGGGTGCGAGATCGTGTGCGCCTCGATCACCGCGCCGTAGGTGCGCAGCCGGTCGAAGAACGCCACGTCGTCCTGGATGGTGTCGGTGGTGAGGAACAGCGTCACCGGAATGCCCGCGGCCGCGAAGAGCTTCACGGCCTCCGGGTTCTTGAGATATCCGTCGTCCATGGTGAGAAAGGCGACCGGCTGCGTGACCGGCACGCGGGACAGATACGGGACGCGGTCGCCGTCCGGCAGGACGATCGGCTCCGGCGCGGGCCGGGGCGGGAAGACCGGGATGTCGCTGAGCTTCCACCCGACGGGCGCGCCCAGGCTCGGATCGAGCTTCGGCCCACCGGGCACCCCGCCATATCCGAGCGCCGCCGCGGCTCCCGGCCCCGCAAGCGACCCGCCCGGCCCGGCAAGCGACCCGCCCGGCCCGGCAAGCGACCCAACAGGCCCCGAGCCGGCGGACGGAGCGCTAGGCCCCGACCCGGCGGGCGGCGCGTCCGAGGCGGAGGGATCGAGGACCGGCACCCCCGTCGCGCCGTCGGGATCGACCGGCGCGGATGGCGGAGCCGACGGCGCGGCGGCGGTGCGCATAGCCTGTCCGGCGTTCCAGCCACCCACCGCCGGAAGCGCCACCAGCCCCGCGCAGACGACCCCGAGAACGACACGTCGCCGATTCAGCGTGATCACCCGGCGCACCCTACCGGCTCACGGCAAACCCCCGGGTCAGGGCACCTATCCTCCCCAATCGCCGCAAATCGCACCGACGCTCATCACCGGATATCCGGATTTACCCCGGAGCCGGGTTCCTCAGCTGGCGAGCCGGAAAGTTTCCGCGTGCTGCTGGCGGGACGGCACCTTCAACGCCCGCAACGAGCGCAGCACCGCGTCCGTCATCGCCGCCGGCCCGCACACATACACGTCCCGCTCGACGATGTCCGGCACGAGGGCGATCAGACTTTCCGGGCTGAACGGCTGGAAGGGAGGCGTGCCCGCGCCCGTGCGGCCGGCGAGCAGGTGCAGCTTCGCCCCGCGTACGGAAGAAAGGTTTTGGATTTCGCCCAGCAGGACGGCATCGGCCTGGGCCGGCACGCGGTACAGCACCACGATGTCGCCGGGCAGGCGATCGTCCTCGAGGAGGGCGCGGATCGGCGTCACGCCGATGCCGCCCGCGATCAGCAGCGTCTTGTCGGTGACCCGCTGACCGGACGTGAACGCGCCATACGGTCCCTCGGCGAACACGCGCGTGCCGATCGGCAGCCGGCGCAAGCCCGCGCTGGTGACGCCGATACCTTTCGCGGTCAGGCGCAGCGACCGGCCGTCCGGCGCCGCGGACAGCGAGAACGGGTTGACCTGCCACCACGGGTTGTGGCCGAGGAAGCGCCACAGGAAGAACTGCCCGGCGCGGGCCTGGAGACGGCCCAGGTCGTGCCCGGTCATGTAGACCGACACCACGTCGTCCGACTCGGGCACGACCGCGGCCACCTTGAGCTGGTGGCGGGCGTTGCGGACCAGCGGGGTCAGCACCCGGCCCGTGAACAGCGCGCCGAGCGCGAAGGCCCACAGCCCCCACCAGTACACCTGGGTGAGAATGTTGGTCTTGAAGGCTGACCCCTCGTAGACCTGATGGATGATCCCGAGCACCACGATCAGGTAAACCAGCAGGTGCAGGGTGTGCCACGTCTCGTAGGAGACCCGGCGGCGCACGGCGCGCAGCGAGACGGCGGCGACCACGACCAGCAGGGCGGCGGCGATCATGCCGAGGAGCACGGGCATCTGCTTGGCCAGGTTCGGGATCTCGGCGAAGAACGAGATCTTGTCCAGCGACGAATAGCCCAGCAGGACGAAAGTTGGGTGCAACAACACCAGCCAGAACAGCGTGAAACCCGTCCAGCGGTGCCAGGTGGTGAGCTTGTCCATGCCGATGCGGCGGTCCAGGAAAGGCAACCGGGCGATCAGCAGCAGTTGCAAAGCCATGACGAAGGCGAGATGCAGGCCGAGGAAACGGCCCACCGAGGTGAGCGTGTTGTGCGCCGGCGTGGCCGGCCGGGCGAACATCAACTCGACGATCACCAGGTTGGCGATCAGGAAGATCCAGAGGGCTATGTGCGCGCTGCGAGCGGTCGTCGTGGCGCGGGTTTGGGGCTTGGTCACGGTGGTCATCCGAAATCTCCCCGCTGCTGGCTTTGCCGGCGTGTACCACAGGTAGCGGAACCGCGTTCACAACGCAACCGGGCAGGTGACACGAGTTGGCGCGGGCCAGGAATACTGGTCGGGCGCCCGGGGACGCCGGGCCGCGGAGGAGGGGTCACGGGGATGCCGGGCGACGAAGTCATGCCGGAGCATGCGGAGAAGCCGGGCCGCGGGGCGGTCGGCTCGGCCCGGGTCACTCCGGCGGGCGCGCCGCCGGCTTCAAGAGCCGGCACCGTGTACGGCGGGCAGCCCGCCCCCGCGCCATCGGCTTCGGCCGGGGCGCCTCCGGCCGCATCGGCTCCCGCAGCTCCGGCTCCCGCAGCTCCGGCTCGCAGGGCCGCCGGCAAGGCGTCCGTGCCGGTCCCGGCCCCGGCGCCACCCCCGGCCGTCCCGCAGCAGCCCCGGCCGGCGCCCGGCCAGGCCCGCCCGGGCGCCGGCTTCGCCGCTGTCCCGCCCCCGACGGTGCCGCCCGCCGCCGGCAAGGCCGCCATCCCGATGCCCGCGTTCCCCGCCCAGCCCGCTCCCTCGTCGGTCCAGCCCGCGCCCCCGTCGGCCCAGCCCGCGCCCCCGGGGCCCGGCAGGCGCCGCCGCCTCCTGCTGGCCGTGCTCCTCCCCGCGATCCTCCTGATCGCCCTGGCCGGCTCCGGCGTAGCGGTCCAGCTCAACCGCGACCTGCCCGCCGCCACCCTGACCACCACCGTGGCCACCACCCTCAAGATCCCCGGAAAGTTTCCGGCGCTGCCGTGGCCGAAGTCCGGCTCCGCCGAGCTGATGATCGAGGGCCTGGGCCGTCTCGGCGGCTCCGGCGGCGACGACCCGAAGGCGATCGGCAGCGTCGCCAAGGTGATGACCGCCTACCTGGTCCTCAAGAGCCACCCGCTGAGCGGCGACGAGGAAGGCCCCACGATCACCGTCACCCAGGCGGACGTCGCCGACTACCAGTCCCGGATCCCGTCCGGGCAGTCGCTCGTCCCGGTCCGGGCCGGCGAGAAGATCACCGAGCGCGAGGCCCTGGAGGCGCTCATGCTGCCCTCCGCCAACAACGTCGCGCACATGCTCGGCGTCTGGGACGCGGGCAGCGAAGGAAACTTTCTCACCAAGATGAACGACGCCGCCGCCGAGCTGGGCATGAAGAACACCCACTACACCGACCCGAGCGGCTTTCTGCCCACCACCGTGAGCACCGCCGCCGACCAGGTCATCCTCGGCCGCGCCGCCATCAAGGACCCGGTCTTCGCCGAGATCGTCGCGCTGGACAGCGCCGAGATCCCGGTGGCCGGCACCATCCGCAACTACAACGCGCTGCTGGGCGAACAGGGCGTCTTCGGCATCAAGACCGGCTCCACCGACGAGGCCGGCGGCAACCTGGTCTTCGCCGCCCGCCTCGAGGTCGCCGGCCGGACCCTCACCCTGGTCGGCGCCGTCTTCAACCAGCCCGGCGCGCACACTCCCGAGCAGCTGGCCCAGGTCAACCGGGTGGTCCGCAAGCTTCTCACCGCAGTCGGAAACGTCGTCAAGCAGTACACCCTCCTCGACGACGCCAGGCCGGCCGGCACCGTCCGCACCGCGTGGGGCTCCACCACCACGATCAGCCCCGCGACCCCCCTCAAGGTGATCGGCTGGCCGGGCCTCGCCGTCAAGGTCAAGACCACCCGGGCGATTCCCGGGGCCGAGGTGAAGTCCGGCCAGGTGGTGGGCAATGTCCAGGCTGCTGACGTACGCGTCGACCTGTCCACAGACGCAGCAACGACTCCACCGAGCCTGTGGTGGAAGTTGACGCGCCGCCCCTAGGCAAGCCCCGCCCCGGCGCCGGCCGACACGCTGTCTCCCGTCAAATCCTGGAAACAAACGAATAACTGCTGGCCAGGGCCATGCCGGGCGTGCACCATCGGATGATGCTCATCACCTTCGCCCGGGCTTTGAGCGGTTCCACACTGGCCACCATCCGCCGCGGCGACGGGGTGGTGCTCGAGTTGCCCGGCTACGACCGTAAGTTCCGGGTCCCGCACGACCTCGCCCACGCCGTGACCGAGCGCGAGCTCGGCATGACCGGCGGCGTCTTCGGCTCGATCGCCGGCGGCGGCGTCTTCGACAACATGCGGGTGGTCTCCGGCCATCCCCGCCACGACGCCGCCGAGCGCAGCAAGCGCCTGCTCGCGGCCAACAAAGTTTCGCTGGGCATCGCCGAGCTACTCGCCGGCGTGGTGCACGACGCGGTCGAGCACGAGGAGAAGTCCACTCTCGAGCGCGCCCGCCGCAGCTGGGGCATGTTCAGCACCGACCCGTTCCCGTGGACCGACCAGCAGATCGAAGCCACCGTCGCGGTGCTCGCCGAGCTGGCGGTCGAGTACCAGGCGACCGGCAAGGTCGTCTTCACCTGGCCCGACCGGCTGACCAGCCAGGTGCCGGCCCTGTCCGGCGCCAAGCGCGGCCGCCGGGGCCGCATCTAGCGACCGGATCCAGCGGCCGGACGACGTCCTCGGCCCGCGCCCACCGCTTCCGCATCCCGGCCCGCTCGACCGTGCAGGCTCCGTCGTCGCGGGCCTGGGTCACCGTCGGATGCCGACGATGCCCGTTGCCTGCGTCGGTGCAGGCCGACGTCCATTGCCTGCGTCAGGGCAGGTAGCGCGCGGCCACCGCCGCGGGCTGCTCGGTCACCCGGCCCGCCTGGACGTTCCAGGCCAAACGGATGTACTGGGCGTGCGTCCAGGCCAGGGGAGTGGCCGAGAACGTCGGCGTCCCGGGAGCGATCGCCGGCGGGTACTGATCCCACACCTGCTCGGGCAGCATGCGGCCGGGACCGGCGGCGCGGGCGATGGTGGCCAGCTGCGTGCGTGCCCCGGCGCGGGCGACGGTGGCCGACTGGCCGTGAGTTCCGCCGCGGGCGGCCAGGGCCAGCAGGTACTCGCCGCGCTCGCCGTTGAGCAGCGGCCAAGCCCGGCCGTGGGTGATCAGCGAGCCGTCGGGCAGGCCGTAGTCCCACGGGCTGCCGTCCGCCTTCTCGCCGTAGCCGTCGAAAGATGCGCGATGCCAGAAGAAACCGTTCGGCGTGGCGACGCCCAGCTGAGCGTCGATCACCGGCAGCGTGGTGCGGACGTCGGGGTCGTCGGCGGGGAGCACGCCGAGACGCACCAGCTCCAGGAAGCTCGGGTCGACGACGCGTCGCTGGTCGACGTTCGCCGGGCCGCTGTCGCCGATGGTGTAGGTGGTGCCCGCGTTCGGGTTGCCATCTTTCGTCAGCCTGAGGAAATAGGGCTTTGACGAGTACGGGCCGGTGCTGGTGACCGTCCACTGCTTGACTTTCGCGCGCCATTCGTCGGCGACGGCGAGATAGTGCGAGCCGTCCGCGCCGTTGGCGGTGGCGAGGGAAGCGGCGCAGACCAGGCCGGCGATCTCGGCGGCGATCGTGGCGGGGGAGTAGCCGGACTGGTTCTCCCAGCGTTCCTGCGGCGTCCACGGCGCGGCGAAGCCGTCCTGGGTGAAGCCGACCAGGAAGTCGGCGGCGCGGCGCACGTGGTCCCAGGTGGCGGCGTCGGTGCGGCCCAGCTGGTAGGCGAGCACGATGGGCAGCGCGACCTCGTCGAGCTGCAACCCGCCCCAGACCGGTGTGCCGTCCACCTGCGAGTTCTGCGGGAACGACCCGTCGGGTCGCTGCTGGACATCGAAGAGGAAGTCGAGCGCGCGGGAGGCGCCGGCCCGGTCGCCGGCCGCGATCAGGCCGGTGGCGATCTGGTAGAGATCACGCGACCACACCAGGTGGTAGGGGCCGGACGGGTCGTCGCGGCCGAACGCCCAGGGCGACGCGGGCGCGGCGACGTACGCGCCGGGGTTGGCCTTGTCCTCGCTGGCGGCGAGCACCATCGCGGACGTACGGTACAGGCTCGGCGACGCGGACGCCGGGGGCTGCCGCAACCCGGCCAGGTAGTGTTTCCACCCGTACGCGAAATCTCGCGAAACGCGGCCGAAGCCGCGCCGCAGAGAGGCTGTCGCGGTGGTTTTCGCGGTGGCGGCGGCCGGGCCGAAACCGAGCGCGAGCGTGGAGTGTCGCGCGAGGGCCGCGGTCTGCACGAGGTTGCCGGCGGTGGCCGAGGAGTAGCGCCAGTCCAGGCGGCCGTCGGCCAGCAGGTCGGTGCGGCCGTCGCTGACCCCGGCGAAACCGCTGGACGCCGCGCGGATCGGCGGCGAGGCGACCAGAGCGCTCGCGACGTCGCCGTCGGAGGCCAGCAGCGCGCCGCCCGAGGTCGAGCCCGAGTCGCCGCCGCGCGAGTTGGCCAGCGCCGGGTCGTAGACGGCATAGAGGTCGAAGCCACGGCCGGTCAGCGAGAGATCGACCAGCACGGTGTCGCGGGCCGGGTCGGTCACGTAGGAGGCGGTGAGACGCCAGCCCGCGCCCGCGAAAGTTTGCCGGAAACTCAGGCTGCGGTCGTCTGCGAAAGTTTTCGACGCCCGCGCGACGGTGGCGTGCCCGTGCCCGGCGACGACGAACGTCAGCGCCCGCGCGCTGGGACCGCCGATCGTCGGGTAGAAAATTTCGCCGAGCCCGCCCTCGCGCTGCACCGTCACCCACACCTTGCTGGTGGTCGTGCGCGAGGTGACCAGCCCGGCCTTGTCGGCCGGCAGGTACTGCTCGTCGACCCCCGGGGCGCCGGGAGCGGCACCGGCGCGTGGAGTATTACCGGCGCCCCCAGCCGCGGGTGCGGCGGCGGAAACGGGAGCGAAACCGGTCGTTGCCGCCAGCAGTGCGGCCACCACCCACGGATACGCCATTTCGGCCTCCTTGCCGAGACGACAGACCTTCTCGGTATACCCCGGCGTGGGCAGAACCGCATTCGGTGGACAACCGGCACCGGGCCGGGGAAGGCTGGGCCCGGGACTTCCGAACCGCAGAGAGGGCGATGACCAA
Source organism: Paractinoplanes rhizophilus (assembly GCF_042664765.1). Taxonomy (NCBI): domain Bacteria; kingdom Bacillati; phylum Actinomycetota; class Actinomycetes; order Micromonosporales; family Micromonosporaceae; genus Paractinoplanes; species Paractinoplanes rhizophilus. Next base: position 82,052 of record NZ_JBHTBJ010000001.1, on the reverse strand, counting down.
TGCAGTACCGGCAGCTCGGGCGTACCGGCCTGAGGGTTTCCACCTTCACTCTGGGCACCATGGGTTTCGGCGGCACCGGCTGGGCCACCTCCGTCGGTCAGATCGGCGTGGACGGGGCGAAGGAGGAGATCGCGATCGCCAAGGAGGCGGGCGTCAACCTCATCGACACCGCCGACGTCTACTCGGCCGGCCTCTCCGAGGAGATCATCGGGCAGGCGCTGGGCAACAGCCGGGACGACTGGCTGATCGCCACCAAGGTGCGCATGCCGATGGGCGACGGGCCGAACGACGCCGGCCTGTCCCGCCACCACGTGATCCGCGGCGCCGAGGCGAGCCTGCGGCGGCTCGGCACCGATCACATCGACCTCTTCCAGCTGCACGAGTGGGACGGCCAGACCCCGCTCGAGGAGACCCTGACCGCCCTCGACGACCTGGTGCGCAGCGGCAAGGTCCGCTACGTGGGCTGCTCGAACTACGCGGCCTGGCAGATGATGAAGGGGCTCGGCATCTCCGACGCGCGGGGGCTGGAACGTTTCGCGAGCAACCAGCTGTACTACTCGCTGCAGGCCCGCGACATCGAGACCGAGATCGTGCCGGCCTGCCTCGACCAGGGCGTCGGCATCCTGGTATGGAGCCCGATCGCGGGCGGCCTGCTGTCCGGAAAGTATCGCCGCGGCGTGGCGGCGCCGGCCGGCAGCCGGCACCTGAGCGACTGGGACGAGCCGCCGGTGCACGACGAGGACAAGCTGTACGACACGATCGAGCTGGCCGTGAAGATCGGCGAGTCGCACGGCGTGTCGGCGGCGCGGGTGTCGCTCGCCTACATCGCGCAGAAGCCTGGCATCACCTCGGTGATCGTCGGCGCGCGCACGCCCGAGCAGTTGCGCGACAACCTCGCCGCGGCCGACCTGGAGCTGACCGCCGACGAGATCAAGGCGCTCGACGACGTGAGCGGCGAGCCGCTGCGCTACCCGTTCTGGCACCAGGCCAAGACCAGCAACGACCGGCTCAGCGCGGCCGATCTGTCGCAAATTTCGCGGCACCTTTAAGGAGGAATGCGGCGCCGTTGAACAGAGAATGCGGTGCCGTCGGCGTGGAAATTTCGCGGGCGAAAGGTTTGGCACGCCCGGAAGGGTTCTTCGCGCCCGGATGGCTCCTCGCGCCCCGGAGAGTTACCCGCGCCGGAAAATTTCTCGCGCCCGGAGAGTGTTCCTCGCGCCTGGAGAGTGTTCCTCGCGTCTGGAGAGTCCGTCGCGCCCGGAGAGTCCCGTCGCGCCCGGAAAGGGACGCGGCGCTATCGGGAGAGAAACGCCGCCCCGGGGGTCTGGGTCCCCGGGGCGGCGGATCGGAGCTGGGTCAGCCGAGGACGGTGCCGACCTCGACGGAAGGGAGGCCCAGCGCTTCGCCAACGGACGCGTTGGTCAGTTGGCCCGCATGAACATTCAAGCCGCCGGCGAGCGCCGGGTCCTGCTTGAGCGCGGTCTGCCACCCCAGGTCGGCCAGGCGCAGCGCGTAGGGCAGGGTGGCGTTGGTGAGCGCGTACGTCGATGTGTTGGGCACCGCGCCGGGCATGTTCGCCACGCAGTAGAACACCGAGTCGTGCACCCGGTAGACCGGGTCCTCGTGGGTGGTGGCGTGCGAGTCCTCGAAGCAGCCGCCCTGGTCGATGGCGATGTCGACCAGCACCGAGCCGGACTTCATCCGCTTGACCAGGTGGTTGGAGACCAGCGTGGGGGCCTTCGCGCCGGGCACGAGCACCGCGCCGATCACCATGTCGGCCTCGAGCGCGGACTGCTCGATCGCGTAGGAGCTGGACACCAGCGTCTTCACCCGGCCGCCGAACTGCGCGTCGATCTGCCGCAGCCGGTTGATGTTGAGGTCGAGGACGGTCACGTCGGCGCCCATGCCGAGCGCGATGGTCGCCGCGTTCACGCCGGAAACACCGCCGCCGATGACGGTAACTTTCGCCGGGCTGACGCCCGGCACACCGCCGGGGAGCACGCCGCGGCCGCCGGAGTTGCGCATCAGCGAGTACGCGCCGACCTGCGGCGCCAGGCGGCCGGCGACCTCGCTCATCGGGGCCAGCAGAGGCAGCGAACCGTCGGCGAGCTGGACCGTCTCGTACGCGATGGCGGTGGTCCTGGAATCGAGGAGAGCCTGGGTGCCGGCGGCGTCGGCGGCAAGATGCAAGTAGGTGAAGAGCACCTGACCCTCGCGCAGCCGGTGGTACTCGACCGCGATCGGCTCCTTGACCTTGAGCAGCAGGTCGGCCCGGGCCCAGACGGCGCCGGCGTCGGGCACGATGCGCGCGCCGGCGCCGGCATAGTCGTCGTCGGTGATCGCCGAGCCGGCCCCCGCGCCCGCCTGGATGAGCACCTGGTGCCCGCGGCGGACGAACTCGGCCACTCCGGCGGGGGTGATGGCCACCCGGTACTCGTGGTTCTTGACCTCGGTGGGCACGCCGACGATCATGTGCTCTTCCTCTCGGTGACGTCGTTGTCGTGGGGTTAGGGTGAAACGATGTGCAGGTTTCGCGCAACGACGCGAAATATTATTCTGGTCGACGTGGTGAACCCGAAGAAGATGCGAAACGATCGCCCGTGATGTCCGATTCGCCGAACGATCTTCGAGGCCTCGACCAGATCGACCTCGACCTGCTCGCGCTGCTCGAGGCCGACGGCCGCATGCCGAACAACGCGCTCGCCGAGCGGGTCGGCATCGCGCCGTCCACCTGCCTGACCCGCATCCGCCGGCTGCGCGAGATCGGCGCGATCCGCGGCTTCCACGCCGACGTCGATCCGGCCTGGATCGGGCGCCCGATCCAGGCCATGATCGCGGTGCGGATCCGTTCCGACGCGCGCGACGCGATCGGCAAGTTCGCCGAGTCCCTGGCTGGGATTCCCGCGGTCCGCGACGTCTACTTCGTGTCCGGGTCCTACGACTTCCTATTGCACGTGGCCACCGCCGACGTGGCGGACCTGCGCTCGATCATCACCGAGCGGCTCAGCGGCACGCACCTGGTGGCCGGCACCGAGACTCACCTGATCTTCGAGCACCGGCGCGGAAACTAGCGCGCAACCTGGCGGCGACCTCGTTCGCACCCGGCCCGCACCGCGACGGCGCGACGATCGCAAATACCCGGATCGGGCCTTCGGCCGGGCCGGCGAGTGCGCCGTGGCGGCATCGGCTCGCCGGTCGCGGTAGCGCGGCCGGCAGGGAAGAAGAGGCCCGGGGAAGAAGGGAACCGGGGAAGAAGGGGCCCGGGGAAGCAGAGGCCCAGGGAAGAAGAGCTGCGGGAAGAAGACGCTCCGGGAAGAAGAGCCCCGGGGAAGAAGACGCCCGGAAAGAAGACGCCCGGAAAGAAGACGCCCGGAAAGAAGACGCCCGGAAAGAAGACGCCAGGAAAGAAGACGCCCGGAAAGAAGACCCCCGCAGGAAAGGGGTCGCGCAGGCACAGCGGCTGGCCGGAGAAGGAACCCGGGAAAGGGCGAGCAGGCACGGCGGCCGGCCGGAGAAGACCCTCCGGGAACAGGGTGAGCAGGCGGCGACCGGCCGGAGAAGAGACCCCCGGGAAGGGGTGAGCGGTGCGGGCCGCCCGGAGGCCCGCACCGCTCGGTCTACTGGCGCGCCCCTACGAGCAGGTGGCGCCGTTCAGCTTCACACCGGCCGGCGCGCTCGCCGTCCCGTTGGCGGTGAAGCCGATCGTCACCGAGGCGCCGGCCGCGAGCGAGCTCGCGTAGGACGGCGCCGCCGCGGTCACGGTGGTCCCGCTCTGGGTGACCGTCGCGTTCCAGCCGTTGACCAGAGTCACGCCGGACGGCCAGGTCCAGGTGGCGGACCACGGGTTGACCGCGCCGCTGCCGGTGTTCTTGACCGTCACCGATCCCTGGAAGCCGCCCTGCCACGCGTTGTCCTGCTTGTACGTGGCCGTGCAGCCCCCGGTGGCGGGCGGCGTCGGGGACGACGTGCCCGGCGACGTGTTCGGCGTCGTGGCCGTCGACGTCGGCCCGGTGCCGCCGACCGGCGCGATCAGGTACGGCTGCAGGATCGACTGCTTCGCCTGGTTGATGGTCGTCCAGTCGTCGTTGGCGATGCCGCCGGTGTCGCCCGAGTTCGGGTTCCACGACCAGTAGGTGAACGACATCCCGTTGACGCCCGTTCCGGTGTACGCCATCAGGTTCTGCAGCCACACCTTGTCGATGTTGCTGGTGAGAGTCGTCCCGAACTCACCCATCATGATCGGCGCGATGTTCTGCTTGTAGAGGTAGCCCCAGTACTTGTCCCAGATGGCCGGCATGTTCGCCGGGTAGCTCGGGTCGTCGAACCAGGTCTGGTGGTACACCGACGTCGCGTACTCGTGCGGCGAGTAGACGACCCGGTTCGCGACGCTCAGGCGTACCGGGAACTCGCCCGCCTTGGAGAGGTTTCCACCCCACCAGCCGCAGTCCTCGTCGTTGCTGGGGTCGTTGTCCCAGACGTTCGACAGGCCGCCGGACGGGCACGACACGCCCTCCACGAAGATCAGCCAGTTCGGCTGCACCGAGAGGATCGCGTTGCCGGCCCGCTCGGCGGCGAGCCGCCAGTCCCGGGCGGTGTCGCCGCAGCCCCAGCAGGCGCCGGTCGCGGCCGGGTTGGTGCCCTCGGCGTGCGGCTCGTTGTGCAGGTCGGCGCCGATCACGGTGGTGTTTCCCGCGTATCGCCGGGCGAGCGACTGCCAGTTCGCGATCCACGTGCTCTCGGGAACGCCCGAGGTGTACCAGAGCGCGGTCTGGCCCGCGGCCGTGGGCCGGTGCCGGTCGAGGATGACCCGCATGCCCTTGCCGCCGGCGTAGTCGATGACCTTGTCGAGAATTTGCAGCGGCGAGAGCCCGATGAGGTCGGGGTTCACATAGTCGTTGATGCCGGTGGCGACGGCTCCGCTCTTGAGCGCGTCGTCCGAGAAGGGGATCCGCAACGTGTTGTAGCCCAGCGACGCCATCTTGTCGAGCTGGCCGCGCCACGGGTTGCTCGACCAGAGACCGTGGAACGTCTTGTTGTCGGTCTCCATGCCGAACCAGTTGATGCCGGTCAATCGCACGGTCGCGCCGGTGCTGTCCAGGATCTTGTTGCCGCTGGTGTGCAGGTATCCGGTTCCCGTACCGCCGGTGGCGGCGGAGGCGGGCAGGGCCGTGATGATGCCGGCGATCAGGGCGCCGGCGGCGGCGGTCGCTAACGCGACGCGTCGGAACATGGGTGCTCCTACGGTGGGGGGAAGGGGAGTATCACGTCGCGACACACGGTCCGTGACGTGTCTTGCAACCGCCGGCGATCGGGACGGTGATCACCAGCGGGGTCGAGGGGGCCGAGCGGTTGCCGGCCTTGTCGCGCGCCACGACGGTGAACTCGTAGCGCACGCCGGGGTCGAGCTTGCCGAGCGGATAGGACAGCCCGGAGCGGGCGCCGATCAGCGTGCCGTTGCGAAAGATGTCGTAACCGTCGACGCCGCTGCCGCCGGGGTCGGTCGAGGCCATCCAGCGCAACTTGCTGGCCGTCGCCCGCGGGGTGCCGGGCGCGCTGGGCGGGGCGGTGTCGGGCGAGCGTTCGGCGAAGCTCAGCCCATATCCGTACGCGAAGAGCCCGTCGCCGCCGTTGATCGGCTGCTGGTCGGCGGTGCGGTGCCAGGTCACCGGCAGCCGGCCGGTCGGCGCGTAGTCGCCGAACAGCACGTCGGCCACGCCGGCGCCCTCGGAACCGGGCAGCCAGGCCGCGACGAGCGCCGCCATGCCGCCCAGCTCCGCCGCGACGTCCAGAGGCCGGCCCGACACAAGCACCACGACGACCGGGATGTGCGCCGCGGAAAGTTTCGTCAGCAGCAGCCGATCCTCGACGTCCAGCGAGAGCCCGCCGGGACGGTCGCCCTCGCCTTCCGCGTACGGCGTCTCGCCGATCACCGCGATGGCGGCGCGATAGGTGTTGTCGACGCCGTTGCCGTCCCGGTCGTAGGTAACTTTCGTGCCGTTGCCGGCCACATCGCGGATGCCCTGCAGGATCGTGGTGCCGGGCACGGTGTCACCGGAGGCGCCCTGCCAGGTCAGCGTCCAGCCGCCGCTCTGGTTGCCGATGTCGTCGGCGTTCTTGCCGGCCACGAAGATCTTTCCGCCGGACTTCGCCAGCGGCAGCACGTCGTCGTCGTTCTTGAGCAGCACCTGCGACTCGCGGACGGCCTGCCGCGCCAGCGCCCGGTGCGCCGCGTTGCCGACCGTGCCGGCGTAACCGCGGTCGGCCAGCGGGTGCTCGAAGAGACCGAACTCGGCTTTCTTGGTGAGAATGCGCCGGACCGCGTCGTCGATGCGGGACATCGGGATCTGCTTGCTTTCCACTCCCGCCCGCAAGTAGCCGAGGAAAGTTTCCCAGTTCTCCGGCACCATCAGCATGTCGAGGCCGGCGTTGACCGCGGTGGCGACCTCGTCGCGGGTGAAGCCGGGCCGGCCGTCGAGCTGGTCGACCGCCGCCCAGTCGGAGACCGTGATGCCGGTGAAGCCCAGCTCGCCCTTGAGCACGTCGGTGATCAGGTACTTGTTCGCGTGCATCTTGACGCCGTTCCAGCTGCTGAACGAGATCATCACGGCGCCGACGCCGCGGTCGACCGCGGCCTTGAACGGCGGCAGGTGGATCGCGCGCAGCTCGGCCTCGCTGAGCTGGGTGTCGCCCTGGTCGTCGCCGCCGGTGGTGCCGCCGTCGCCGAGGTAGTGCTTGGCGGTGGCCATGATCGCGGCGGGGCCCTGCTGGAGGCCGTCGATGACGCTGGTCATCCGGGTGGCGATCTCGGGGTTCTCGCCGAACGACTCGTAGGTGCGGCCCCACCGGTCGTCGCGGGCCACGCACACGCACGGCGCGAAGGTCCAATCCAGCCCGGCGCCGGTGACCTCCTCGGCGGTGGCGGTGCCGATCCGCTCGGCCAGCTCCGCGTCGCGGGTGGCGCCCAGGCCGATGTTGTGCGGAAAGATTGTCGACCCGTACACGTTGTTGTTGCCGTGCACGGCGTCGATCCCGTACAGGATGGGGATTTTCAGCGGCGTGGCCAGCGCACCGCGCTGGTAGGCGTCGTACATGTCGGCCCACCCGGCCGGCGAATTGTCCGGTGGCGCGGAGCCGCCGCCGGAGAGCACCGAGCCCAGGCGGTACTCGGTCACCTGCGACGGCGTGACCGCGGCCCGCTCGGCCTGGACCATCTGGCCGATCTTGTCGGTGAGCGACATGCGGCCCAGCAGATCGGTCACCCGGTCGGCGGAATCGCCGCCGGCCGCGAGCACGGCGGGCTCGTCGTCGGCGACACGCCGAAGGCCCTGCACCGTCCCGAACACCACGAGCGCGCCCAGCGCGACCACCGCCATCCAGGTGACGCGGCGCCGGCCCGTTTGCATGTCGCCCCCACAGTGTGTCGATCGAATGACATCATCGTGTCATGGGAGCGCTCCCATCTCAATGCTTGCTACCGTGCCCGCGTGGATCAGCGCGCATGAGAGCTTCGTCGGCCTATGTCCGCCCCGGGAGGATCGCACCTTCCGGGGCGGCAGCACCGCCTCCGGTTCCGGCGGCCGGTCCGGCGTGCGCTGTCCCGGTCCCCGGCGCCGGGCGCTCCGGCGGGCGGCCCGGGACGCCCGGGCTGAGCACGACGGCGCTCGCGGGGCGGGGTGTCCGCGCCGGCGGCGACTGTGCCGATCGGGGGTCGGCACGCCGGCGCCGGGGCGCCTCGCCGGTCGCGATCGGCACGCCGGCGCCGGGCAGCTTTACCGTGTCGGACGAGGCGAAGGTGACGAGCTGATCATGTTGTGCGCTGCACGAGGCAGGTACTTTGTGTCGGGCACGGCGGGCGACGCCGTGCTTTCGGGCGCGGCGGGCGACGCCGTGCGGAGGAGGTGCCACGGATGACGGCGGATCGAAGCCGGGCCTCCGGCCGGCCGACCCTGGAAGAGGTCGCGCTGCGCGCCGGCGTGGGCCGGGGCACGGTGTCCCGCGTGGTCAACGGGTCGGCCCAGGTCAGCCCGCGCGCCAAGCAGGCGGTCGAGGACGCCATCGCCGAGCTCGGCTACGTGCCGAACCGGGCGGCCCGCACGCTGGTCACCCAGCGCACCGATTCGGTGGCCCTGGTGGTCTTCGAGTCCGGCGAGCGGTTCTTCGCCGAGCCGTTCTTCGGCCGCATCGTGCAGGCCGTCTCCTCGGTGCTGGTGGCCCGCAACCTCCAGATGGTCCTGATGATCGCGCAGGCCCCCGAGGAGCGCCGCCGCCTCGAGGGCTATCTGACCCGGCAGCACGTCGACGGCGCGCTGCTGCTGTCGCTGCACGGCGACGACCCGCTGCCGCACGTGCTCGAGGAGCGCGGCGTCGCGACGGTCCGGGTGGGCCGGCCGATGTACGCCGAACGGGGGACCTTCGTCGACGCCGACAACCGCGCGGGCGCCCGGGAGGCGGTCGCCTACCTGCAGACCCAGGGCCGCCGCTGCATCGCGGCGATCACCGGCCCGCTCGACATGGCCGCCGGTATCGCGCGTCTCGACGGCTACCGCGACGTGGTCGGCGACGGCCCGGTGGCGTTCGGCGACTTCAGCCAGGAGAGCGGCGCCGCCGCCATGTACCGGCTGCTGGAGCAGTATCCCGAGGTGGACGGCGTGTTCGCGGCGTCCGACACGATGGCCGCCGGCGCGCTGCGGGTGCTGCGCCAGTTCGGCCGCCGCGTCCCCGAGGACGTCGCCCTGATCGGCTTCGACGACTCGGTGATCGCCCGCCACACCGAGCCGCCGCTGACCAGCGTCGACCAGCCGATCGCCGAGATGGGCCGCGAGGTGGCCCGCCTCCTGCTGGCCAAACTGGACGGCGACGAGCTGGGCGACAGCGAGGTCGTGCTCCCCACCCGCCTGGTGATCCGGGGCTCCGCCTAGATCGCGCCTAGACCGGCGAGGACGCCCGATCCAAATCGGTCAGACGGGCCTTGAGGATCGCCGCCTGGGCGCTGCTCAGGCTGCCCTCGCCGGCCCGACTGGCGATCTTGCGGCGCAGCTCGGCCACCTGCGAGTCCACGTTCCCGGCGCCGGTGTTCTGCAGGGGACGGATCAGGTTCAGCAGGTCGGTCGCGACGTCGCCGCGGATGTCGCCGTCCTCGGCGCCGTCCTCGACGGCCGCCCGGAGCCGGCTCACGGCGTCGTCGAAGCTCAGCCGGGGCGACGGTGACGGCGAGGCCGGGGGCGCGGCGGCGCCGGACGGCGCGGTCGGCGGGACCGCGGCGGGCTTGGAGGAGAAGAGCATCGTGGCGGGCCGGGAGGGCGCCGGGGGAGTGGCGTCGGTCCGTTCCTTCGGCCGGTTGATCACCACGTAGATGCCGCCGGCGGTGACCAGCAGGGCCAGCACGGCCAGGGCGAGCGCCAGGCGGCGCCGGGGCTGCGGCTCGGCCATCGGAAGGGCCGCGGCGGACACCCGGCCCGCGGGGAAGCCGTGGGGCTCGCCCGGCCGGGGCGGTCCCTGCGGGTGCGAGGGCCACGCCTCGGCCACCCGCGGCCGCCGGACCGGCGGGCGCTCCGCGCCGGGCCGGGCGGAGGGATCCCAGTCCGGCCGGGCGGAGGGATCCCCGCCGGGCCGGAGGGATGGATCGGCTCCCGGCCGGGAGGGCGGGGCCGCGCTGAGCCCGGGGGACGAGGCCGCGCCAGTGGAGAAGGCGATGGGCGATGGCTCGGCGGAGCCATGCAGCGAGGCCGACAAGGGCGCGGGTGCGGCCGACGACGAAGAAGGGGACGCGGAAGGGGACGCGGAAGGGGAAGGGGAGGGGCCCGGCGCGGGGAGGGTCGGCTTCGCGGCGGCCGGCTGGTCGTCGGACTCGGGCTCGTCGGCCAGCCACAGCGCGGTCAGGTCGAACCGGACCTCGGCAGCCCGGGGCCGGTCGGCGGGATCCTCCGCCAGGCAGCGCTCGACCACCGCCCGGAACTCGGCCGGCAGCGAGGGCGGCAGCGTCCCCGCCCCGTTCGCCCGGGCCTCGTCCAGCTCCTCCCAGGTCTCCACCGGATACGGCGGCTGCCCGGTCACCATCTCGAACAACAACACTCCGAGGCCGTACACGTCGGTGGCCGGCTCGGCCGGCATGCCGTCCAGCCGCTCGGGGGCCACATAGGCCGGCGTGCCGAAGGTGGCCCCGGTGTCGTCGTCGTCCGGCTCGCCGGGCGCGGCGCTGATGCCGAAGTCCAGGATCTTCACCCCGGTCGGCGTGAGCATGACGTTGCCGGGCTTGATGTCGCGGTGCACGACTCCGCCCTGGTGGGCGGCGGCCAGCGCGTCCGCCACGGCCGCGCCCACCCGCGCCGCCTCCGGCCAGCCGAAGGTCTCGCGCACCAGGCGGGCGGCGACCGTCTCACCGGCCAGCAGCTCCATGACGACGAACGGCGCGATCGTGCCGTCGGCGCGGACGGCCTCGCGGAAGTCGTGGACGGCGGCGATGCCGGGATGCGACAGCTTCGCCGCCATGCGGGCCTCACGCCAGGCCACTTGCGGGCCGGTGGGCAGCTTGATCGCGACCGGGCGGCCCAGCAGCTCGTCGCTGGCGTGCCAGATCTGCGCCATGCCGCCGGTCTCGAGGAGGGCGACCAGGCGATAGCGCGTCGCCAGCAGGGTTCCCGTGCTGGGCCACTCATCGGTCATTGACGAACATTCACCCGGCTCGGGCCCGGGTGTCAACCGCGCGCTGGTCACCATTCGGAGCGTGGTGCGGGCGTTACCTGGCGTCGACGCGTACGTAGTCGAGGTCGCCCGCGAAGTAGTCGCAGCCCACCGTCCGCTGGTCGCACGTGGTCTTCCCGCCGATCGACAGCGGCCACGAGTTGGCGATCCGCCCGGTGGCCCCCCAGCGGCCGGCGACCTTGCGCCCGTCGATCACCAGCGCGACGCCGTCGGCGTAGCGCGTGCAGGTCACCACGTGCCAGCGGCCGTCGTTGATCGGCCGGGGCGCGGTGACCAGGACCTGGCCCGCGGCGCCGCGGAACCAGCACTGCACCTTGCCGCTCGGGATCTGCAGCTTGTAGCTGCCGCCGGCCACGGTGGCCTGTCCCTTCTGGACGATGTTGCCGAAGTGGTGACTCGTGCGCAGCCGCACGGTGACCTCGAAGTCGCGGGCGCCGGGGTCGAGCGCGGCGTGGTCGGGCACGACCACCAGGTGGCCGGGGTGGGCCGGCGGGGTGTCGGGCTCGAGCCGGCTGAAGCGGTAGATGCCGCCGGTGCGCACCTCGCGCCCGATCGACCCGTCGATCCCGTTGCCGCTGCTGTCGTACATGACGCGGCCGCCGGCGCGCTCGTCCATGTCCCACACCGCCACCGTGTAGGCCCCGGACGCCGCGGCGGCCCGGGCGGAGGCGACCCCGGCCGCCGGATGAAGAGCCGGGTGCGCAGCGGAGTCCGCGGCCTGAGCGGGCACGACCCCGGCCGCCACCGCGGTCGACGCGGCCAGCGTCACGATCCACCAACGTCGTAATCCCATGGCCGTCCCCCGATGCGCCGCACTGTTGATCTGACAGACTTATCCTATTCGGTAGGAAAGGCGCATACACCAAGAAGTCGCCGAAGAGGGTCGCTCCGTGGTTGGAACCCGTTGGAACGGGTTTGCGGCGGATGACATGATGGCTCCGACCGGGCACGGGAGGGGAGGCGCCGATGGCACGCTTCGCGGCCACGACGTCCGACGAGGGGGCCGGGCTCCGCGTCTCGCTCGCAGGCGACTGCGATCTGGCCGTACGCGACGAGCTCGTCACCACGCTGCTGGCCGCCGTCGGCCGGTCCACGTCCGTGGTGGTCGACCTCGCCGATGTGGACTTCCTCGACTCCAGCGGCATCCACGGGCTGGTCGCCGCGTACCGCGCCGCCGCCGAGCGGGGTGGCCGGGTCACGCTGGAGAACCCGAGCGGCTCGGTGGCGGCGGTGCTCGAGGTGACCGGCGTCGCAGACCTGCTGGGCGGCGCCACCCGCAACGGCCGCGACGGCGGAGAGTGATCGATGTCCACACGCGCCACCCGGCCCGCCGAGGCCGCCTACGCCGAGCCCGGCGACCTCGCCTACGTCCGCGAGTTCGCGCGCGACGAGGCGATCGCCCTCGGCCTGTCCCGGCTGCGCGCCGACCTGCTCGCCGTCGCGGTCAGCGAGCTGGCCACCAACACTTTGCAGCACACGGTGGGCGGCGGCCTGGTACGCATCTGGGCCGAGCCCGACCGGATCCGCTGCGACGTCGTCGACGGGGGCATCTCGCCGGGCTTCGGCCGCGCCATGCCGGCCGCCGACCAGCCCCGCGGCCGGGGCCTCGCGATCGTCGAGCGCATCTGCGACGAGGTCGGCATCCACCTCGACGGCAGCGGCACGACCGTCAGCCTCGCCATGCTGTTCTGAGCCTCCGGAGGCGGCGAACAGAGCCGGTCGCGAGACAACGACCGGCGAAAGGCTGCCGGGCGAACAGGAGCCGGCCCGGGGCTAACGGACGCGCACCGCCACCGTGCAGGTGTCGTCGTCGGGACTCGGCCGGTTCAACCGCCCGGAGAGCGCGGCGAGCGCCACCTCGCCCGGCGCTGCGGACGCCTCGCCGAGCGCGGCCATCACGTCGCTGAGCAGGCTCGGCGTCGCCCGCACCCGGCGCTCCACCAGGCCGTCGGTGTAGAGCAGCAGCAGATCGCCACGCGACAGGCACGGCGTGAGCACCTGATAGGACGAGTCGTCGTCGGCGCCGAGCAGCAGCCCGGCCGGCGGATCCAGCGGCATCGCCGTTCCGGCCCGGGCCAGCAGCGGCGGCGCGTGCCCGGCCCGCGCCCAGGTCAGCGCCCGCGAGCCCGGGTCGTACACGGCGATGACCGCCGTCCCGGTGACCTGGAGCCGGCCGCACAGCCGGTTGAGGTGCTGGAGCAGCAGGGCCGGGTCGTCGATGCCGATCGCCAGCCAGGCGATCAAGGCGAACCGCAGGTGCGCCATGCTGTTCGCCGCCGCGAGCCCGTGCCCCGCCACGTCGCCCACCGCCAGCACCGTGCGCCCGTCGGTGAGCTCCTGCGCGTGGTACCAGTCGCCGCCCACCCGCACCGCGCTCTCGGCCGGCAGGTAGCCGACCATCACCTCCAGGCCCGGCAGGGTGAGCGGCGCGGCCGGCACCGGCTGGATCATGTGCTGCAGCCGCGCGGCCAGGCGATGCTCGGCGAGCGCCGTCAGCTCCCTGGTCCGCAATTGGTCGCTGAGCCGTTCGATCGCCCCGCGGGTCTGCTCGCGGGCCGTGACGTCCTGGACCACCGCGTGCACCTTGAGCGGCGCGCCCCCGGCGTCGGTGACCACGTCGGAGAGGATGCGCGTGTGCTTGACGGCCGCGCCGACCCGGAACCGGACGGTCACGTCGGAGACGCCGCCGGTCTCCATGGCCTGCCACGCGGCCTCGGCCAGCCCCCGATCGCCGGGATCGATCGCGGCGGCCTGCTCGGCGCGGCTCATCGGGCCGAGCCCGGGGTCGCGCTCGAACAGGCGGTACATCCCCGGCGACCACTGGCTCTCGCCGGTGACCAGGTCGTACTCGGCCCAGCCGAGGTTGCCCAGCTGCTCGGTGCGCTCGATGCGGCGGCGGTCCTCGTCCAGGCGCTGCCACCAGACCAGCAGGCCGCCGAGCACCGGGTGCACGGTCACGTCGAACACCGAGCGGGGCACTATCCCGGCGCGCTTCTCCTCGTACCGGAACTCGTTGAGCTCGGCCGGCTCGCCGGTGCGCAGCACCGTGAGGTAGAGCCGCCACAGCGGCCCGTCCACGACGCTCGGATAGATCTCGCTGATCCGGGCGGCGACCCGGTCGGTGCCGCGCCGGTAGACGTCGTGGCCGCCGCCGCTGGCCGCGGCGATCTCGAAGTCGGCCACCTCGCCGGTGTCGTCGATGATCGGAAGCAGCCACGAACAGCCCGCCGGGATCACGGACAGCACCTCGCGTATGGCGTAGGTCACCGCGTCGTCTGCCACAGATTGCAGCGTAATGGCGACGGGCTGCCGACTGACTACGACAGACGGGTGAACCCGATGGCGGCAACCGGGTCGGACAGGACAGACCCGGGCAAGCGCCGCCAGCTGGGCTCGATACGCAAAACGCCGCCGGAAAGATTGCGGCCATATCACGCACCTTCGGCCCTCGCGAAATGCCAGCTCACGTTGGTAACATGCCCGCCGGATCACGCCAGCGCCCACGGCAGATGGGGCTCACGGAGGTCAACTCTTGTCCGACAACCGTATGAAGGATCGAGTCAAAGTGCTTCTCAATGGGACGTCAGCGGACAGCCAGACCTCCGAGCAGGCGGTGGTTCCGCCGCCGCAGGCCCACCCCAACCAGGCTCTTCAGGTGCTGACGCTCGCGCAGCGCACCGCCGAGGAGCACGTCGCGCGGGCCCACCACCAGGCCGACAAGATCCGCACCGACGCCCTCGCGGCCGCCGAGCAGATCGCCCGCGACGCCCAGGTGCACGGGCACAACGTCCGCCGCGAGGCGGAGAAGATCCTGGCCGACGCCCGCGCCGCCGCCGAGCAGATCGCCCGCGACTCGCACGCCCGCACCGAGGAGGCGCGCCGCAGCGCGGAGAAGATCGTCAACGACGCCCGGTCGCAGGCCGAGCAGATCGGCTTGGACGCGCAGGCCAACGCCGACCACCTCAACCTGCAGGCGCGCCAGCGCTACGACGACGTGGTGGGCAGCCTGGCCACCAAGCGCGAGGGCCTGCAGAACCAGATCGAGGCGCTCGAGCAGTTCGACCGCGAGTACCGCCAGCGGCTGACCGCGTTCATGCAGGGCCAGCTGCGCGCGCTCTGGGTCGACCAGCCCCAGGTCATCGGCGAGCTGCCGGAACAGCAGCAGCCGGCCGAGGCCTCGGTGCCGGGCGGCCCGCGGCACGGCGCCGAGGAGGCCGAGGACGCGGTTCCCGCCCAGCGCCAGTCCGCCGAGGACGAGGTCGTGGAGGGCGAGGAGGAAGAGGTCGGCGACCGCTGACCCCGCGATGACGGGCGATGCCGCCCGGTTGTCCGGGGACCGGGCTGACCCCGCGACGACGTGCGGCCGGCCCGGTGCTCAGCGGACCGGGCCGGCCTCGGCGATGGCCCGGGAGACCGCCGCCCGCGGGCTGCTCAGGACCGGGATCGGCAGGTCGACCAGCAGGGACGCCGCCGGCGCGGCACTGGGCTGGGCGAGCACGATGACATCGACGCCGGGTGCGGCCGCTCGCGCCGCGTGGGCGACCGATTTCGCGTACGCGTCGAGCTCGCCCGCCTCGAACAGCGCGAACGCCTCCGGGCAGCGCACCTCGACGATCTCGATCGCCCGAGCGGACCGTGCCGCCGCGTCGCGCAGCAGGTTGCCGGTGGGTCCGAGCGTCGAGTCGACCGTCGCCACCACCGCGATCCGCCGGCCCGCGGCCACCGCGGCCTCGGCCATCGGCCGGTCGGCCCGCAGCACCGGCACGCCGATGTCGGCCGTGCGGCCCTCGGCGTGCTCGCCCAGCGACGAGCAGGTGCAGACGACGATGTCGGCGCCGCGGTCGGCGAGCTCGTGCAGCCGCGCGTCGATCCGGGCGGCCAGCGACGGCGTGATGCCCTCGCGGCGGGCCTCGGCGAGCAGGCCCTCGTCGACGATGTGCAGATCCTGCCAGCCGGGGGCGAGCTCCTCGCGGAGCCGCCGGAAGGTGGACACGTGGATGTCGCCGGTGTGCAGGAATCCGATCGTGGTCACCGGAGAAGATTGACACACGCCGGGCTCAGTTGCGCTCGAGCCCCTGCTGGACCGCGGCCAGCAGCTGAGTCTTGGAGAACGGCTTCTCCACCAGCGTGACCTCGGGGTCGAGGGTGCCCTGCGAGGCCAGCGCCGGCCGGGCGTACCCGGACATGAACAGCACGCTCGCGCCCGGCGAGATGATCAGGAAGCGCTCGGCCAGGTCCTTGCCCAGCATGTGCGGCATGACCACATCGGTGAGCAGCACGTCGATGCGGCCCGGGTGCTCCTGCGCGAGGGCCAGCGCGGCCGGGCCGTCCGCGGCGATCAGCACCTCGTGCCCGGCGCCGGCCAGGATCCGCACCAGGACGTCGCGCAGGGCCGGCTCGTCCTCGACGGCCAGCACGGTGCCGCGGCGGCCCCCGGCGGGCGGCGGGTCGGCGGGCTCGTCCACGCCGGCGGGCTGCGCGTCGGTGGCCGGCAGCAGGATCGTGAACGTGGTGCCCAGGCCCGGCTCGGAGTAGACGCTCAGGTCGCCGCCGGCCGCGGTGACGATGCCGTAGACGGTGGCCAGGCCCAGGCCGGTGCCCTTGCCGGCCGGCTTGGTGGTGTAGAACGGCTCGAACGCCCGCTCGATCACCTCGGGCGGCATGCCGGTGCCGGTGTCGCTGACCCGCAGCCGCACGTAGTCGCCGGTGCGCAGGTGGGGCCGGCCGGCCGCGTAGTCGCGGTCCACGGTCAGGTCACAGGTCTCGATGGTGAGGGTGCCGCCGCGCGGCATGGCGTCGCGCGCGTTCACCGCGAGGTTGACCAGGACCTGGTCGAGCTGGCCCGGGTCGGCGGTGATCGACCAGATGCCGGGTTCCAGGCGTACGTCGAGGGTGATGTGCTCGCCGATCGAGCGGCGCAGCATCTGCTCCACGTCGGTGACCACCTCGTTGAGGCTCAGCGGCCGGGGGCGCACCACCTCGCGGCGGGCGAACGCCAGCAGCTGGTGGGTGAGCTCGGCGCCGCGCTGGGCCGCCTTGGTGATCTGGGCCGCGTCGCCGGCGATCTCGGTGAGCCCGTCCTCGGCGGCCGACTCGGCGATGAACGTGGCGTAGTTGCTGATCACCGCGATGAGGTTGTTGAAGTCGTGGGCGACGCCGCCGGCCAGCTGGCCCAGGCCCTCCAGGCGCTGGGTGCGCTGCAGCTGGGCCTCCACGTGCGCGCGCTCCGCCTCGGCCTGCAACTGCATGAACTTCTCCTGGGCGCGGACGCGCTCGGTGATGTCCCGGACCACGGCGCAGTGGATCCGCCCGTCGTCGGTCGGCAGGATGCTCACCGAGACCTCGACCGGCACCGCCGTGCCGTCGGCGCGGTGGGCCGCCGCGGTGGGGCCGTGCGGGTCACCCTCGGCGCGGGCGGCCTCGTCGCCGGCCAGCGCGGGCGCGAGCAGCTTGTCGATCTCCTTGCCGATCAGCCCGTGGCGGGTGAGCCCGAACAGCGTCTCGGCCTGCGTGTTGGCCAGCACCACCCGGCCGTCGTCGCCGACGCCGAGGAACGCGTCCGGCGCGGCCTCGAGCAGCGCCTGGAAGCTGGACTCCAGGCGTTCCCGGGCGCTCACCGCGCGGGCGATCACGGTGTAGCCGATCAGGTGGCCGGCGCCGTCGCGCAGCGGCGACATCGTCAGCGTGACCTGCAGCCAGTGGCCGTCGCGGTGCCGGCGGCGGCTGCGGAACCGCTCGAGCCGGGCGCCGGACTCCATCAGCAGCAGCATCTCCCGGTGGTCGGCGCGGCGGTCGGCCGGGGTGAGGATGTCGACGCTGTGCCCGATGATCTCCGCGGCCGAATAGCCGAACAGGGCCTCGGCGGCCGGGTTCCAGGTCAGCACCGTGAAGTCGCGGCCGACCGCGAAGATCGCGTCGTGCGAGGAGCCGACCAACGCCCGCAGCAGGTCGTCCTCCCGCGGCGACCCCGAGCGCCGCGGTGGCTCGGATGAAGGCGGCCCAGAGGAACCGCGCGTTTGCCCCATAACCGGACCTACACTATCGATTCCGCACGGCCGGGGCGGGGGTTTCCGTACGCTCGCAGCGGGGGAGGCGATGAGGTTGCCAGCCGACACTGTGCCGGAGATCGATCCGCAACGGCCGAGCGGCGCCCGGGTCTACGACTACTACCTGGGCGGCACGCACCATTTCGCGGCCGACCGGCAGGCCGCCGCCGTCGCCCTCGCGGCCATGCCGGAGCTGCCCGCGGTGCTCCGGATGGGGCGCGCCTTCCTGCGCCGGGCGGTGGTCGCGGCGGCCGAGGCGGGCATCGACCAGTTCCTCGACCTGGGCGCCGGGATTCCCGCCCCGGAGTCGGTGCCCGAGGTGGCCCGCCGGATCCGGCCGGGCGCGCGGGTCGTGTCGGTCGACCTGGATCCGGTCGCCGTGGTGCACACGCGGCGGGTCGCGGCGGGCGAGCCGGGGTCGGCGGTGATGCTGGCCGATCTCACCGACGCCGACGAGGTGCTCCGCGCGGCGCCCGTACGCGAAATCCTGGATCTTGATCGTCCGGTGTGCCTGCTGGTGGTGGCGGTCGCGCATTTCATCCCGGACACCGAGCGGCTGGGCCGGGCCCTGGAGAAGTATCGCGAGGCGGTGGCGCCCGGCAGCCACCTCGTGCTGTCGCACGCGTGCGCCCAGGGGAACCCGCCGCACGCCCAGCAGGTCCTGCGGATCTACAACCACATGACCTCGCCGATGATCCTGCGGGAGAAGGACGAGTTCCGCGCCTTCTTCGGCGACTGGCCGCTGCTGCCGCCCGGCCTCGTGCCCGCGGCGGACTGGCGGCCGACCGGCGGCGACCCGGAGCCCGGCCGCTCGGCGCGGCGCGAGATCATCGTGGGCGTGGCGGCGAAGCCATAACCCCGGAACCGGGCACTTCGCCGACCGCGCCGGCGCATGCTGACAGGGAACCGTCAGCCATTCAGCGTGCCGGAGCGGACATGGCCGTAGTGCTCGTCGCCGAGGACGACCAGGACATCGCGGTGATCCTCACCAGGTTGCTCACCCGCGCCGGGCACACCGTGCTGCACACGCCGGACGGCGTGGCCGCGTTCGAGCGCGCGCTGGCGGACCGCCCCGACGTCGTGCTCACCGACCTCGGCATGCCCCGAATGGACGGGCTCGGGCTCACCCGCGCGATCCGCGGCCGTCCCGAGCTCGCGGACACCCCGATCGTCATGCTCAGCGGGCATCTGCACCCCGGCGACGAGGAGCCCACCGCGGCCGGGGTGTGCGCGGTGCTGCTGAAGCCCTGCCCGAACGACACACTGCGCGCGGTGGTCCAGGATCTGGCCGACCGCGGCCCGCATCCGCACGACCGGGCATCCAGCGGCTGCCCGGCGCACCGGCCGGGGACCGCCGGACAGAACCGGGTCGCCGCCCGGCATCTCTAGAGTGTGCGTGTGCTCTCCGAGACGCCACGCACCCGCCATCGCCGGATCAAAGAGAACGGCCGCACCGACCCCGCCGATCTGCACGCGGTCCTCGCCGCCGGCCAGGTCGCCCACCTGGGTGTCGTGGTGGACGGGCATCCCATGGTGGTGCCGACCGTCTACGGCCACGACCACGAGCGGATCTTCCTGCACGGCTCGGTCGCCAGCCGCAGCCTGGCCGGCCGGGGCGAGGTCTGCGTGACGGTGACCGTCTTCGACGGCCTGGTGCTGGCCCGGTCGGTCTTCGAGCACGGCGTCAACTACCGCAGCGCGATGATCTACGGCGTGCCGCGGGCCGTCACCGACCCCGGCGACCTGCTGTACGGCCTGCGGCTGCTCACCGAGCACGCCGCCCCCGGGCAGTGGGACTACGCCCGCCGCCCCTCGAAGAAGGAGCTGGCCGCCACCCGGCTGCTCGCGCTGCCGCTCGCCGAGGCGTCGGTGAAGATAAGCGACGGCTTCCCCGACGACGGCGACGGCCCGGACGCCGCGCTGGGGCTGTGGGCCGGACGGCTGCCGGCGGTCGCCGCCTGGGGCACGCCGGAGCCCGATCCCCGGCTGGCGGCGGGCATCGAGCCGCCGCCGCACATCGCCGGCCGCGCCGGGGCGGCGCTCCATCCGCGGCGGCCCCCGCCCGGATGACCGGGGCGGCCACCGGCCGCGGTTCCTTGAATCGACAACCTTTCCCGATGTGCAACCCCGGCGTGACTTCTACAGTGACCCGGCGCACGGCCGATTTCCAGCGCATGACCGAACCCCGGGTGTCCCCGCCGCGCCGGTACGTCCAGGCCACGGCCGCCGTCGCCGGTCTCTCGGCGCTCTGGTACCTGGGCCACCTGACCCTCGGCGGACCCTCGGTGCTCGCCTACCTCGGCGGGCCGCTCGCCTCCGGACTCGGCGCCGTCGCCGTCTTCGCGCTGCTGCGCACGGTGCCCATGGCGCCGGCCGCGCGCCGCTTCTGGTGGCTGATCTTCACCCTCGAGGCCGGCGTCGCGCTCGGCCGCGCCATCCAGGCCGGGTACGCGTTCGCCGCCTATCCCGAGCCGCCGGCCCCGCCCGCCTGGGTCTCGCTGTTCAGCACCGGCGGCCTGATCGCCGCGATCATCGCCATCTGCTTCGTGCCCCTCGGCGAGACCGTTCGCGCCGAGCGGTGGAAGCGCGCTCTCGACCGCACGATCGCCTTCTACGGCTGCTTGACGTTGCTGTGGTTCACCGCGCTCCAGCCGCTCATCGAGTCGGACGACGCCTGGCCGCTGCGCAGCAAGGTCACCATCGCGCTGGCGGTCGTGATGATCGCGGCCGGGATCGCCCGGGTCGCGTTCGTGCCGGGCGGGCCGGTCGACCGGGTCGCCGTGCGGCTGGTGGCCTGCAGCGGTCTCGCCGCCGCCGCGTACGCGATGATCGCCGGCCACGCCGGCCGCAGCGCCACCACCCCGGGCCAGGCGCTGCTGCTGCCGCTCGGCCCGCTGCTGGTCACCCTGGCCGTCGGCCGCCAGTGGCGCTACACCGGCGCCCGCCCGCAGCGCGAGGCCTGGCTGCCCTACCTGGCCGTGGTCGCGGTCGACGTCCCGTTGGTCGCCACCGTCTTCGGCCCGATGAACTGGGCCGGCCGCGTGGTCGTGCTGCTCGCCGTCGCGGTCACCCTGCTCGCCTCGCTGCGCCAGTTCCTCGCCTACCGCGAGAACCAGCGCCTCATCCGGGAACAGCGGATCATCCAGGCGCGGCTGAGCCACGACGCCACCCACGACGGGCTCACCGGCCTGGCCAACCGCTCGCTGTTCCGCGAGCGCCTCGCCGGCGTCCTGGCCGCCGGGCCGGCCACCGTGATCATCGTCGACCTCGACGACTTCAAGACCGTCAACGACTCGCTCGGCCACCACGTCGGCGACGACCTGCTGGTCGCGGTCGCCGGCGCGCTGCGCGACGCGGTCGGCGGCGACGGCCTGCCGGCCCGGCTCGGCGGCGACGAGTTCGCGGTCGTGGTCAGCGACCCGCGGGTCGGCGTCGACGACCTGGTCCACCGGATCGGCGCGGTGCTGGACGGCTCGCTCAGCGAGCACCGCCTGCTCATCCACGCCAGCGCCGGCGTCGCCACCGCCGCGGCCGGCACCCCCCTCGACCACGTGCTGCGCGACGCCGACACCGCCCTGTACGCGGCCAAGCAGCGCGGCAAGGACAACTGGGTGCGCTTCACCCCCGGGATGGAACGCCCGGTGGTCGCCGACGCCCAGTTCGGCGCCGACCTGCGCCGCGGCCTCGAGGCCGGCGAGTTCCGCGTCGTCTACCAGCCCCTGGTCGACCTGCACCGCAACCGGGTGATCGGGGTGGAGGCGCTGGTCCGCTGGGCGCACCCGGCCCGCGGCCTCATCTCCCCGGCCGAGTTCATCCCGGCGGCCGAGCGCACCGGCCTGATCGTGCCGCTGGGCCGGTTCGTGCTGCGCGAGACCTGCCGGCAGGCCGCCGCCTGGTTGCGCGAGTTCGGCCCCGGCGTGCTGCAGAAGGCCGGCCCGAACGTCTCGGTGCGCCAGCTGCACGACCCCGGCTTCGTCGACGACGTGCGGGCCGCGCTGGCCGACAGTGGGCTGCCCGGCGAGCTGCTCGTCCTCGAGCTGACCGAGTCGGCGGTGCTGCGCGGCCCGCAGGTGTCGCGGACCCTGCACGAGCTGCACGACATGGGCGTACGCCTGGCGCTCGACGACTTCGGCACCGGCGAGTCCTCGCTGTCGCTGCTGCGCGCCTTCCCGGCCTCGATCGTGAAGCTGGACAAGTCGTTCGTCGACGGCATCGAGCTCGACGAGCCGGACACCCCCGAGGCGGCGGCCCGCCAGGCCGTGGCCCGCGCGGTGATCCAGATGGCCGGCGCGCTGGACCTGGACACGGTGGCCGAGGGCATCGAGAACGAGGAGCAGGCGGAGCGGCTGCGCCGGCTCGGCTACTCCCTCGGGCAGGGCTTCCACCTGGCCGAGCCGATGCACCCCGAGCACGTCACCCGGATGCTGGCCGGCCAGCAAGACGACGCCGCGGCGTGAGCGAATGTCTCACCTGGCCGCCCGAAGCGCCGATAACTCACAGGTGACCCCCGCACCGCGCCGCCACCTCGCCCTGGTCGGGGCGATCTGGGTCGCCTGGTCGGCCTGGTACGTCGCCTGGGCCGTGGGCGCCCCGGCCGGCCCGGCCGCCATCGCCTACCTCGCGTTGCCGCTCGGCGCGGCGGTCGGGGCGCACGGCGTCCACGTCATGATCCGCCGGGTGCCGCTCGATCCGGTCGCCCGCCGCTTCTGGCGCCAGATGCTGGTCGCGTTCGCGCTGCTCGCGATCGGGTACGCGATGCTGGCCGGCACAGCTTTCGCGGACCTGAGCATCCTGCCCACCATGCCGATCCCGGCCGCGGTCTTCGTGGCCGGCGCGTTCGGCATGGCGATGTGGGCGGTCGGCCGGGTGCCGCTGGGCATCGCCAACCGCGCCCAGCGGCTGCGGCAGTGGCTGGACCGGTCGATCGCGTTCCTCGGCTGCAGCGCCGTGCTGTTCACCTTCGGCCTGGCCCCGATGATCGGCGCGCCCGACCCGTGGAGCACCCAGGCGCTCGTGCTGATCAGCCTGTCGATCCTGCTCGCGGTCGGCGGCATCACCAAGGTCTCCTACATCGGCAACGGCCCGGTCGACCGGGTCGCGATCCGGCTGATCGGCCTGACCAGCCTGGTCGGCGCGGGCGTGGCCGTGCTCTCGGTGGCCGGCGGCTACCACAGCGCCGTCCCGGCGCAGGCCGTGGTCATGCCGATCGCGCCGCTGCTCGCCGCGTTCGCCGCCCGCCGCCAGTGGGCCTCGACCGGGGAGCGCCCCCGCCGGGCCAACACCTGGCTGCCGTACCTGGCGATCGCCGCGGTCGACGCGCCCCTGCTGGCCCAGCTGGGCGGCCACGCCATGACCGGCACCGGCCGGCTCGCCATCGTGGCGACCGTGCTGGTCAACGCCCTGGTCGCGGTCCGGCAGTACGTCGCGATGCGGGAGAACTCCCGGCTGCTGCGGGAGAAGCGCGCCTCCGAGGAGCGGCTGCGCCACGAGGTCACCCACGACGGGCTCACCGGCCTGGCCAACCGCGGCCTGTTCCGCGACCGGCTGGCCGGCGTGCTCGACGGCGGCGACGCCACCGTGCTGCTGGTCGACCTCGACGACTTCAAGACCGTCAACGACTCGCTCGGCCACGAGGTCGGCGACCACCTGCTGATCGCGGTAGCCGGGACGCTGCGCGCCGCCACCGGGCCGGACGGCCTGCCGGTCCGGCTGGGCGGCGACGAGTTCGCCGTGCTCGTCGACGACCCGGCGGTCGACGGCGAGGCCCTCGCCCAGCGCATCCTCGACGCGTTCAGCGGCCCGATGAGCGAGCACCAGCTGCTGGTGCACGCCAGCATCGGCGTCGCCACGGCGGCCGCCGGCACCCCCCTCGACACCGTGCTGCGCGACGCCGACATCGCCATGTACGCCGCCAAGCAGCGCGGCAAGGCCAACTGGGTGCGCTACCAGGGCGGCATGGAGCTGCCGCAGGCCGGCCACGCCCGGCTCGGCGGCGAACTGCGCCGGGCCCTCGACAACGGCGAGTTCCGGCTGGTCTACCAGCCGATCGTGGCGCTGGCGACGGGCCACGTGGTCGGCGTCGAGGCGCTGGTCCGCTGGCAGCACCCGGCCCGCGGCCTGGTCTCGCCGGCCGAGTTCATCCCGGCCGCCGAGGGCACCGGCCTGATCGTCGCGCTCGGCCGCTTCGTGCTGCGCGAGGCGTGCCGGCAGGCCGCCGCCTGGCTGGCCGAGTTCGGCCCGGACGCGCTGCAGAAGATCGCGCCGAACGTCTCGGTGCGCCAGCTGCACGACCCCGACTTCGTCGCCGACGTGCGGCAGGTGCTCGCCGAGACCGGCCTGCCCAGCGACCGGGTGGTCCTGGAGCTGACCGAGTCGGCGGTGCTGCGCGGGCCGCAGGTGCTCGACACCCTGCACCGGCTGCACGACATGGGCATCCGGCTGGCGCTCGACGACTTCGGCACCGGCGAGTCGTCGCTGTCGCTGCTGCAGGCGTTCCCGGCCTCGATCGTGAAGCTGGACAAGTCGTTCGTCGACGGCATCGAGGTCGGCGAGGAGGGCACCGCGGAGGCCACCGCCCGGCAGGCGGTCGCCCGCGCGGTCGTCCAACTCGCCGGGGCGCTCGGCCTGGACACGGTGGCCGAGGGCATCGAGAACCAGGGCCAGGCCGACCGCCTGCGCGCGCTCGGCTACACCCTGGGCCAGGGCTACCACCTGGCCCGGCCGATGCCGGCCGAGGACTTCCGCCGCCTGCTCGCGGCCCAGCAGAGGCGGCTGCCCGCGGCGGCGTGAGAGCGGTTTATCGTACGGCGATGGACGACGGCACCCGTACGGCCGAGTCGCTCGCGGCCTGGCTCGGCGACCTGCACTTCACCGGCCTGACCGAGGACCGGGCGACCGCGCGCATCGTCGACGCCGTCGCCGGCTGGGGTGCGGCCCACGGCTGGCGCGTCTACCGCCGGGCGCCCAGCGTCTTCCCGCTGCCGCCGCCGCTCAAGGGACACTCGGTGCTCGACGTGGCGTGCGCCCGGCCCGCCCCGGAGCAGCCGATCGCCGTCGAGGTCGACCGCCTCGACCGGCAGCGCACCGTCGACAAGCTGCTCGCCGAGGCCGCGGCCGGCCGGCTGGCCATCTGGGTGCGGTGGGGCGCCGGCCCGTTCCGCCCGCCGCCGCTGCCGGTGCACCTGGTGACCCGCGAGGCCGCCCGGGTCAAGGGCCAGTGGCACACCGTGGCCGGTCTGCCCGCGCCCCGGCACTCCACCGCCGTCGAGAACGCCGCCGAAGCCACCGCCGAGGCGGCCGAGCTGCCATGGCAGCAGTGAGGCGGAACTCCCTCAGCTCGCCGATAGGTCGGACGATAGGTCTCCTCGAACGCGAACAGATGAGGAGTCACGATAGTGAATCCGGGCGCGACCGCCGGTACGGTACGACAGGCTGTAGGCGTGGCGACGAAGCACGCGCGGCACCCCGCTTCCTGGTGGGCGCAATTCCCCGAGGTCTCCGACCGGTTCGACGCGGCCGTGGTGACCGAGGGGCTCGCCGACTGCATCACCCCCAAGATCGCGTCGCCGCTGCTGCGCCGCGAGGCCGAGATCGCCGCCGAGATCGTGGTCCGCCACCTCAACAAGCCGGCCAGCCCCGAGCTGGCCGAGCGGGCCGGGAAGGCGATCGAGCGGCTGGTCGCCACCGTCGAGCGGCTCGCCGAGCGGCACACCAGCGAGGACTCCGGCACCACCGAGGTGTACGCCCTCTGCCACGCGTTGCAGGGCCGCTGGGCCGACGCCGCCGCCGAGGCCGAGATGTTCGCCGGCACCCAGCCGCTGCTGAAGGTCTTCGTCGGCGCCCTGCACCTCGAGCGCTTCGACACCGGCCTGACCGTGCGGCTGCTGCGCGCCGGGCAGGACCCGGGATCCGCGGTGCAGGCCGGCCTGGTGGTCGGCAAGTACGGCTGGTGGCCGCAGTGGCTGCTCAAGATCGTCAGCGAGCGGGCGATGGCCGGCACCCTCGACGCCGAGACCGTCGAGGCCCTCGACCGCTGCGCCTACGCCGAGCTGTCGCCGGCCCAGTCGAAGGTGGCCCGCCGCCTGCTCAACGGCGAGGCGGCGCTGATCGACGCGTCGGCGAGCCGCCTGGAGACCCTGGGCGAGCAGGAGGCCGCCACGAAGCTGCGCGAGGGCGACCTCAACGCGGTCGCCCTCGCGGCCCGGCTCATCCCGGTGTAGCGGGGACAGCCGGGCTAGGCGCCGCCCTCGGTGAGGGTGACGGTCTGGGGCTGGAACGACGCGCCGTTGACGTCGATGCCCGCCGCCTTGGCCTGGGTGATCGCCTGGTTGATGTAGTCGTTGGTGAAGGCCTGCCCCTCCGGCGCCTTCGTCAGCACGGTGTCGCCGGTCTGGTTCTTGGTGGTCATCGAGATGTCGACGGTCTGCTTCCAGGCCGCGTCGTCGACCACGCCGATGCCGGCGGTGGACGGCCAGATCAGCTTGTTGACCTCGTTCATCTGCCACAGCTGGTGGCTCTTGCCGAGCTTGGAGCCCTTGGCCACCACCATGTCCCGGCACTTCTCGGCGTTGTCCCGGCAGAACGCCCAGCCCTTGATCGTGCCGGCCAGGAACTTCACGGTCTGCTCCTGGTAGGCCTTGTCGCCGAGCTTCTCGGTGTTCGCCCACACCGCGTCCTGCAGCATGGCCGACTCGTTCTGCTTCCAGTCGATGATCGAGAAGTCGTCGGCCGTGTACAGCTTGCCGGTCTTGGGGTTCGTGGCCTCGAGCAGCTGGGCGTACTCGTTGTAGCTCATCGCCTGGGCCGCGTCGATCTCGCGCTTGAGCAGCGCCTGCATGTCGAACTGCTGCTGCACCAGGGTGACGTCCTTGCCGGGGTCGAGCCCGGCCTTGGTCATGCCGGCGAACAGCTCGAACTCGTTGCCGAAGCCCCAGTTGCCGATCTTCTTGCCCTTGAACTGGGCCGGCGAGGTGATCCCGGAGTCCTTCCAGGCGACCTGGTAGGTGCCGGAGCGGGCGAAGATCTGCCCGACGTCGGTGATGCCGGCGCCCTGCTCGCGCGAGGCGAGCGCCTTGGGCACCCAGGCGACGGCGTAGTCGGCCTTGCCCTGGGCGAGCACGGTCTGCGGCACGATGTCGACGCCGCCCTCGAGCAGTTGCACGTCGAGGCCCTGCTCTTTGTAGAAGCCCTGGTCGACGGCGGCGATGTAGCCGGCGAACTGGGCCTGGTAGAACCATTGCAGCTGCAGCTTGACCGGGGTCAGGCCGCCGCTGGCGGCCGGCGTCGCGGAGTCCTGGTCGGCCGTGCCGCAGCCGGACGCCAGCAATATCGATGCCATGGCAACAGAGGTGAACATCCGGAATCGTCGCATCAAGAACCTCCTGGGGGGTCGGTGCAACAGGTCAGGCGATGAGCCGCGTGCGCCACGGCATCGCCAAGCGCTCCAGCAGGAGCGTGGTGAGGTAGAAGGCCAGTCCGAGCAGGCACGCGCCGACCACGTAGGCCCAGGCGCGGGGGTAGGCGGTGAACGCGGCCGCGGAGGTGATCCGCGAGCCGAGTCCGGTCTGCAGGCCGCCGAAGTACTCGGCGACGACCGCGGCGATCACGGCGAGCGAGGACGCCTGCCGCAGCCCGGTGAAGACGTAGGGGAGGGCCCCGGGCAGCCGCACCTTCCGGGTGAAGGTCCAGCCGCCCGCCGCGTACGTGTGCATCAGCTCCTGGTGGATGGGGTCGACCTCGCGCAGGCCGCGCAGCGTGTTGAGGAAGACCGGGAAGAACACGATGATCGCGGTGACCAGCCGGCGCGGGATGCTGCTGGTCGACTCGAACATGTTGTTGAGGATCGGGGCGAGCGCGATGATCGGCAGCGCGTTGATCACCGCCGCGAACGGGACGGAGACCTCGGCGACCGGCCGGAACCGCGTCGCCACCATGGCCAGCAGCACCCCGGCGATCGCGCCGCCGATCAGCCCGATCAGCGCGTTCACGCCGCTCGCCACGGCCGCCTCCCAGACGTTGCGCCGCTGCTCGACCAGCTCGGCCCCGATCGCGCTCGGCGCCGGCAGGATGAACGGCGCGATCCGGCCGAGGGTGACGGTGAGCTGCCAGGCGACGATCGCGAGGAGGCCGGCGAGGACCGGGGGAAGGATGCGCCTCATATCGAGGCCGGTATGCCGCGCAGTGCCTGCCGCACCGCGGTGACGTGCTCGAAGTACGCGTCGGACTGGCGGGCCGCCTCGTCGCGGGCCGCCAGGTCCACCTCGACCGCGGCGGTGATCCGGCCGGGCCGCGCCGACATCACCACGACCCGGTGGGACAGGAACACGGCCTCGGAGATCGAGTGGGTCACGAAGATCGTGCTGGTGCCGGTCTGGGCGCAGATGCCGAGCAGCTCGGCCTGCAGGCGCTCGCGGGTCATCTCGTCGAGCGCCCCGAACGGCTCGTCCATCAGCAGCAGCGGCGGCTGCACGGCCAGGGCACGGGCGATCGCGACCCGCTGCTGCATGCCGCCGGAGAGCTGGGCCGGGTAGTGCCCGCCGAACTCCTCGAGCCCGACCAGCGCCAGCATCTGGTCGGCGCGGGCCCGGCGCTCGGCCTTGCCCAGTCCGCGCAGCTCCAGCGGCAGCTCGACGTTGCGCCGCACGGTCCGCCACTCGAAGAGCCCGGCCTGCTGGAAGGCGATGCCGTAGTCCTGGTCGCGGCGGGCCCGGCCGGCGTCCTTGCCGGCCACGCGCACCGTGCCGGCGGTCGGCTCGATCAGGTCGGCGATCAGCCGCAGCAGCGTGCTCTTGCCGCAGCCGGAGGGCCCGATCAGCGACACGAACTCGCCGTCGCCGACCGTCAGGGATACCTCGGACAGGGCCGTGACCTCGTCGGCACGGCCCTGGTTGAAGACCTTCGTCACCTTGTCGATCACGACGGCGCGCGGTAACGATGATTCGCTTCCTCGTGCGGCGCCAGGAGGACGACGTCCGGACTCCGCTTCGCTCTGTCCGAACGCCGCCGCGCCAACTCGGTCGCTCATAGCGTCACCACCTCCACGTGGCGCCGGTGCCGCATGAGCGGCACCTCCAACAGGCTGACGGCGCCGGCCACGAACAGGCCCAGCAGGGCGGCGCCGAGCATCGCGGTGTAGACCTTGGCGGGGTCGCTGGTGGCCTCGCGGGCGTACTCGACGATCAGCCGGCCGATGCCGCCGCGGGTGCCGGTGGAGATCTCGCCGACCACCGCGCCGACCACGGCCGCGGCACCCGCCAGCCGCAGCGCCGGGAACAGGTACGGCAGCGACGCCGGCAGGCGCAGCTTGACCAGCGTGCGCCACCAGCCGGCCGCATAGCTGCGCATCAGCTCCACCCCGCTCGCCGACGGCGACTGCAGGCCGCGCAGCATGCCCACGGCGACCGGGAAGAACGCCAGGTAGGCCGCGATCACCGCGACCGTCGCCCAGGGCGGCATGATGGTGCCGCCCCAGCCGGCGATCAGCGGCGCGAGCGCCACCAGTGGCACGGTCTGACTGAGGATCACGTACGGCAGCAGGCCCCGCTCGACGATCCGGAACCGCTGCATCGCGACCGCGAGCAGCAGCCCGACCAGCGCCCCGACTCCGAAGCCGACGGCGGTGATGCCGAAGGTGAACGCGCACGCCTGCAGCACCACGACCCACACCGGCCGGCCGCCCGTGAGCTCCGGGCGGCCGAGCCGTTGCAGCACCGTCCACAGGTGCGGCATCGACAGGTCGTCGGCGCGCGGCAGGACGCGCACCCCGAACAGCACGGTGCCGTCCGGGCTGCCGGCGAGTTTGTAACCCTCCCAGGCCAGCACGAAGGCGGCGACCCCGGCGAGGACCAGGAGGGCTCTCCTCACGTCATCGCCGGGATGATCTGCGTCCCGTACGCGTCCAGGGTCTGCTCCTTCGCGTCGTGCTGCAGGTACACCGCGAACTGGTCGACGCCCAGATCGCGCAGCTCACCGAGGCGCTTGAGGTGGTGCTCGACCGGCCCCAGGATGCAGAACCGGTCGACCACCTCGTCGGGCACGAACGTGGTGTGCGTGTTGCCGGCCCGGCCGTGCTCGGCGTAGTCGTACCCGTCCCGGCCCTTGATGTAGTCGGTAAGCACCTGCGGCACCGCGCCTTGCGAGCCGTAGCGCGCCACGATGTCGGCCACGTGGTTGCCCACCATGCCGCCGAACCAGCGCGTCTGCTCCCGCTGATGCGCCAGGTCGTCGCCGACGTAGGCGGGCGCCGCCACGCAGAACTTGATCGCCATCGGGTCCCGGCCGGCCGCGACCGCCGCGCGGCGCACCGCCCCGATCATCCAGGCCGCGATGTCCGGGTCGGCGAGCTGCAGGATGTACCCGTCGCCCACCTCGCCGGTCAGCGCCAGCGCCTTCGGCCCGTAGGCGGCCACCCACACCTCGAGACGGCTCTGCGGCGCCCAGGCGAACTGGAGCTCCCGGCCGCGCAGCGTCACCTGCTCGCCGCTCGCCAGCCCCTTGATCACCTGGACCGACTCGCGGAGCTGGCCGAGCGTCTGCGGCTGCGCGCCGAGCACCCGCAGCGCCGAGTCGCCCCGGCCGATGCCGCAGATGGTGCGGTTGCCGTACATCTCGTTGAGCGTGGCGAACAGCGACGCCGTGACCGTCCAGTCCCGGGTGCCGGGGTTGGTGACCATCGGCCCGACGATCACCCGTTCGGTCTCGTCGAGGATCTTGGAGTAGATGACGAACGGCTCCTGCCACAGCACGTGCGAGTCGAAGGTCCACACGTGGCTGAAGCCGGCCGCCTCGGCCCTCTTGGCCAGCTCGACCACCTGCCGGGCCGGCGGGTCGTTTTGAAGAACAACACCAATG
Source organism: Paractinoplanes rhizophilus (assembly GCF_042664765.1). NCBI lineage: Bacteria > Bacillati > Actinomycetota > Actinomycetes > Micromonosporales > Micromonosporaceae > Paractinoplanes > Paractinoplanes rhizophilus. The sequence continues at coordinate 51,456 of NZ_JBHTBJ010000001.1, read as the reverse complement.
TCCATATGTACGCCTCAGAGCAGGTAATCGGAGAGCGCGCGGGGGACGTACTTGCCGCGGCCCTTGCGGCCCCGGTAGTCGCCGCCGGAGACGATGACCTCGCCGCGGGACAGGACCGTGTCCACCCGGCCGTCGATCTCCCAGCCCTCCCAGGCCGAGTAGTCCATGTTCATGTGGTGGGTCTCGACGCTGATCCGGGTGCGGCCGGCCGGGTCGTACAGCACGATGTCGGCGTCCGAGCCGGGCGCGACGATGCCCTTTCGCGGATACAGGCCGAACATCCGGGCCGGCGTGGTGGCGATCGTCTCGACCCAGCGCGCCAGCGACAGCTTCTTGTCGACGACGCCCTGGTAGAGCAGGTCGACGCGGTGCTCGACGCTGCCGATGCCGTTCGGGATCTTGGAGAAGTCGCCGAGGCCCATCTCCTTCTGGTCCTTCATGCAGAACGGGCAGTGGTCGGTCGAGACCACCGAGAGGTCGTTGGTGCGCAGGCCCTGCCACAGGTCGGCGCGGTGGCTCTCGTGCTTGCTGCGCAGCGGCGTCGAGCAGACCCACTTGGCGCCCTCGAAGCCCGGCGCGCCCAGCTGGTCCTCGAGCGTCAGGTAGAGGTACTGCGGGCAGGTCTCGGCGAACACGTTGCGGCCGAGGTCGCGGGCCGCCTTCACCTGCTCCAGGGCCTTGGAGGCGCTCAGGTGCACGATGTACAGCGGGCAGTCGGCGGCCACGCTCGCCAGCCAGATCGCCCGGCTGGTCGCCTCGGCCTCCAGCTCCTGCGGCCGGGTGCGGCCGTGGTATATCGGGTCGGTCTCGCCGCGCTCCAGGGCCTGCTTGATCAGCACGTCGATGGCCGGGCCGTTCTCGGCGTGCATCATGATCATGGCGCCGTTCTCGCGCGCCTTCTGCATGGCCCGCAGGATCTGGCCGTCGTCGGAGTAGAAGACGCCGGGGTACGCCATGAACAGCTTGAAGCTCGTGATGCCCTCGGTCGCGACCAGCTGGTCCATGGCCTTGAGCGAGTCGTCGTCGACCCCGCCGAGGATCATGTGGAAGCCGTAGTCGATGTGGCACTCGCCGGCCGTCTTGGCGTGCCACGCGGCCAGGCCGTCCTGCACCACCTCGCCGTACCGCTGGATGGCGAAGTCGACGATGGTGGTGGTGCCGCCGATCGCGGCCGCCCGCGTGCCGGTGTCGAAGGTGTCGCTGGCCTCGGTGCCGCCGAACGGCATCTGCATGTGGGTGTGCGCGTCGATCGCGCCCGGGATCACGTACTTTCCGGTGGCGTCGATGACCTCGGGCCCGTCGGGCCCTCGGCCGGGGGCGAAGACGGCGGCGATGGTCTCGCCGTCCACGAGTACGTCCGCGGCATACGGTCCCGTCGGCCCGACGACCGTGCCGCCCTTGATCAGGATGCTCACAGCTCCACCGTCCGGGTGTAGGTCTCCGGCCGGCGGTCGCGGTAGAACTGCCACCGCTCGCGGACCGTCTTGAGCAGGCCCAGGTCGAGGTCGCGGACGATCAGCTCGGGGTCGTTCGGGTCGCCGGTCTCGCCGACGAACTTGCCCTCCGGGTCGACGAAGTAGGACGTGCCGTAGAAGTCGTTGTCGCCCAGCGGCTCGATGCCGACCCGGTTGATCGCGCCGATGAAGTACTCGTTGGCGACCGCGCTGGCCGGCTGCTCCAGCTTCCAGAGGTAGCTGGACAGGCCGCGGTGGGTGGCGGACGGGTTGAAGACGATCTGCGCGCCGCCCAGGCCCAGCTCCCGCCAGCCCTCGGGGAAGTGCCGGTCGTAGCAGATGTACACGCCGACCTTGCCGACCGCGGTGTCGAAGACCGGGTAGCCGAGGTTGCCGGGCCGGAAGTAGAACTTCTCCCAGAAGCCCTTGACCTGCGGGATGTGGTGCTTGCGGTACTTGCCGAGGTACCGCCCGTCGGCGTCGACGACCGCGGCGGTGTTGTAGAGGACGCCCTCCTGCTCCTTCTCGTACATCGGCAGGACCATGACCAGGCCGAGCTCGGCGGCGAGGGCCTGGAAGCGCTCGGTCGTCGGGCCGGGGATCGACTCGGCGTATTCGTAGTAGGCGGCGTCCTGCACCTGGCAGAAGTACGGCCCGTAGAAGAGCTCCTGGAAGCAGATCACCTTCGCGCCCTGTGCGGCGGCGTCGCGGGCATAGTCCTCGTGCGCCTTGATCATCGATTCCTTGTCGCCCGTCCAGGTGGTCTGGACGAGGGCGGCGCGAACGACGTCGGTCATGCCTGCTGCCCCTCTCTAGATCTTCGTTCCCCGGGCGCGGTGGAAGCGCCCGTGATCGTGTGTCTACTCCCCGTCATACCGGCTGCGCTAGGGCTTGCTTGTCTGGTCCCGATGCCGTAGGACACTAACGACACACCTTCAGGCGGACAATTGCTTGAACGTAACCAGTTGTTTCGGAGAGGTAATTTGCTCGCGCTCATCACCGAGGCTGTGGACGACCGCAGCGCCCGGGGCATCGCCGCGGCTGTCGGCCGTCTGGTCAGCGCCGGCGACCTGCCGGCGGGGGCGCGGCTGCCCACCGTGCGCGACGTCGCGCGGTCGCTGGGCGTCAGCCCCACCACGGTCAGCGAGGCGTGGCGCAGCCTCACCCGGGCCGGCGCGATCCAGACCCGGGGGCGCTCCGGCTCGTTCGTCGCCACTCCGGTCGCGCCCCGCCAGAGCTGGCGGTTCACGCAGATGGGCGCCTCCCCGCCGGGCCGCCTCGACCTCTCCACCGGGATCCCCGACCACGACCTGCTGCCCGACCTCAGCGACGCGCTCAAGCGGATCGGCGACGGGCGCCTGACCACCTCGTACCTCGACGAGCCGGTGCTGCCGGCGCTGGAGACCGTGCTGCGCGACCGGTGGCCCTACCCGGCCGAGCGCCTGACCGTCGTCGACGGCGCGCTCGACGCGCTCGACCGGATCATCGGCGCCGTGGTCCGCTTCGGCGACCGCGTCGTCGTGGAGAACCCGGCCTTCCCGCCGCTGCTCGACCTGCTGCAGACGGTCGGCGCCACGGTGATCGGCGTGCCGATCGACGACGCCGGGATGCGGCCCGACAAGCTCCACGGCGTGCTCGCCGAATTCCCCACGGCCGCCGTCTTCCTGCAGCCGCGCGCCCACAACCCGGCCGGGGTGAGCATGACGCCGGACCGGGCCGCCGCGCTCGCCGCGATCCTGGCCGAGTTCCCCGACGTCGTGGCGGTCGAGGACGACCACGCCGGGGACATCGCCACCGCCGCGCCGGTCAGCCTCGGCCGCCAGTTGCCCGGCCGGACCGTGCACGTCGCCAGCTTCTCCAAGAGCCACGGCCCCGACCTGCGGCTCGCCGCGATCGGCGGCCCCGCCGGGATCGTCACCGCGGTCGCCGACCGGCGGCTGCTCGGCCCCGGCTGGTCCAGCCGCCTGCTGCAGGGCGTGCTGCTCGACCTGCTCACCGACCCCGCCGCCGGCGTCCAGGTGGCGGCCGCCCGCGACGCGTACGCCGAGCGGCGCGCCGCCCTGCTCACCAGGCTGCGCGAGCGCGGGGTGACCGCCACCGCCGCCGACGGCATCAACCTGTGGATGGCCGTCGACGACCAGCAGATCGCCCTGGTGTCGCTGGCCGCCCGTGGCATCGCGGTCGCTCCCGGCGCGCCGTTCTGTGTCACCCCGCTCGCGTCCGACCACGTACGCGTCACGGCCGGGCTGGTCGCGGACGGCTTCGACGACCTCGCCGACGCGCTCGCGTCGGCCGCCATCCTGGACAGCCGCGGTAGCGGCGTCCGGGCCCGCCCGCACCCGCGCGGCCTGCGATAAGGAGAGTTGAGATGACCGATGATCTGCTGAACCGCCACCGCGCCGTGATGCCGGACTGGATGCCGATCTACTACGGCGAGGACGCGATCGAGATCGTGTCCGGCTCGGGGCGCCGGGTCACCGACGGGGCCGGGCGCACCTACCTGGACTTCTTCGGCGGCGTGCTGACCAACATGATCGGGTACGACGTCGCCGAGATCAACGAGGCGGTCCGGCGCCAGCTGTCGACCGGCGTGGTGCACACCTCGACGCTGTATCTGATCCGCGAGCAGGTCGCGTTGGCCGAGAAGATCGCCCGCCTCTCCGGCATCCCCGACGCCCGGGTGTTCCTCACCAACTCGGGCACCGAGGCCAACGAGACCGCGCTGCTGATGGCCACCAATGTGCGCCGCTCCAACCAGATCCTGGCGATCAAGAACAGCTACCACGGCCGGACCTTCGCCACCATGGCGATCACCGGCCACCGATCCTGGTCGTCGAGCTCGCTGAGTCCGCTCACCGTGTCCTGGCTCGCCTCCGGCGACCGGCTGCGGGGGCGGATGGCGGGCCTGTCGTCCGGCGACATCGCCGAGGCGGCCGTGGACGACCTGCGCGAGGTGCTCGCGACCGTCACCGCCGGGGACGTGGCCGCGCTGATCGCCGAGCCGATCCAGGGCGTCGGCGGGTTCGTGGCCGCGCCCGACGGGGTGCTCGGGGCGTACCAGAAGGTCTTGAACGAATCCGGCATCCTGCTCATCGCCGACGAGGTCCAGACCGGGTGGGGGCGCACCGGCGAGCACTTCTGGGGCTATCAGGCGCACGGGGTCACGCCCGACCTGATCACGTTCGCGAAGGGCATCGGGAACGGGTTCGCGCTCGGCGGCGTGGTCGGGCGGGCCGCGGTGATGAACGCGGTGCCGGCGATCAGCTTCTCGACGTACGGCGGGAACCCGCTCTCGGCGGCGGCCGGCAACGCGGTGCTCGACTACGTGCTGTCGCACGACCTGCAGGCGAACGCGGCCCGGGTCGGATCGATCCTGCTGGACGGGCTGCGCGCGCTGGACGTGCCGATCCTGGCCGAGGTGCGCGGCAAGGGGCTGATGGTCGGCCTCGAGTTCGTGCGGCCGGGCACCACGGAGCCCGACCCGGCAGCGACCGTACGGGTGTTCGACGCGTGCAAGGCCGGCGGGTTGCTGGTCGGCAAGGGCGGCCTCTACGGCAACGTGATCCGGATCGGGCCGCCGCTGACGCTGACCGAGGACGAGGCCCGCGAGGGGCTGGCCATCCTGGTCGACGCCATCACCCAGGTGGACGCCTCGTCGCGGATCGGCTAGCTCTGTTCCGGTCCGATGAGAGCGTAGGCGGCGGCGGTCGCGCGGGCGGCGATGTCGTCGATCGTGCGGCCACCGTGGGTGAAGAAGCCGTCGGTGAACAGCGACACGTAGCCGTGCGCGACCGCGACCGTGGCCTCGCCCAGCGCGATGGCCGCCTCATATGACGGACAGCCAGTCGCCGTGGCCAGATCCACCAAGGTCGTGATCAGCGCGCGGGTCTGCTCCCGGCGGGCGTCGTCGGGCACGTCGTAGAGCTCGGCCGCGAAGATCACCGGGAAGCCGGCGCCGGTGCGGGCGACGTATCGCACGTAGGCCCCGGCGAGGGCGGCCAGCCGTTCTCGTGGATTCTCATGGCCGGCGGCCGCGGCGATGATCTCGGCGCGCAGGTCGTGGGCGGCCGCCGCGGAGACCGCGCCGAGCAAGTGGGCGCGGTCCGGGAAGTGGCGGTAGGGCGCGGCCGAGCTCACCCCGGCCCGGCGGGCGACCGCGGCCACCGAGAAGCGCTGCAGGCCGCAGTCGGCGAGCACGTCGAAGCTGGCCGTGATCAGCGCGGCCCGCAGATCGCCGTGGTGGTAGGCCCGCTCCGCCGACACGCCGCGCTCCCGCTTGCCTCGGGTGTAAGAAGGCTCTTACATTAGCATGTGATAGCCCTCTTACATCGTGGAGGCACCGTGAGCATCCGGCTCGGGTACCAGATTCCGAACTTCACCTACCCCGGCGTCCCGGTCGAGCGCCTTTTCGACACCGTGGTCGCGCAGGCGCGGGAGGCGGAGTCGGCAGGGTTCGACACCGTCCTGGTGATGGACCATCTCTATCAACTGCCCGGCATCGGCACGCCGGACCAGCCGATGCTCGAGTCGTACACGACGCTCGGCGCGCTCGCCTCGGCCACCTCGGCGATCCAGCTTTCCACGCTGGTCACCGGCAACACGTACCGCAACCCGGCCCTGCTGGCCAAGACGGTGACCACCCTCGACGTGGTCTCGCACGGCCGGGCCGTCCTCGGCATCGGGGCCGGCTGGTTCGAGCTCGAGCACCACGACTACGGCTTCGAGTTCGGCACCTTCGGCCAGCGGTTCGAGCGGCTCGAGGAGGCGCTCACGATCATCTCGCCGATGCTGCGCGGCGAGCCGGCGTCGCTGGACGGCAAGTGGTACACGGCCCGCGGCGCCATGAACAACCCGCGGCTGCGCCCGGCGGTGCCGATCATGCTGGGCGGCGCCGGCGAGCAGAAGACGTTCCGGCTGGCCGCCCGCTTCGCCGACCACATGAACATCATCTGCGACCTGGCCGACCTGCCGCGCAAGGTCGCGGTGCTGCGGCAGCGGTGCGAGGAGATCGGCCGCGACCCGGCCACCCTGGCCACCAGCTTCCTGGTGATGGGCATGGTGGGGGAGACGCCGCAGGAGGCGAAGGAGCTCGGCGAGACGATTCCCGAGGACCGGCGCAACCGGGCCTTCATCGGCACCCCCGACGAGGTCGCCGACCAGGTGCACGAGCGGATCCTCGGCGCCGGTGTCGACGGCGTCGCGATCAACCTGACCCGCAACGGCCACCGGCCGGGCGTGGTCGCCGCGGTCGGGGCCGCGCTCAAGCCGCTGGTCGCGGCGTGACCTGACGCCGGGCCGCCGGTCCGGTCGATCCGGTGACTCCGGGGAGGGTTGCCGGATCGAGCCGGTGCCGGCGGTGACTACGCTCCGTGGATGATCAGCGGAGCCAGGGAATGGATCGGTCGAGCTTGCCGCGGGTCGACAATTCGTGGCGCAGCGGAATTTTCTCGTCGATGTAGCCGTCCCAGTTGACGCCCCAGTAATTGGCGGTGTGGGTCGCTTCCCCGAGCAATTGCCGTTGCACCGGCGTCCGATTTCGCCACCAATCGCCGTCGCGGTCGATCGGCATGTCGTCCAGCGGGCGGATCCACCGGTAGGTGTAGCCGACGAACAGCATCTTGCGGGTGACCGCGCTGCGGTTGACCGACCGCGAGTGCCACAGGCGGCGATCGAAGACGAACGCGTCGCCGGGGTTCGCGGTGATCTCCATGGCGCCGCGCGGGTCCCGGCCGGGCTCGGTGCGCTCCAGCGTGTTGCTCAGGTGGGAGCCGGGGATGACCCTCGTCGCGCCGCGGCCGGTGCGGGACAGGTCGGACAGGACGTAGGCGACCTTCAGCGACAGCATCGGCCGGGGGTCGCCGGTCAGCGACTCGGGATCCGAGTTCTGGCGGTATCCGTCCTGGTGCCAGCCCCAGCCCGGCGGCTCCTCGAGCGGCGCGGGCGGCGTCACGTCGAGGTGGTTGTGGTGGCTGTAGATGTTCCAGCCGGCCAGGCCCCACACGTACGGGAACGTGGCGGGATGCGTGAGCAGCTCGCCGAACAGCTCGTCGCGGTCCAGGAAACCGAGCAGATGCAGGGTGCCGTCGGGCTTGAGCCGCCCGGCCTCGCGCTCGTGCGCGTAGACCCGGTCGACCGCCGCCTCGAGGCGGGCCCGATGCTGCTCGGTGAGCGCGCCGCGAACGAGCAGAATGCCCTCGCGCTGGAACTCGGCGCGTTGCTCCGGCGTGATCGCCTCGAAACCGGTCAATACCATTTGACGGTCCCCCTCACATGTTCACTATTCGCTTTTCCCCCGGGGGATCCGGTGCTTCATGAACAGAGACGCCACCGGGGCGCCATTTCGTTGCAGCGTCTTCTCCCCCGTTCGTGCCAACACTCTGCGTGACCGAGGGGTTTCGTTCAAGAGTGGCGAACTTTCGCTTGATCTGAAGAAACTTGTCTTCACGGTCATCGAAACTTGTGGTTGTCTGCCCGAGGACGCCGTTCGAAGGAGACCGCAATGCCGCCGTCACTGAACCGCCGCCAACTCCTCGGAGCCGCCGCCGCAGCCGGCGCCGCCACCACCCTCGCCGCTCCGTCCGCCGCTCAGGCCGGCGGCCACGGCCACGGCCACGGCGCGATCCACCGGGTGCCGCGCGACCAGATCAGCGTGCAGCTCTACACCCTGCGCGACCAGCTGGCCATCGACCTCGAGGCGAGCCTCGCCGAGCTGGCGGAGATCGGCTACACCCGGGTCGAGCACGCCGGCTTCGTCGGCCGTACCGCCGCCCAGTTCCGCGCGGCGCTCGACAACGCCGGCCTGCGCGCCACCTCGGGCCACGTCGGCATCCCGCAGCCGTTCGACGCGGACGCGTGGAAGCAGGCGCTCGAGGACGCCAACATCGTCGGCAACAAGTACATCGTCCACCCGTTCTTCGGGCAGGGCCCGAGCGGCCCGATCCGCGACGCCGCTGTCTACCGCGCGTTCGCCGCCGACCTCAACCAGGCCGGCGCGCTCGCGCGCAGGGCCGGGCTCGACTTCGGCTACCACAACCACCAGGCCGAGTTCCTGCGCCAGGACGGTACCTCGAAGACCGGGTACGACATCCTCACCGGCGAGACCGACCCCCGCCTCGTGCACCTGGAGGTCGACCTCTTCTGGGCCTTCCGCGGGGCGCGCGACCCGGTCGACCTGATCGAGAAGCTGCGCGGGCGCATCAAGCAGGTCCACGTCAAGGACCTGGACGTCAGCGGCAGCTTCGCCGACCCGGGCGCCGGTCTGATCGACTTCGGCCGGATCTTCGCCCGCTCCCGGGAGGCGGGCCTGGTCGAGTACATCGTCGAGCGCGACGACGCCGGCACCCCGCCGCGGACCCCGGCCGACGCCCTCCGGACGGCCGAGATCGGCTACGACTTCCTGGCCGGGATCCGGTTCTGATGGTGCGCCGCACCACCGGCGCGTCCGGCACATGGCCCGCACCGGCGAGGCGTGCGCCGGGCGGGTCATAAACTCTCGGGCGGATTGCCACTACGACGATGGAGCCGGCCCGTGCCCGCCGCTGACCTGCCGATCATGTCCTTCGCGTCGATGTCCGCCTGGCGCGACTGGCTCGACGCGGAGCACGGGTCCGCGGCCGGCGTGTGGCTGAAGATCGCGAAGAAGGACTCCGGGTCGGCCAGCGTCAGCTACGGCGACGCGCTGTCCGTCGCCCTGTGCTACGGCTGGATCGACGGCCAGAAGCGGCCCTTCGACGACGCCTGGTGGCTGCAACGGTTCACCCCGCGCAAGCCCGGCAGCCGATGGTCGAAGGTCAACCGGCAGAAGGCCGAGGAGCTGATCGACGGCGGACTGATGCGCCCGGCCGGCCGGCGCGAAGTCGACGCCGCGCGGGCGGACGGCCGCTGGGCGGCCGCCTACGACGGCTCGCGGACCGCGACGGTGCCGGACGACCTGGCGGCTGCGCTCGCCGGCAACGAGGCCGCCGCGGCCTTCTTCGCCACCCTGGACGCGCGCAACCGGTTCGCGATCCTCTATCGCGTGCAGGAGGCCAAGCGGGCCGAGACCCGGGCCCGGCGCATCGACACGTTCGTCACCATGCTCGCCAACGGCGAGAAGATCCATCCCTGAGAATCAAGCGACCGCAGTGCGACGCGATGCGCGCTGTCGTGGCGCGGCCCGGGCGCGCGGCGATGTGGTGAACTTGACGGCATGCAGATGCGTCCGGCGGAGCTGGCGGCGATCCGGGACGGCGAGGTCGACCTCGCGTTCCGCCGCTGGGAGCAGCCTCGTCTGCGGGTCGGCACCCGGATGCGCACCGCGGTCGGGCTGCTCGAGGTCACGTCCGTCGACCGGGTGGCGGTGAGCTCGCTGTCCGCCGCGGACGCGCGCCGGGCCGGCGCGGCGTCGCTGACCGCGCTCCGGCAGGGGCTGGACCGCGTGCACCCCGAGCGGCCGGTGTATCGGATCGGGTTGCGGTACGCGGGCGCGGACCCGCGGCAGGCGTTGCGGGAATCGGTGCCCGAGGCCGCCGAGCTCGACGCGATCAGCGCGTGGCTCGATCGGCTCGACCGCGCCTCCCCGGCCGGGCCGTGGACCCGGGCGACGCTCCTGCTGATCGACGAACTGCCGGCGACGCGGGCGCCCGACCTCGCGCGGCGGATGGGGCGGGACACCCCGGCGTTCAAACAGAACGTGCGCAAGCTCAAGGAGCGCGGCCTGACCGAGTCGCTCGACATCGGCTACCGGCTCTCGGCCCGCGGCGCCGCCGTCCTGGACCACGAGGGTCATCGCCGGCCGGGCCCCGGCCGGCCGGAGCCGGAGCCGGGCACCCCGCTGCCACATCTCGGCGCGGCCGCGACCCGCGCGCTCACCGCGCGTGGCGCGGTCAGCCTGGAGCGGGTTGCCGAGCTGAGCGAGGCCGAGGTCAAGGAAATGCACGGCGTCGGGCCCTACGCCCTGCGCCATCTGCGAGCCGCGATGGACGCGGCCGGGCTCACCTTCCGCGACGAGGCGGAACGAGCGAGGCCGGAACGAGCGATCACGGCCGGGGTCGTCGCTGACGATCTTCCGGCTTGATGCGGACCCGGTAGGTTTCGTCGCCGCATCGGCGACGTCGGCATCGACGGGGGGAGCGCGTTGGTTGGGGAGCGGGATGCAGCGGGCCAGATCGTGATCCTCAATGGCCCGCCGCGGTCGGGCAAATCCAGCATTGCCGCCGCCATCCAGGCGCGATCCGACGACGTCTGGATGAACCTGGGAGTCGACCACTTCAAGGCGATGACCCCGGCCCGGTTCCAGCCCGGGATCGGCCTGCGGCCCGGCGGCGAGCGACCCGATCTCGAACCGCTGGTGGTGCGCCTCTACCACGCCATGTACGAGGCGATCGCCACCCACAGCCGGCTCGGGTTCAACGTCGTCGTCGACGCCGTACACCACGACGCCTACTCGGTTCCGCGGCAGATCCTGCGCACGTCCGCCCGGCAACTTCGGGGGTTGCCGGTGCTGTTCGTGGGCGTGCGATGCCCGGTCGAGGTCGCGCTGGAACGCCGCCGCGCCACCTGGGGCGGCGACGGCTACGCCAAGGGCGGCACTGTGCCCGATCCGGTGCGCCGGTGGCATGAGGCGGTCCACCGGCCCGGAATCTATGACCTCGAGGTCGACACGTCGGTGCTGCGGCCGGAGCAGTGCGCCGACCTCATCGGCAGCCGCCTCACCGACGGCCCGCCGCCGCGCGCCTTCCCACGCATAGCCGATTTGCCCGCCGAGTAGTCGCCAGGTGGCCGAGGTGGTCCGGGGAATCCGCGCCCGCGTAGGGTCGCGGAGGTGAGGGATCTGCTCCACGGCCTCGACGTGATCGACGACGCCGACGTCCTGCGGGGTCTCAGCCACGACGAGGCGGAGTGGGCGCCCTTCGGGACGGCGGTCGCGGCCGTCCGCCCGCGAGACACCGATGACGTACGGCGGGTGGTTGCCGCCTGCGCTCAGCGGCGGGTGCCGATCGTCCCCCGGGGTGCCGGGACCGGCCTGTCCGGCGGCGCCAACGCGGTCGACGGCGCGCTGATCCTGGACCTGTCGCGGATGAACCGGATCATCGGGATCGACACCGAGAACATGACCGCCACCGTGCAGCCGGGCGTGGTCAACGACGACCTCAAGGCCGCGGTCGCCGGGCACGGCCTGTGGTACCCGCCCGACCCGGCCAGCGCGCCCTGGTCCACGATCGGCGGCAACGTCGCCACCAACGCCGGCGGCCTGTGCTGCCTCAAGTACGGCGTCACCCGCGACTACGTGCTCGGGCTGGAGGCGGTGGTCGGCGGGCCGGCCGGCGAGTACGGCACGGTCGTGCGGCTGGGCCGGCGCACCACCAAGGGCGTCAGCGGCTACGACCTGGCCGGCCTGTTCACCGGGTCGGAGGGCACGTTCGGGGTGATCACCGAGATCACCGTACGGCTGCGCCCGGCCCGCCCGGCCGCGCCGCGCACGGTCGTCGGCGCGTTCCCCAGCCTGGTCGCCGCGGGGGAGGCGGTCGCCGCGACCACCCGGGCGGGTCTGCTGCCGGCCGCGCTCGAACTGCTCGACCACGCCTGCCTGCGCGCCGTCGAGGAGTGGAAGCACCTGGGCCTGGAGTCCGGCGCCGCCGCGCTGCTGCTGGCCCAGCTCGACACCCCCGGCCCGGCCGGCGACGAGGAGGCCGCCGCGGTGGCCGGGGCGTTCCGCGCGGCCGGGGCGCTGTGGGCCGAGCAGTCCACCGACGAGGTGGAGGCCGAGGCCCTGTTCGCGGCGCGCCGCCTGGCGTACCCCGCGTTCGAGCGGCTCGGTCCGGTGCTCACCGAGGACGTCTGCGTGCCGCGCTCCCGCGTACCCGAGATGTTGTCCTTGATCGAAGCGATCGCCGCCCGTCATGGCGCGACCATCGCCACGATCGCGCACGCCGGGGACGGCAACCTGCACCCGATGATCCTCGCGCCGGCCGGGGACGAGGGCGCGCGCCGGGCCGCCCAGGCGGCGTTCGAGGACATGCTGACGGCGGCGATCGGGATGGGCGGCACGGTGACCGGCGAGCACGGTGTCGGCCTGCTGAAACGCGCCGGGATGCGGCGGGAGCTGTCGCCCGCGGTGCTGGCCATGCAGGTGGCCGTGAAGCAGACGCTGGACCCGCTGAACCTTTTCAACCCGGGCAAAGTTGTCGGCTGACCGACCGACGCCTCGACCGCGCCCGTGATCACTGAGAGTATCGACGGCCTCACTGCGACGATCCGAGGTGCGTCATGTCTGCCAACCGGCTCAACTGCATCATCCCGCCCTATCTCCTGAACAGGCTGCTCGACAGCGAGAACGCCGAGATCCGCGACGCCGCCCTGGGCACGCTGCTGACCACCGCACGGTTACGCGGCCAGCGCGAGGTGCGCGGGCTGATCGCGCGCGCCGTCGCGGCGCCCGGCGACGGCCGCCGCACCGTCTTCGACTGCGCGCACGGCACGTTCCTGCCGTTCGCCACGCTCGCCCGCTCCGAGGACGACGCGCCGGTCGCCGACGAGTCGGTCAACCGGGCCTTCGACGGCTTCGGCGTGACCCGCGGCTTCTACCGCGAGATCTTCGAGCGCGACTCGATCGACGGCCGCGGCATGCGCCTGCAGGGCTACGTGCACCGCGGCGACCGCTACAACAACGCGTTCTGGGACGGCCAGGAGATGGTCTTCGGCGACGGCGACGGCCAGATCTTCTCGGACTTCACCGGCTCGCTCGACGTGATCGCGCACGAGCTCGCGCACGGCGTCACCGAGCACACCGCCAACCTGGAGTACCGCACCCAGTCCGGCGCGCTCAACGAGTCGTGCTCCGACGTGGCCGGCTCGATGGTCAAGCAGTGGCACCTGGGCCAGAGCGCCGATCAGGCCGACTGGCTGATCGGCCCCGAGGTGTTCACGCCGGGCATCGACGCCGACGCGCTGCGGTCGATGAAGGCGCCGGGCACCGCGTTCGACAACAAGCTGTTCGGCAAGGATCCGCAGCCCGACCACATGGAGCGCTACATGGACCTGCCGGACACCGAGGAGGGCGACTACGGCGGCGTGCACCTCAACTCGGGCATCCCCAACAAGGCGTTCTACCTGGTGGCGACCGGCATCGGCGGCAACTCGTGGGAGGCGCCCGGGCACATCTGGTACGAGTCGCTGAAGGCGTCCACGGCGACCACCCAGTTCCAGGAGTTCGCCGACCGGACGCACGCCAAGGCCGGCGAGCTGTACGGCGCGGGCAGCGCCGAGCAGCAGGCGGTCGCGGCCGCGTGGGACGAGGTGGGCCTGCGGATCACCCCGCCGCCGGCCGGCCCGCGCCGCCGCTGAGGCCGGCGCGGCGCTGAGGCCGGCGCGACGCACCCGGGACGGCCGCTGCCGGTAGGGTCGGCGGCGTGGCTGACGCGGTGGTGATCCCGGGCGGAAGCTTCGGCCCGGCGGCCGGATTGCTGCTGTACGCCGCGGACGTCCCCGAGCGGCGCGGCGCGGCGGTGCATCGGCATTCCTGGTCGCGGCGGCCGGAGCGCCTGTTCGAGCCGGAGGTCGAGGACTGGGTCGGCCGGGAGATCGCCCCCTTGCTGGACGCGGTCGGCGGCAGCCCGCTGCTGATCGGCAAGTCGCTCGGCACGAACGCCGCCGCGCTGGCGGCCTCGCGGTCGCTGCCCGCGGTGTGGCTGACGCCGCTGCTGACCGTGCCCTGGGTGGCCGCCGCCCTGCGGCGCGCGACCGCGCCGTTCCTCCTCGTCGGCGGCACCGCCGACCCGGCCTGGGACGGCGACGTGGCCCGCCGGCTGTCCCCGCACGTGTTCGAGGTCGAGGGCGCCGACCACGGGATGCAGGTGCCCGGCCCGCTGCTCGACTCGATCGCGGTGCTGGGCCGGACGGTCACGGCGATCGACGAGTTCCTCGAGGCGATCGCCTGGCCGGCCCGCTGATCGGCGGCTCAGGCGAAGCCGTTCTCGTAGGCCCACATGGCGATCTCGACGCGGTTGCGGGCCGGCAGCTTCGTCATCAAGCTCGCGATGTGGGTCTTGACGGTGCTCAGGCTGATGAACAGCTCGTCGGCGATCTCGCTGTTGGTGCGGCCGCGCGCCACCACCCGCAGCACCTCCTCCTCGCGGCCGGTCAGCGGCTCGACCGGCTTGCTGCGCGCGCGGCCGGTGGCGAAGGCGCCGAGCAGTCTCGCGGTCACGCTGGGCGCGATCAGGGCGTCCCCGGACGCGGCGGCGTGGACGGCCTGGTCGAGGAGGGCGGCGCCGGACTCCTTCAGCAGGAAGCCCCGGGCGCCGGCGCGCAACGCGGCGTAGACGTGCTCGTCCAGGTCGAACGTCGTGATGACGACGACCGGGATGGGCTGAAGCAGACGGGTGGCCTCGATGCCGTCCAGGACGGGCATGCGGATGTCCAGCAGGCACACGTCCGGCCGGAGGGCGCGGGCCTTGGTCACGGCCTCGCGGCCGTCGGCGGCCACGCCCACCACCTCGATGCCGGGGCGGGAATTCAGCAGCATGGCCAGGCCGGTGCGGACGATCTCCTGGTCGTCGGCGACCAGCACGCGCAGGGTCACGATGCCGGCCCGGTGCGGGGCAGGGTGGCGGTGACGCTCCAGCCGCGCTCCGGGCCGGGGCCGGCCGAGAAGACGCCGCCCAGCAGGGCGGCGCGCTCGCGCATGCCGGCCAGCCCGAAGCCGGCCGGAGCGGGGGAGGCGGGGGACCGGAGGCCGTCGTCGGTGACGCGCAGATGGACCGACGTGTCGTCGGCGGCGACGCGTACCGAGATGTGGGTCGCCTCCCGCGCGTGGCGGCGGGCGTTGGTCACCGCTTCCTGCGCCAGGCGGAAGACCGCGGCGCCCACGGCGGGGGCCACCGAAGCCAGGTCGCCGGTGACGTCCAGGTCGACGCGGGAGTCGGTCCCGGTGAGGGCGCCGAGGTCGGCAAGGGTGGGTGCGGCGCGCAGGGCCTTGACGACCGTGCGCATCTCGGCCAGCGCCGCGGACGCCTCCGCCTCGATCACCCGCAGCGCGTCCAGGGCTGCCTCCGGCGACGACGGGGCGAGCGCCAGGCCGGCCTGGGCGCGGATGGCCATGGCGCTGACGTGGTGGGCGACGGTGTCGTGCAGGTCGCGGGCCAGGCGCTCGCGCTCGACGAGGCGTACCTTCTCGAACTCGCGCAACCGCACGACGGCCCGGAAACGCATGGCCAGGCCGAGGGCCGCCACGGCGAAGATCACGGCCGCGGCGGCCAGGGCGGCGGCGACCGTCATCTGGTCGAAGGCGATCGCGATGACGATCCGGGCGGCCATGACGCCGACGCCGATCACGATGTCGCGGCCGGAGCCCCAGCGCAGCAGCGAGTAGGGCAGGAGCGCCACGAAGACCAGCGAGGCGGCCTCGGGCGGGACGCCGTGGGTGAGGGCCGGCGCGACGGCGGTCACCGCGAAGGCGATCGTGACCATCGCCAGCGGATGGCTGCGCCGCCACAGCAGGGTCGGGGCGAGCAGGAAGACCAGCAGGACGGCCACGAAGCCGCCGGGCAGCGCCGGGCGTGCCACGCCCTCGATCACCGCGAGCAGGCAGAAGGCCGCGGCCAGTGCCCAGTCGCGCCATCCCCGTGCGGGCGCGCCGGGCGCCGCCGGCTCCGCCCAAAGGCTCATCCGATGCCTCAGTGTCAGCGTCAGCAGTTTCTCGTTGCCGCGAGCGTACCGGGCGGGCCGGCGTCAGTGCTTGGCGACGATCGTGGGGTAGATGTGCTCGAAGCTGAGGGCCTTGCCGAAGCCGGACGCCACGATGAACGCGATGCCGAGCAGGACCCCGAGGATCACGACGGCGAACAGCCCGTACCCGATGGCCCGGCCCGCCGGGCGCGGCGCCGGACCGGCGGCCGACCAGGCCAGGGAACGGATCCCGAGGGTGAACAGGATCGGCAGGCCGGCCCCGAGGACCAGGCCGGCGAGCAGGACGCGCCAGGCGCCGTCGAGGGCGAAACCCAGGTTGTGCATCGGTGGTCCTCTCAGCTCGCGGCGGCCGTGGCGGGCAGGCGGCCGGGGGCGCCGGCGACGGGCGGGACCACCGCGTCCCAGTCGTCGTTGACGTTGCTGTGGTCGACCCGGATGCGGCGCGAGCGCAGCCACATGCCGGTCGCCGCGCCGACCAGCAGCGCGACCACGGTCAGGGCGCCGGCCAGGCCGCCCACGAGGTCGCCGATCCACCACATCAGCGCGCCGACCACGCCGGCCGCCGGCAGCGTGATCAGCCAGGCGAGCACCATCCGCCCGGCCACCCGCCAGCGGACCTCGGCGGCGGGGCGGCCGACGCCGGAGCCGAGCACCGAGCCGGTCGCGACGTGCGTGGTGGACAGCGCGAAGCCCAGGTGGCTGGAGGCGAGGATGACCGCGGCGGACGCGGACTGGGCGGCCATGCCCTGCGCGGGCGCGATGTCGACCAGGCCCTTGCCGAGCGTACGGATGATCCGCCAGCCGCCGAGGTAGGTGCCGAGCGCGATCGCCAGGGCGCAGGCCACCTTCACCCAGAACGGGATGCTCCCGGTGTCGGTCCAGTGGCCGGAGGCGATCAGCGCGAGGGTGATGACGCCCATGGTCTTCTGCGCGTCGTTGGTGCCGTGCGCCAGCGAGACCAGCGACGCGCTGCCGATCTGGCCCCACTTGAAGCCGCGCTCGGCGTAGCGCAGCGCGATGCCGGCGGTCATCCGGAAGATGATCCAGGTGCCCGCGGCGGCGACCAGGCCGGCGATGACCGGCGACATGACGGCGGGCAGCAGCACCTTGCCGACCACGCCGTCGAGCTTCGAGCCGTCGCCGTTCCAGTTGACCCCGGCCCAGCCGAGACCCGCCACGGTGGCGCCGATCAGGCCGCCGAACAGCGCGTGCGACGAGCTGGAGGGCAGGCCCAGCAGCCAGGTGGCGAGGTTCCAGATGATGCCGCCGACCAGGCCCGCGAGAACGATCATCAGCAGCGCCTCGCCGCCGTGCGTGGTGAGCGGCTCCTTCGGCGTACCGTCGGAATTCTGGATCTTGACGACCGCGTTGGTGACCGTCAGCGCCACCTGGACCGACAGGAACGCCCCGACCAGGTTGAGCAGACCGGACAGGGCCACGGCGGTCTTCGGGCTCAGCGCCCTGGTCGCGATGGTCGTGGCCATCGCATTCGCCGTGTCGTGGAATCCGTTGGTGAAATCGAACGCCAGTGCCGTCACGACAACCAGGGCGAGGATCACCGAAGTTTGGGTCACGAAGGGATGGTCGCCCGGCGGGCGCACCCCTAGCCAGAGGATGAACGTCACCTTTTCGATGTTCGATCCGCGTTAACCGGATGTTTCCCAAAGTTGCACGGAAAGTATCGGAAATTTATACGCATCGTGAACGGCGCGGGTCATTCACCCTGATCGTTCATGTGAGGTTCATCATTCGGCGGGCGGATCGGCCAGCGGCCACCCGCCCGCCGCGAGGTGCGCCGAGACCCGGGCCACGTCGGCCGGCGTGGCCTCCTGCAGCATCGAGTCGCTGATCATCTGCTCGATGTCGTCGCCGCTGATCGCATCGTCGGAGAGCAGCGACTGGGTGGCGAGGTCCTTGGCGACCCGACGGATCTCGTCCTCGGTCAGCTTGCGGCGCAGCACCCCGAGCAGCGCGACGTAGTCCTGCCGGGGCACCCCGGCCGGGTAACCGGCGCGCAGCCACTCCACGCTGCGCGTGATGAAGTTGGAACGTTCGCTCAAGACGGCTCCCTGTCAGCTCGCGGTAGCCGGCGGCCACCAGTCAAGTGATACCCGGCGCGAGGCCCCGGCGGCACCGGCGGCCGGGAGCCGTCCGACCGGCGGTGGCCAGGGCGTTCGCGGTGGCGCGCCGGTGCGGGGCGGACGCGTCCCGCCGGTCGCGGAATCGTCGGCCACGGGGATGGTCGAGGGGCGCGCGTGGTAGAACACGTGGTCGATCGATGCGGAGCGTCCCGGGGAGCGTACTTGCCGACGGATGACGAGCTCGCCGGCGCCCTGAGCGCCGCGCGGGCCGGCCACGAGCACGGCTTCGCCGTCCTCTGGCGGGAGCTGCACCCCGCGGTGCTGCGGTACCTGCGGGTGGTGGCCGGCGACGCCGCCGAGGACGCCGCCTCCGAGACGTGGCTGCAGGTGGCGCGCGACCTCGACCGGTTCACCGGCGACCCGGCGGCGTTCCGCGGCTGGCTGTTCCGCATCGCCCGGCACCGCGGCATCGACGAGCTGCGCCGGGCCCGGCGCCGGCGGGAGGAGCCCGCCGAGACCCTCGAGACCGGCACGCCGGCCCGGGATGCCGCCGCCGAGGCGATCGAGGGGGTGGAGACCGCGTGGGCCCTCGATCGGGTGATGGCCCTGCCGGCCGACCAGGCGGAGGCCGTGATGCTGCGGATCGTGGCCGGGCTCGACGTCGCCGCCACCGCCCGGGTGCTGGGCAAGCGCCCCGGCGCGGTGCGGATCGCCACCATG
Organism: Paractinoplanes rhizophilus; assembly: GCF_042664765.1. Classification (NCBI taxonomy): domain Bacteria; kingdom Bacillati; phylum Actinomycetota; class Actinomycetes; order Micromonosporales; family Micromonosporaceae; genus Paractinoplanes; species Paractinoplanes rhizophilus. Next base: position 32,534 of record NZ_JBHTBJ010000001.1, on the reverse strand, counting down.
CGCGGGCTGCGCCGGCTGGGCGCCGATCCGCAGGTCCGCGACCGCGCCGGGGAAAACTTCCACGAGTCCCGCGAGGGGGTGTAACAGGATGCGGCCCCTCGACGCTCTCCTGCGTGCGATGCGTACATGGCGAGATCACCGGCACGGCCTCGACGAGGCCGACCGGTTGGCTGCGGGTGGCCGGGCCGGTCCGGGAAGCCCCGGCCTCGACCACTTGCTCGACGCCCTCCGCGCCCCCGCCGCCCCGGGGGAGCGCGGCGGCGAGCACACCGTGGCCGCGGCTCTCGCCGCGGAGCGTCGCCGCGCTGCGGGAACCACTCGGCGGAAGGGACGGATGCCGGCGTCCACGAGAACGATCGTCGTGAGCACCGCGACGGCCCTCGTCGTTCTCGGCGCCGCCGGCACCGCTGTGGCGGCAGGTACCGGGCACCTTCCGCCGGCGGTCCAGCAGCGCGCGCACCGCCTGTTCTCGGCGCTGGGCGTACCAGCGCCGAGAACAGGTCCGCCCTCCGCGGCGGCGTCTCCCTCGACGGCACCCGGCAAGCCGACGGTGGCCACCACCCGGCCGTCACCCGCGTCCACCGCCACCATCGCCGTGCCGGCACGGGAGCTGGCCTGGTGCATGGCGTGGCGGAAGGCGGCCGGCGGCGGTCAGCCGATGAACGGCCGGGACCGGCGCGACCTGATCGCCGCCGCCGGGGGCAAGGAGCAGGTCGAGCGGTACTGCGGCGCCCTCTCCGGGTCGCCGACGGGCGCACCGGCGGCCACCCCGGCCGCGACGACGAGCGCGCCCGGGAAGTCCGGCTCGCACCGCGCCACGCCGTCTCATCCGGCGCCGCACGCCACCACCCCGAGCCACCCGGGCGGAAAGAAATGATCGTCGATCCCGTTTTCGTCGACCGGTCCGGCCGGCGACGCCGCGTCCTCGTGGCCGCCGGCGCCGCCGGCGGGCTGCTGCTGGTCGCGGCCGTGGTCGCGTTGCTCGCCGGCTTCACCGGGCCGGGCGAAACCGGCCTGCCCGGCTGGCCGGCGGCGACCGGCCGGCACGCCGCGCCGAAGACCCACGCCCCGGTGCCGGCGGCCACCGCGGCCGCCACGACCACTGCGGCCGGTCCCGCGGCCACCGCCACCACGCCCGCCGCGCCGCCGACGGCCTCCCCGTCCCCGCCCCCATCCGCGACCCCGTCGGCTTCCGCGTCCACGCATCCCCGCAACCACGGCCGCGGACCGAGCATGCGCGCGTCGAAGAAGAAATGACCGGGGGCAAACGGGTCCGCCGGCGCGAGCCGCGCGCCCACTGGGTGCTGCTCGCGCTGGCGATGCTCGTCCTGCTGGCCGAGCTGAGCCTGGACGGCTACGTCACCCATGCCGGCGCCGAGGACGGCGACGCGCGGGCGGCGGACACCACGCCGGCGCCCGTGGCCGCCACGGCCGGCGCCGCCGTCCAGCGACTGGAGAGCGACGGGAGGGTGACCAGCCGTGCGCTGCCCGCCCGGACCATCGCGCTGACCTTCGACGACGGCCCCGACCCGGTGTGGACGCCGCGCGTGCTCGAGGTCCTGGCCCGGCACCGCGCCCGCGCCACGTTCTTCGAGGTGGGCTCCCGGGTCAACGAGCACCCGGAGATCGCCCGCGAGGTCCTGGCCGGCGGCAACGAGATCGGCTCGCACACGTTCACCCATGTCCGCTCGGGAACGCCGGCCTGGCGCATGCGCCTGGAGCTCACCCTCACCGGCAACGCGGTCGCCGCCGCCACCGGGCGCCGGCCGGTGCTGCTGCGCCTGCCGTACTCGTCGTCGCCCGACGCGCTCACCGGCGCCGAGTTCAGCGCCTGGCGCGCGGCCGCGCCGGGCTACCTGCTCACGCTGACCGACCACGACACCGGCGACTGGCGGCGGCCCGGCGCCGGCGCGATCGCCCGCCAGATCAAGCCCGGGATAGTCATGCTGCACGACAGCGGTGGCGACCGCGCCCAGACCGTGGCCGCGCTCGAGAGCGCGATTCCGCGGTTGCAGGCTCAGGGCTATCGCTTCGTCACCGTCTCGGAGGCGCTCGGGCTGCCGCCGGCGCCCGCCGCGCCCGCGGCCCAGCGGTGGCGCGGCCAGGCGCTGCGGGCCGCCCAGCTCGCCGCGTCCGGGCTGGCCCGGCTCCTGATTTTCCTGATGATCGTCGCCGTGGTGCTGGGGCTGTTCCGCCTCGCCGTGCAGCTCGGCGCGGTGGCCGTGCACGTGCGGCGGGTGCGTCGCCGGCACCGCCGGCCGCTGCAGTACCTCGGGCCGGTCAGCGTGATCGTGCCGGCGTACAACGAGGCCGCCAACATCGCCGCGACGGTCCGCTCGCTGATCGGCAACGACTACCCGGCGATCGAGGTCATCGTCGTCGACGACGGCTCCACCGACGACACCAGCGGCATCGTGGAGCGCCTCGGCCTGCCCGGGGTGCACGTCATCCGGCAGGACAACGCCGGCAAACCCGCCGCCCTCAACACCGGCATCCGGCGTTCCCGCGGCGACGTCCTGGTGCTGGTGGACGGCGACACGGTCTTCGAGCCCGGGGCCATCGGCCGCCTCGTGCAGCCGCTCGCCGACGCCCGCGTCGGGGCGGTGTCCGGCAACACCAAGGTCGCCAACCGCGGCGGCCTGCTCGGCCGGTGGCAGCACCTCGAGTACGTCATCGGCTTCAACCTGGACCGCCGGCTGTTCGAGGTCGCCCGCTGCATGCCGACGGTGCCGGGCGCGATCGGTGCGTTCCGCCGCGCCGCGGTGCACGACGCGGGCGGGGTGCCGGCCGACACCCTCGCCGAGGACACCGACTTCACCATGGCGATCCTCCGGGCCGGGTGGCTGGTCGTCTACGAGCCGGAGGCGGTCGCCTGGACCGAGGCGCCCGCCACGCTGCGCCAGCTCTGGCGGCAGCGCCATCGCTGGTGCTACGGCACCATGCAGGCGATGTGGAAGCACCGCGGCGCCGTGCTCCAGCGCGGCGCCTCGGGCCGCCTCGGCCGGCGCGGGCTCGGCTACCTGCTGCTGTTCCAGGTCCTGCTGCCGCTGACCGCGCCGATGATCGACGTGTACGGGCTCTACAGCGTGCTCTTCCTGTCGTGGGGCCGCGCCGCCGCGGTCTGGGCCGGCTTCACCGCGGTCCAGGTCGCCACGGCGGCGGTGGCCCTGCGGCTGGACCGGGAGCGGTACGGCCCGCTGTGGAGCCTGCCGCTGCAACAGATCGTCTACCGCCAGCTGATGTATCTGGTGGTCATCCAGTCCACGGTGGCGGCGCTGCTCGGCGGCCGGCTGCGCTGGCATCGCATGATCCGCACCGGCTCGGCCGCGATCCCGGATCGGGTGTAACGCCCGCGCGAGGGCGAGAGGCCGGCATGACGACGGTGCGACTGCGGGGAGAGGTCGACATGGCGACGGCGGCCGCGCTGGAACGGACGCTGGTGCGCGCCATCGATCCGGGCTCCGACCTGGTCGTCGACGTCGGCGAGCTGACCTTCATCGACGCCGCCGGGCTGCGGGCGCTGGGCCGGGTCGACGAGCGGATGCGCGAGCACGGCCGGCGGCTGCGCCTGGCGGGGGCGACCCCGCAACTGCGCCGGATGCTCGGCGTGCTGGGGCTGCACGACCTGGCGCCGTAGCGGCCGCGGCGACCCGGGCGCGGCAGCTACTCGCCGCCGCGCCGGCGGATCGGTGCGACACCGGGCCGCGGACAGCGCCAACCGGGTGATCCGCCGCTACGCTACGGACCATGTCCGAGCGCATCGTCAGTCCGACCGGCCGCGGGTTTCTCCTGCTCGATTCGCACCCCGCCGGGTGCGCGGCGAGCGTCGCACGGATGCGCGCCGAGGCCGAGTCCGAGCCTGGGGCCGGATCGAAAGCGGAGACGGGGGCGGGACCGACCGCCCTCGTGATCGGCTCCAGCGCCGGCTACGGCCTGGCCGCGACCGTCGCCGGGCTGGTCCGGCACGGCATCCGCGGGCTCGGCATCGGCTTCGAGCGGCCGGCCGGCCGGCGCAGCGCCACCGCCGGCTGGTACCGCACCATCGCCACCGACGCGATCGCCCGCGAGCTCGGCTGCGACTTCTCGTTCCGCAACGCCGACGCGTTCGCCGACACCACCAAGACCGAGGCGCTGGACCTGATCGCCGAGCGGTTCGGCGGCGTGGACTATCTGATCTACAGCGTCGCGGCGCCGCGGCGTACCGACCCGCGCAGCGGCGAGACGTACCAGTCGGTGATCAAGCCGCTCGGCCGCACGTACGTCACGAAGACGCTCGAGTTCGACATCGAGGGCACGCCGTCGCTGCGCGAGGTCACGCTCGAGCCGGCCACCGAGGCCGAGGCGGACGCGACCGTACGGGTGATGGGCGGCGAGGACTGGTCGCGCTGGGTCGAGGCGCTGGCCGGGCGGGGGCTGCTGCGCGATGGGTTCCGCACGGTCGCGCTGACGTACATCGGCTCGGAGCTGAACGCGCCGATCTACCGCAACGGCACCATCGGCGCGGCCAAGGCCGACCTGGAGGCGACGGCCCGGGAGCTCGACGCCCGGCTGGCGCCGCACGGCGGCAAGGCCCTGACGGTGGTGAACGGCGCCGCGGTCACCCAGGCCTCGACGGCGATCCCGAGCATCGCGCTGTACGTGAGCATGCTGCGGGGCGAGCTGGGCGACCGGCTGCAGTCGCCGATCGAGCAGTCGGTGCGGCTGTGGGAGCAGCTGACCGGGGCGCGGCCGTTCGATGTGGACGACGAGGGCCGCGCGCGGCTCGACCGGTGGGAGCTGGATCCGGCGGTGCAGGCCGGGGTCACCAAGCGGTGGCAGGCGATCACGCCCGAGTCGGTGTTCGAGCTCGCCGACATCGACTGGTTCCGCACCCAGTTCCGGTCGTTGTACGGCTTCGACGTGCCGGGCGTCGACTACACCCGGCCGGTCGAGACCGATCAGCCCTGGCCCGCGTGAAAAGTGACGAGTCTCACACCGTTACCTCTCGTGACGGCGTCTTCGCTTCCCTGCTAACCGACCTAGCGGTCGGGTTGCGATCCGGGGAGCGTGCGGCGCTCTTGGCCACGCGCCGTGTCGGGCCGCGCGGCCAGGCCAAAGACTCCAGACGCGCAAACCGGGCGTGCAACTTGCACGTTTGCTCCGATCGCGAGGACGGCGCGGAACGGGCGCCCGGCGATGTAGCGCTACTGGCAGCTACCCCGATCGCGACGTGGTCTGAGTAGCATGCGGCTAGCACTTGACGATGCAATGCCATCTGCACGTGCATATGCATGCGATCGGCGCGGCGTGGGCGGCGGTCTCCAGGGGTGATCTCAACAGAGGGCGTCTCCGCGGGGTGATCTCAACACGGGGTGATCTCGGCAGGGGGCGATCTTCACATGGGAGGGGAATGCGATGCCTGCCGATGTGATGCCTGCCGCTTCCTATGCGACAACCTTACACACGACTAGGGATGGCCTGTCAAGGGCCGGGGTCGACGTCCTGGTCGTCACCGCCCTGCAGGCCGAATGCGAGGCGGCCCGGGAGGCGGGCCTGGCCGGCGGGATCGCCGGCTGGCGGGCCTGCGACCCGGCCACCTCGGCGCCGTACCTGCGCGGGGAGTACACGACCGGCGGGGGCGCGTCGTTCGTGGTCGCGCTCGCGCGCCCGGCGCGGATGGGCGGCATCGCGACCGGCCCGCTCGTCTCCACCCTGGTGGAACGCCTGAAACCGCAATGCGTGGCGATGTCCGGGGTGTGCGCGGGCAATCCGGAGAGCGCCGCCCTCGGGGACGTGATCGTCGCCGAGCTGACCTACCTCTACGACGAGGGCAAGGGCGACCACCGGCAGTTCCCGCTGGCCGACCGGTGGGTGCGCGAGGCCCAGGAGTTGTCCGCGGCCGACCTGCCGAGCTACGGCGAGGTCAGCCCGGCGGACGCCCGGCTCTGGCTGCTCGAGAGGCTGCTGGCCGGGGAGGACCCGACGCGGCATCCGGCCCGCCGGCGGTACTTCCCCGGCGACACCTGGGCGGAGTGCGTCCGGTCCCTGGTGGAGGGCGGGCTGGTGGTACGGGACGGGGCCCGGCTGTCCCTGACCGGCGTCGGCCGGCTGCACATCGAGCAGGTGATCTGCGACGACGTCCACGGGCCGCGCCGCCTGCCGTTCCGGATCGCCGTCGGCCCGATGGCCAGTGGCAATGTCGTGGTGCGGGACGGCGTCACCTGGCAACAGCTGAAGCAGCGGGGCGTGCGCACGGTGCTCGGCCTCGACATGGAGGCGGCGGCCGTCGCGTGTGCCGCGTTCTGCGCCGAGGTCCCGTACTGGGTCGTGGTGAAGGGCGTCATGGACCACGCGGATCCCCGCAAGGACGACCGGTACAAGTCGTTCGCGGCGCGCGCCTCCGCCGAGGTCCTTTTCCAGCTCCTCGAGCGGGGGCTCAGGCGGCCGGCGGCCCCTGCGTGACGCGGGCGGCCGCGGCCGGGCGATCGCCGCGCCACCAGCCCAGCGCCTCCACCCACCAGGTGAGTCCGGCCGCCGCGTACGGCGCGACCTGCGCGGCCGCCGTCGCCGGGCCGGTCGCGCCCTCCAGCACCAGGTCGGGCTCCCCGGTGGCCCGCTCCCGCACGTAGGCGGCCGCCGCGGCGAAGTCGCCGGGGTCGACGTTGCGCAGGCGCTGATTCTCGAAGATGGGCATCGCGCCGTCGTAGCGGGCCGCCCGGCGCAGGCCGGCCCGGTGCGGCCACAGCCCGCCGCACCAGATCGGCGGCCGCGGGACGTTCCACTGCGACCAGAGCTCGCCCATCCGCTCGAGCCGCTCGTCGAGGGCCCGCCCGCGCGCCCGCGGCGAGGGGTCGAGGCCGAACTCGGTGAACTCCTCGTCCATCGACCCGAGGATGGTCAGCAGGGTGAGCCGCCCGCCGGAGAGCTCGCCGATCGCCGCGGCGTCCTGGGCCACGTCCTGCGCCTGCCGGCGGGGGAGGGTCATCGTCATGATGATGCGCACCCGGCTGGTCCGCGCCGCGATCGCGGCGGCCGCCACCGTCGCGCTGGTCACCGGCCAGTCGCGGTCGTGGAACAGCACGTGGTCCCACACGTGGACGCCGTCCCAGCCGTGCTGCTCGGCGGCGACCGCGAGGTCGGTGAGGAAGTTGACGTCGCCGAACTGACCCACCGTGGGCAGGCCGACGGCATACCGGATCGCCATGGACAGGAACCCTACCGGCCGGCGCATCGGCCGGAAGTACGGTCCTTGCGCCGTCATAAAGACCGGCGCGAACCCGGCCCGCAAGCCGATGATCCGGGCCGCCGGCGCCGGGAGCATGGACGGCATGACCCCGCGCACGAGCCGGCTCATCCCGGCCGGGCTGATCGCCCTCACCCTGATCCCGGCCGCCGGCGGCGCCGTCCGCCTCGGCAGTCTCGCCTCCGGCGGCCCGGTCACCCCCGGCAACGAGCGCTTCTTCGCGATGCCGGTGCCGGTCGTGCTGCACATCGTCGCGGCCCTGATCTACTGCGTGCTCGGCGCGTTCCAGTTCGCGCCGCGCTTCCGGCGCCGCCGCCCGCGGTGGCACCGCACGGCCGGCTGGGTGCTGGTTCCGGCCGGTCTGACGGTCGCGCTCACCGGCGTGTGGATGACTTTGGCGTACGAGTTCCCGGCGGTCGACGGCACGGCGGTGAAGATCGAGCGCTTGATCGTCGGCGGCGTGCTGGCCGCGGCGATCGTCCTGGCGATCCGGGCCGTGCGCCGGCGCGACTTCGCCGGCCACCGGGCCTGGATGATCCGCGCCTACGCCCTGGCCCAGGGCGCCGGCACCCAGGCGTTCACCCAGGTGCCGTGGATGCTGCTGGCCGGGGAGCTGGACGCGACCGGGCGGGCGGTCGCGCTCGGCGGCGGCTGGCTGATCAACGCGCTGATCGCCGAATGGATCATCCGCCGGAAGAAGCGGCCCGCCCGCGTCCCGGCCCGTCCCCGCTACGAGGTCGCCACGTCGTAAGGTCTTCCCGACGGCGGGAAGGGGACGACGGTGGCGGATGCCGACGACGTGCGCCGGCTGGCGCTGGCGTTGCCGCACGTGGTGGAGATCGACAGCGACGGCTTCGATTTCCGGGTGGGCAACAAGGGCTTCGTCTGGTCCTATCCGGAGCGCGTGCCCGGCAAGCCCCGCGTCCTGCGCACCGACATCGCCGTCCTCTACGTCGGCGACGAGGCCGAGAAGCAGGCGCTGCTCCTCGGCGAGCCCGTCCGGTTCTTCACCACCCCCGGGTACGACGGCCTGCCGCTGGTGATGCTGCGCCTGGGCGAGGTGACCGTCGACCGCCTCGCCGAGCTGATCACCGACGCCTGGCGGATGCGCGCCCCGCAGGACATCGCCGGCACGGTCTAGCGCAGTTGCAGCTCCGGCCAGTCGAGCAGGCCGGCGCCGAGGTCGCGCACCGTGGCCAGCAGCCCCAGCCGGGCGGCCCGCAGGGCGGCGTCGTCGGCCATCACGAAGACCTCGTCGAAGAACGTGGCGAGCGGCGCGACCAGCCGGGCCACGATGCCGGTGAAGCGGAACAGGTCGGGCTCCGGGGACGGGCCGAGCTCGGCGGCGACGGCGGTGACGGCGGCGTGCAGCGCGACCTCGGCCGGCTCCTTGAGGATTCCGGCGTCGTACCCGGCCGGGGTGCCCGCCGGGACGATCCGGCGGGCCCGCTGCACGGCCTCCGCCACGGCCACGAAGTCGGGGTTGGCGGTCACGGACGCGAGCTGGGTCAGCAGGTTGGCGGCGACCGCGGGGCGGTCGGCGTGGGGCAGCACCGCGCGCACCCGATCGATCGGGTTGCCCTCCTCCGCGAGGGTCTGCTCGAGCCGTCTGGCCAGGAAGTCGGCGCAGGCCGCGAGGACGTCGCCGGAGACCGGGACCGGCTGCCGCGCGGCCGCCCGGCGCAGGCCGTCGGTCAGGCTGAGCGCGGCCAGCGCCGGATGCGCCCGGTGCACCGCGAGCAGGCCCAGCACGGCCCGCCGCACCGCGAACGGGTCGCTGCTGCCGGTGGGCAGGCCCACGGTCGCGGCCAGGCCGGCCACCAGGTCGAGCCGGTCGGCGAGCGACAGCAGCGCGCCCGGCACCGAGGACGGCAGGTCGTCGCCGGTGTGGCGGGGCAGCTCCGCCTCGTGGACGGCCTGCGCGACGTCGCGCGGCTCGCCGGCGTGCAGCGCGTAGTCGCGGGCCATCACGCCGGCGAGGCTGGTCATCTCGGTGACCAGCTGCGCGCCCTGGTCGAACTTCACCAGCTTCGCCGCCCTGGTCAGGGTGGCCGACGACAGCCCGAGCGAGGCGGCGAGGGAGAGCGCGAGCGCCGCGATCCGGTCCGCCCGGTCGGCCATCGAGCCGAGTTTGTCGGTGAAGGTGAGCCGCTCCAGGCGGCCGCGCAACTCGGCCACGTCGGTGGCGCGGTCGGCGCGGTAGAAGAACGCCGCGTCCTCGTAGCGGGCGCGCAGCACCGCCTCGTTGCCGGCCCGCACCAGCTCGACGTCGACCGGTCCGTTCGCGACGGTCACGAACATCGGCAGCAGCGCGCCGCCGGCGTCGCGCACCGGCAGGTAGCGCTGGTGCTTGCGCATCACTGTGGTCAGCACCGCGTCGGGCAGCGACAGGTAGCTTTCGTCGAACGTGCCGAGCAGCGGGGTGGGCGCCTCGACGAGATGGGTGATCTGGTCGATCAGCGCCGACTCGCCGCGCACGTCCACCCGGCCCTCCGGGTACACGAGGTCCTGCGCGCCGGTGACGATCAGCTCGCGCCGGTCCTCCGGGTCGGCCACGATCCCGTTGACGGCCAGGGTCTCCATGAACGTCTCGGCCGAGGCGATCTCCAGCTCCGGTTCGGCGGCCGTCCGCAGCACCCGGGTCGTCCGGCCGGCCGCGAGCAGGCCCACCGCCACCGGCACCACGTCGTCGCCCCACAGCGCGGTGAGCCAGCGGATCGGCCGGCTGTAGGACAGCTGCGGGTCGCTCCACCGCATGTTCTTGGCCGCCCGCAGGCCGGTCACGACCTTCGCGAGCACGGGGGCCAGGACGCCGGCTGCCGCGCCGCCGGCCTCGTGCCGCTTCAGGACCACATGACGTACGCCGTTGAACTCGGCCTCCGTGGCCTCGCCGGGAGTGGCGCCCTGCCCGCGCAGGAACCCCTCGAGGGCCTTCGTCGGAGCGCCGTCCGCCCCGTACGCCTGGGCGACCTTGGGACCGCGCACCGTCCGTACGTGATCGTCCTCGCGCGCGGCGACGTCCGCGACCACCGCGACCACCCGCCGGGGTGTCACGAACACCCGCACCTCGCCGTGCGCGAGCCGGGTGCCGGCCAGACCGCTGGTGAGCTCCTTCTCGACGGCCTCCGCGGCGGCCCGGCACTCCGCGGGCGGCAGCTCTTCGGTGCCGATCTCGAAGACCAGCAGCCGGCTTCCGTCCCGCGCGGCCGGCGCGTCACGTGCGGTCGCGAGCGCCGGTGGCGAGACTCGGCCGAGTGGATGGCCCAGCTCGTCGCGGCGCGCCACCCACAGCTTGGCGACGTCGCCGGCCAGCCGCCGCATCCGGCCGAACTCGGCCGCCCGGTCGGCGGTGGACACCGCGCCCCGGGCGTCGAGCACGTTGAACGCCTGCGAGCACTTCAGCACGTAGGTGTGCGCGGGCACCGGGAGGCCGGCGTCGATCAGCCGCTGCGCCTCCGCCGCGTAGAGCTCCAGCAGCTGCCGGTTCGCCGTCACGTCGGCGTCGTCCAGGTAGTACCGGGACATCTCGTACTCGGGCTGGCCGAACACCTCGCCGTAGGAGATGCCCGGGCCGTACTCGATGTCCTTGAAGTGATTCTTGTCCTGCAGCGCCATGATGATGCGCTCGATGCCGTAGGTGATCTCCACCGAGACCGGGTCGAGGTTGAGCCCGCCGGCCTGCTGGAAGTACGTGAACTGGGTGATCTCCAGGCCGTCGAGCCAGACCTCCCAGCCCAGCCCCCACGCGCCCAGCGCCGGCGAGGCCCAGTTGTCCTCGACGAACCGCACGTCGTGCGCCGCGACGTCGATGCCGAGCGCGGCCAGACTGCCGAGATAGAGCTCCTGCGGGTGGCCCGGGTCGGGCTTGAGGATCACCTGGAGCTGGGTGTGGGTCTGCAGCCGGTTCGGGTTCTCGCCGTAGCGCGAGTCGTCGGGCCGCACGGACGGCTCGGCGTAGACGACCCGCCAGGGCTCCGGCCCCAGCACCCGCAGGAACGTCGCGGGGTTGAGCGTCCCCGCCCCGACCTCCGTGTTCATCGGCTGCACGACCAGGCACCCCTGATCGGCCCAGTAGGAGGTCAACCGCGCCAGCGCGTCCTGCATGGTGAGCATGGCCGACAAGTCTAGGGCGCCGCCTACCACGTGAAGCGCCCCGGATAGGTGGCCTCGGCGATCCGCTGCTGGCCCTCGGCGTCGGGGTGGAAGTAGTCGAGATGGTTCACCAGGTCGAGCGAGACCCGGGACTCGTGGACGCCGCCGTTGTCCCAGCGGCAGCGCTTGCCGTACGCCTTGCAGGACTGCCGCAGCTGGTCGTCGTAGTCGTCGATGCGGTCGCGCACCTGCCGGCGGCGATCCCGGTCGGGCTTCGCGGTGGAGGTGGGATCGGACAGCATCGCCGGGCAGATGTGCGCGCGCGACCACACCCGTACCGCGCCGGGGTCGGATTGCCCGGCCTGCCACAGGCGATAGATGTCCGGAATGCTGGCCACCAGCACCCGCGACTTGGGCAGGCCCTTCTTCAGGCGGGCGAGGGCCTGGTCGACGTGCGCCCGGAACTCGGTCACCGGGGTCATCCGGGCCGGGGTCGAGACGCAGGCGTCGTTGGCGCCGATCAGGACGGTGACGTACTCGGCCTTCATGCCGACCGCGCGGGCGGCCTGGCCGGGCAGGTCCGCGGCCGAGGCGCCGGGCTGGGCGAAGCTGCGGGCGTGGTCCTCGATCCGGGGATTCTTGGCGAGGATGCGCCGGTAGTGGCTCCCGACGGCGTCGGCGGTGCCGGTCGACCACGAGTTGCGCCCGCAGATCAGGAACGCGCCGCAGCTGCCGAAGCCCGCGGTGATCGAGTCGCCGAGGGCGGCCATCGACGACGGATAGCCCGTCGCGCCGCGGGTCGGTTGCGGCTCCGCGCCGCCGGCGCCCTGCTCGCAGGCGAGCGCCAGGACGCCGAGCAGGACGAACGCGACAATATGCCACCGACGTGACGGAAAGCTACGATCCACGCACGGTATGTTATCCGGCGTGCGCGAGGAGCCGGTCGGCCACCTCGGAGCGGCGGTAGAGCACCGAGCGGCCGTGCCGGGCGCTGACCAGCAGGCCGCCCGCGCGCAGGGCGCGCAGATGCTGGTTGACGGCCGTGGTGGTGACGCCGAGGCGGGCGGCCAGCTCGGTCGACGACGCCGGCGTGCCGAGCGTGGCGAGCAGCCCGGCGCGGTGCGCGCCGAGCAGGGCCGCGAGCGCGCCGGGGGCCGGGAGCGGCTGGGCCTCCCAGAGCGTGCCGACGCCCCGAGTCAGATAGATGATCATCGGGGGCTCCGCGGCCGAGATCGGCACCGAGGCGCTGCTCGTCCACATCGACGGGACGAGGGTGAGCCCGCCCGTGGTCGGGCGCTCGTAGTCGATGTTCGCCGACCGCAGCCGCACCTCGACGATGTCGTCCACCATGCGGACGCGCCCGGCCAGGCCGGCGAACATGGCGGCCAGCCCGCGCTGGACGATCTCGCGCCCGCGGTAGGTCACGTCGCCCTCCAGCAGCGCGCGCATCCGGGGCCAGTGCGGCGCGAAACAGAGATCCCAGTAGCCGGCCAGCGCGTCGATCACCCGGGTGATCGGCGGCGGCCGGTGATCCGGCCCGTGCAGCACCCGCAGGTCGCGCGCGACGATGCCGGCCGGGGTGGCGGCCACCAGCGCGAACTCGTCCTCGAGCCGGGTCAGCGGGGTGCGCGGGCGCGGGGTGAGGAAGTCGGGCGTCCAGAGCGCGTCGTTGACCAGCGACTCCAGCGTCTCGGTGTCGAGCCGGTCGCGGGCGCGCTCGAGGTCGCGGATCCACGGCAGGTGCAGCGGGTACCGGCCCGGGTCGCGCCAGGCATGCAGCGAGAGAACCAGCTCGTTGAGCGGCGAGATGGCGAACCGGACGTCGGCGAGATCCTGGCCGACCAGGCGGTAGCGCACGGGCATGAAGAAATACGCTACATCGTTCGCCCGCCCGGGCCCGGACTGCGAGAAAGATCGGGTGACTCTCGAACGCGCCCTGCTCTGGGGCACCACCACCTCCTCGCTGGCCAAGGGCCTGCTGTTCGGCATCAGCGCGCTGTTCTTCACCCGGGTGATCGGGCTGAGCGCGGCGACCGTCGGGCTGGGCCTCACGATCGCCGGGGGAGTGGGGCTGGCGGCGTCGTTCGCGGCCGGCCACCTCTCCGACCGGCTCGGCGCGGGGCGTGTCCTGGTGGCGATGACGCTCTGCCAGGGGGCGGCGCTCGGGGCGTACTGCCTGGCCCGCACCGCCGTCGCCTTCGTGCTCACCGCCTGCGTCGCGGTCGGCGCGGAGGCCGCGCAGCGGACCGCGCGCACCACCCTGCTGGCCCGCGAGTTCACCGGCGCCGACCGGGTCTCGGTGCGGGCCCGCCTGCGGGTGGCGACCAATGTGTTCATCGGCGTGGGATCGGTCGCGGCGGCGGGCGCGCTCACGCTCGATTCCAGTTCCGGGTACGCGGCGACGATGGTCGCCGCCGCGCTGCTGGTGCTGTCGTCGGCGATTCCGCTGCGCCACCTGCCGCCGGCGTCGGCGCCGCCCGTCGCCTCGCCCGGGGACCGGGTCTCGCCGCTGCGCGACCGGCGGTACGTCGCGATCGCCGGGCTCAACGGCCTGCTCACCATCCAGTTCGGGGTGCTGACCGTCGGCATGCCGCTGTGGGTCACCGGGCACACGCGCGCGCCCGCCGCCACGGTCGCGCTCATCCTGGTGATCAACACGGCGTTCGTGGCCCTGTTCCAGATCCGGGCGGCGCGACTGGCGCGCGACATCCGCACCGCCGGGCGGGTGGTTCTCGCGGCCGCGGCCTTCCTGGCCGTCGCCTGCGGGCTCTACGCCGGCGCCGCGCACGGCCCGGCGCTCGCCGCCGCCGTCCTGCTGGTGCTGGGGGTGCTGGCGCACAGCGCGGGCGAGGTGCTGGCCGAGTCGGGCGGCTGGGAGCTGGCGTTCGAGCTGGCCGACCCGCGGTTCGCCGGGGCCTATCAGGGGATCAGCCAGACCGGCCCGGCGATCGGGGCGATGCTCGCGCCGGCCGCGGTCACCACCACCGCGATCGACCACGGCGGGCCGGGCTGGCTGGCGCTGGGCGCGCTGTTCCTGGCGGCCGGGGCCGGCACGTGCGCGATCGCGGCGCGCGCCGGTATCCGCGTCCCCGCCGAAATGGCAAGATCTGGCACGTGAGCCGGCTGCGGCAGCGCGACCCGCAACTGCTGGCGGTCCGGCGGGCCGCCCGGGTCACGCTGGTCGCCTGCCTCGGGTTCTACGTCTGCCGCTACGTCCTGGACGCGCCCGCCATGGCGCCGTACGCGTTGTTCGGCGCGGTCGCGCTCGGCGCCCTCTCCCAGATCCCCGGCACCCCACGGCGGCGCGCCCGTACGCTGATCGCGGTCCTGCCGGTCGCCTGGGTCCTGATCTCGGTCGGCACGCTGCTGTCGTTCAGCACGATCGCCGCCACCGCCGGCATGTTCGTGCTCGGCTTCGCGGTCAGCTACGTCGGCGTCGGCGGCCCCCGGCTGGCCGGCCTCGCCGCCGGCATGCAGCTGCTCTACATCCTGCCGTGCTTCCCGCCGTTCGATCCCGGCTCGCTGCCGGCCCGGCTGATCGGCGTGACCGCGGCGATCGTGCTGCTCGCGATCGCCGAGGTGACGCTCTGGCCGGACCCCTCGCCGGCGCCGTACCGGGAGAAGCTGGGCGCCGCCCTCGGCGCGCTGGCCGGATGCCTCGAGGCCGTCGCCGACACCTGGAGCGGCGACCCGACGGCCCGGGACCGGCTGGCGGCGCTGCTGCCGGAGGCCACCGGCGCGGCCGAGGCGCTGCGGCCGTCCCGCCTTCCGCCGCTGCAGCGACCCGCCTCGGCCGGCCGCCGCGACCGGGCGCTGAGCTCGTCGGCCGGCACCGCGCGGCTGCTGCTGGGCCGGGCGGTCGACCTGTTCTTCACCGACGAGCGGGAGTCGGTCACGCTGCCGGCCGCCACCCACCTCGTGCGCCGGACGGCCGGCTGCACCGCGGCCGCCGCCGCCTGGCTGCGCGGCGACGGCCCGCTGCCCGACACCGGCCGCGTCGCCGAGGCGCTCACCGAGTTCCGGGTGGCCCGGATGAACACCGACCCCGGCGGCGTCGCCCCCGAGCGGCTGCGCCTGGGCGCGCTGGCCCTGGCCCTCGGCGAGTGGATCAAGACCCTCATCGTCGCGATCCGCATCGCCGCCGGCGAGCGGCCCGCGCACCCCGATCCCACGCCCGAGTCCGCCCGGCCGGGCCCGTTCTGGTACGCGTACCGCCAGACCCCGGCCCTGTACTGGCACCGCCTGCGGGAAAACCTGACGCCCCGCTCGGTCGCCTTCCAGGGCGCGCTGCGGCTGGCCGCGGCGCTCGCGGTGGCCCGCCTGCTGGCCGGCGAGCTCGACCTGTCGCACGGCTTCTGGGTGCTGCTGACCATCCTCACCGTCCTGCGCACCTCGGCCGCCGAGACCCGCTCCGCGCTGCGCCCGGCCCTCGTCGGCACCGTCGCCGGCTCCCTGGTGGCCGCCCTGATCCTGATCGGCGGCATCCACCCCACCGCCTACGCGGTCGCCCTGCCCGTCGTCATGATGGTCGGCTTCGCGGCCGGCCCGCTGCTCGGCCTGGGCTGGTCGCAGGCCCTGTTCACGCTGGTCATCACGTTCGTCTTCGCCCAGGTCACCCCGGTCAACTGGCGCCTGGCCGAGGCCCGGGTGCTCGACGTGCTGGTGGGCGCCGCCATCGGCGTGCTGATCGGCCTGTTCGCCTGGCCGCGCGGCGGCGGCGAGCTGCACCGGGCCACCAGCACCTTCCTGCGCGCGGCGGCCGGCGTGATCCGGGAAACCGTCGCGGTGATGGCCCGGGCCCAGCCGCCCGGCGCTGCCATGCCGACGGCCCGGCTGGCGGGGCAGCTGGCGGACGCCTCGTTCGCCCTCTACCAGAGCGAGCGGCACCAGCCCGCCTCGGTCGACTGGCAGGCCACGCTGCTGGCCGGTCACCACGCCGTCCGGGGCGCGGAGGCGCTGGTGCGCTCGTGCCCGGCGGGCGGGCTGCTGCCCTGCGTGGAGCCGCTGACCGCGCTGTCGGACGACGTGGCCGGCCGATACGACGACGCCGCGGCCGCGCTGGCCCGGCACAGCCGGCTCCGGCCGCCGGTGGCGCCGCTCGCGGGGCCGGCGTGGCCGACCGACCTCGGGCAGGACCTGTACATCATCGCCGACCTGCGGGTCTGGCTGGACGGCCTGCGCGAGGACATCGGCGCGATCGGCGGGCGCCCCGAGGGACGGGACGGGCTGCGGGCGCGGGTCGCCCAGCTCGCCGACGGCGCCACCTGAGATCCGCCTCCCTTCGCGCGACCTTGAGTCCGCTCTCGTTCGGGCCACCTGAAGGGCGCTCACTTCCGCCGTTCCGGCGGCGGGGCCGGTGGGTTTGCGACATTCTGCGCAAGTGGCGCAGATGAGCAGGTCCGAGGCGGCGCTCGGGGTGGAGCAGCGCCTGGCCGCCACCGTGCAGGCCTATCCGGGCCTGCGGGTGGAGGCCGTCCCGGCGCAGTTCCTGCGGATGCCGGCGTCGCACCGCGGCGGGCGGCGGGTGCTGCGGGGCGGGCGGCTCCCCGAGGCCGACGACGAGGTCTTCGCGGCGGTCGCCGAGCTGTGGCGGGACGCCGGGTGCCAGGTCACCGACGGGCCCACCGGGGACGGCCGGCTCCTGCGGGCCGAGGACTCCGCGGGGTACGTCGTCTCGCTCGTCCGGCACGGCCCGGACGACCCGGTCCTGACCGTGGCGTCGCCCGCGTTCCCGGCCCCGTTCCTCGACCGCGGGCTGGCGTCCGGGCTGCTGGCGGGCGCCGCCGCCGGGTGCCTCGGTCCGTGTGTGTCCAAGGTCGGGCCGTCGGCGATCGTCCCGGGCCTCGCGTCGTACTGGGGATGGGTGCCGATCTTCGCGCTGGTGCTGGCCGGGACGCTGTGGTTCCCGGAGACCCGGCGCTTCGGGATCGGGCTGGCGATCACCGGCACGCTGATCGGTGTCACCATCGCCGCCGTCTTCTCCTGACGCAACCATCCTGAAGCAACCATCCTGCGACCCGCATTTGCCTGGCCGGAGCCGCCCGGGAAACCGAACCTCCCGGCATGCGAATTCGGCTTGTGCTGGCGCTCGTCACCGCCGTTCTGTCCGTGCTGGTGGGCGCGCCCGCGCATGCCGCCCGGCCGGCGGCGGTCCAGGCGGTGACGTTCAACGTCTGCGGTAACGTCTGTCGGCACGGCGAGGTCGGCGCCACGGCCGGCAACATCGCCTACCAGGTCCGCGCCCTGGGCGCCTCGGTGGCGATGCTCCAGGAGCTCTGCTACTCGCAGTTCCTGGGGATCCGCGACCGGCTCGCCCGCTACGGGTACCGGGCCGAGTTCGCGCGGGCGTCCACCGGCGGGCGATGCGACGACTACGACCGCAAGCACGGCACCGGCTTCGGGATCGCGATCCTCGCGCGCGGGACGATGGCCGGCAAGGTGCTCTACAAGCTGCCCAGCCCCTACGGCCGACACCAGGAGGGCCGGGTGGTCCTCGGCGTCACCGTGCGGCTGCCCGGGCGCACGCTGTTCGCGGTGACGACGCACACCGCGCTCGGGCCCAACCTCCCGATCCAGCTGGGCGCGCTGCGGCGCTGGCTCGTGCCGATCGCGTCGCACCGGCCGGTGCTGTTCGGCGGTGACCTCAACGTGGCGCCGGACAGCGCCGACCTGGACGCGTTCTACGCCGCGTTCCGCGAGGCCAACGCCGGCCGCAAGAACGGCCTGCCGACGTTCCTGTCCCGCCCGAACCGGAAGATCGACTACCTGTTCGGCAGCCGCGGATTCCTCGCCCCGGCCGGGGTGGCCAGCGCGAACACCGGCTACTCCGACCACAGCGTGTACCTCGGCGCGTTCCGGTAGATCATGTCGGGATGGAGCCGACACTGCGGGACTGGATCGAGACCGAGGCGCTGCCCGGCCGGCGGCTGACCACCGAGCGGACGCTGACCGGCGGCTACAGCAACGACAACGTGCTGATCACGACGGACGACGACCGCCGGTTCGTGGTCCGGCGCTACCTGGGCGCCAACCGGTGCGCGGTCGAGGCGGCCCTGGCCCGGCGGCTGGCCGGGGTGATCCCGGTGCCCGAGGTGGTGGCCGCCGACGAGTCCGGCAAACAGGCCGGCGAGCCGGTCCTGCTGTCGGTCTTCGCCGAGGGCGCCCCGGTGAGCGAGGATCCGGCGCACGGCCGGGACGTGGGTCTCGTGCTGGCCCGCCTGGGCGGGGTGACCTTCGGCGCGCCCGGGTTCTTCGCGGACGGCAAGCTCGAGCCCGACGGCATCGAGCCGACGATGGGCCTGGATCTCTTCGTGGACCGCTGTCTGCGCGAGGGCAACGCGCACGGCCACCTCAGCCCGGCCGAGCAGGACGCGTTGCGGCGCTACGCCGAGGAGGCCACGCCCCGGCTGGCGGTGCTGGCCGGCAGCCGCCGCCTGGTGCATTCCGACTACAACCCCAAGAACATTCTCGCGGTGGGCGAGCGGGTCACGGCCGTTCTCGATTTCGAGTACGCCTTCAGCAGCACCCCGCTGGTCGACGTGGGCAACATGTTGCGCTTCCCGCGCCGCCCCGGTTTCGTGGAAAGTTTCCTGGCCGGTTTCCGGGACGGCGGTGGCGAGCTCCCGCCGGACTGGCGGGAGCTCAGCCGGGCGCTCGACCTGTTCGCGCTGGCCGACTTCCTGACCCGGCCGGTCGGGCACCGTTATTTCGGCCGCGCGGTGGAACGGATCCGCGCGCTGCTGGCCGGCCGATGAAGCGCCGCCGGGACCCCCGGGCCGCCGGTGAATGCGGGCCCGGGCTCCCCTTGGCCGCCGGTGTATCGCGGGCCGCCGGTGTATCGCGGGCCGCCGGTGTATCGCGGGTGGCCGGTGACTCGGAGCGGGGCGGCGGTGGGCCCTCGGACGGGCCGGTCAGCGGAGCGAGCGGTGACTGACCAGCGGCCCCGGGCGGAAGTCGACGAACGCCGGCGCGTCGCCCAGCCCCAGCCGCAAGGCCGCCGCCTGCAGGCCGGCCGTGGTCGCGGTGCCGTCCCAGCGGCCGGTGACCGCGCGATGCTCGGCCGCCCGGACCGCCGCGACCAGCTCCGACGCCGTGAACGAGCAGTGGCCGCGCCGCGCGACGTACGCCTGCCGGAGCAACCAGCCGTGCGCCTGCTGGGCGTACCGGTTCTCGTACTCGACCGGCGCCAGCTGGTCGTAGAGGGTGTGCATGGTCAGCATCGGCACGTCCAGCCGGCCGGTCACCGTCGACGTGCGGGCCAGCGACGCCACGGCGGCGCGGTCGGCCCGGACCGACGCGTCGCGGGTGAGCGTGTGCAGATCGGCCGCGAGCGAGAGGCCGGCGGCCCGGTACAGCGACTCCACCATGGAGCGGTACGGCGACCGCGCGAGCAGCGACGCGTAGTTCACGCCGACGTTCCACGACGCGTTCCCGCCGGCGCTGAGTTCGATGAAATAGCGCGACGGCATGATGAACCCAAGCGTGGCGACCAGCCAGTCGTACTGGGCACGTGCGATCCCCGCGGCGTCCCGGGGCGGCGCGGCCTGGGCGTCCGACCAGGTCGGCATGTTGAGCAGGGCGGTGCCCAGCGCGACCCGGGCGCGGCCGGCGGCGGTGTCCTGGGCGGCGGTGGCCGCGGCGGCCAGCTGGGACGCGGCGACGGCGCCGTCGGCGGGGCTCGCGTACCGCACCAGCGGCACGTCGACCCCGAGCAGCCGGGACAGGGCGTACTCGCCGTCGAGCTGATAGTTGTTCAGGTCGATGCCACCGCCGAGCAGTCCGCAGGTGGAGACCGCGGCGTCCAGCCGCCGGCCGGCGCGCTCCGCCTCCTGGGTGCTGATCAGGCCGCCCATCGAGGTGCCGAGCGCGATGGTCGTCCGCGGCTTTCCGGCGATCCGCTCGACGGCGGCGAGGGCGGCGAACTGGTCGCGCGTCGCGCTCTCGAGGGCCCACAGCGACCCGTTCGGGTCGTAGGAGGAGCCGACGAGCGCGTAACCGCGGTCGAGCAGGGCCTGCTTCGATGCCGGGTCGGGCGCGTTCGCGGCGGTGAGCGTGCCGAAGCCGTGGCTGTACAGGATCAGGGTGCCGCGCCAGTGGGCGGGGACGTCGGCGATCCAGGTGGCGCCGTCGGCGAGGGTTCCGGTGTACTGCCGGGCTCCGGCGTGGGCGAGCCGGGCAGCGCCGCCCACGACGCGTTGGGCGACGGAGGTGCCGGGGTGCCGCTGGCCGGCGGCGCCGGCGCGGGCGCCGGTGAGTTGGATGTCGGTGAGTTGGATGTCGGTGAGCTGGCTGCCGGCGAGCTCGATGGCGGCGCCGGTGTGCTGGGTGACGCCGGCGTGGGCCGGCGCGGCGGCCGTGAGGGTGAGAGCAAGCGGAACGGCCGCCACGAGGGCAGCGAATCGGCCCATGGTGTCCTCCTGCGCAGGGTGGGGACGATGCCGCCGGGCACGAAGAGCACCACGGCGATCAGCAGCAGCGCATAGACGGCGTACGACAGCACGCTCGGCGCGTACTCGGGCATGCCCGGCTGGGTGGCGAGCGTCGTGAGCAGCTGCACCACGAGGGTGATCAGCGCCGCGCCGACGAGGGCGCCGGCGATGCTGCCGATCCCGCCGACGACCGCCATCACGACGTACTCGATGGACAGCAGCACCGGGAACGAACCCGGCGCCAGGTATCCCAGGAAGAAGGCGTAGATGCCGCCGGCGAGGCCGGCGAAGGCCGCCGAGACGGCGAAGACCAGCAATCGGTACGCGCCGACCGGCACCCCGCTGGCCTCGGCCGCCATCTCGCCGGTGGCGAGCGCGCGCAGCCCGCGTCCGACGCGCGAGCGCACGAGGTTGCGGGCGACCAGGCTGACCAGCACGACGCCGGCCAGCACCAGAAACAGGTAATGGCGATTTTCGTCGAGCTCGAAGCCGCCGATCGACAGGTAGGGCAGGCCCTGCAAGCCGATCGCGCCGCCCGCCCAGTCCGCGTCGCCGAGCACGGACAGCAGGATGAGCTGCAGCGCGAGCGTCGCGAAAGCGAGCTGATGCCCGCGCAGCCGCAGGATCGGCACGCCCACGATCACGGCCGCGGCGGCGGCGGCCACCGGCGCGAGAAGCAGCCCGGCGAGGGTCGGCACGCCGTGCAGCGAGAGCAGCCCGGCGGTGTAGGCGCCGATCGCGTAGAACGACGCCTGGCCCAGCGAGACCTGCCCGGCGTAGCCCATCAGCAGCGAAAGCCCGACCACCGACATCGCGGAGAGGCTGAGCAGGATCAGCATGGTCTGGTTCACGCCGCCGCCTCCACCACGTCGCGGCGGCCGGCCCGGACGATCAGCACGGCGAGCATGAAGATCAGCGCGACCTCCGTCTGGTACGAGGTGCTCAGATAGCCGCCGACCAGCGCCTGCACCACACCGAGCAGCAACCCGCCGACGAGCGTCAGGCCGGGCCGGGTCAGGTTGCCGAGGATCGCCGCCGAGAAGCCGTTGACGACGAGCGCCACGTCGCTGTCGAAGGAAACTTGCTGCACCGGCGTGACCAGCACCCCGGCCAGCCCGCCGAGCGCGCCCCCGGCCGCGAACGCCAGCAGGCCCATGCGCAGCACGCTGATCCCGAGTACGCGCGCCGCGTAGGGATCGGCGGCCGTCGCGGTGAGCGCCTTGCCCAGGTCGGTGCGGGCGAACAGCAGCGCCGTCGCGGCCAGCACGACCGCCGTCACTCCGATGATCAGCAGATAGTGCGTCTGGATCCGGCCGCCGAGCACGGTCACCGAGCCCGGCAGGCCCGCGAACGACCGCGGCTGGTCGCCCCAGAGCAGGATCTCGATCGCGTACGCGAGAACGCCGAGCCCCAGCGTGACGATCAGCGCGGCCTGCGGGGTGGTGCCCGGCTTGCCCGTCGCGACCAGGCCCACGACCAGCCCGATCAGGCCGGCGATCAGCACCGCGAGGGCCTCGGCCAGGCCGTGCGGCAGCCCGCCCGCGAGCAGCGTGGTGACGGTCAGCGCGGCGAAGACCGCGAAACTTCCCTGCGCGAAGTTGACGACCCGGGTGACCCGGTAGATGACCACCAGGCCGCTGCCGGTCAGCGCGTACGCGCAGCCGATGCCCACGCCCGTGATCAGGTACTGCGCCAGCTCGCCCATCAGGCCTCCAGCCCCAGGTAGGCGGCGGCCACTTCGGCGCTGCCGGCCAGTTCGGCGGACGGTCCTTCGGCGACGATACGCCCCGCCTCCAGCACGTAGGCCTTGTCGCAGAGGTCGAGGGCGAGCCGCGCGTTCTGCTCGATCAGCAGCACCGCCAGCCCGTCGGCCGCGTTGCGCTCCCGCAGGTGCCCGGCGAGGCCGGCGACCACCCGCGGCGCCAGGCCCAGCGACATCTCGTCGATGACCAGCACGTCGGGCCGGCTCATCAGGGCCCGGCCGAGCGCTACCATCTGCTGCTCCCCGCCGGAAAGTTTCCCGGCCTGCCGCTTGCGCAGTTTCGTGAGCTCGGGCAGCAACGCGTAGATGTGCGCGGTGTCCCGGGAGCCGCTGCGCCACGCGCCGAGCCGCAGGTTGTCGTCGACGGTCAGCGGCGCGAACAGGTGACGGCCCTCCGGCACCAGCGCAAGTTTCCCGTCCACGGCGAAAGTTCCCGCGGCCGGTTTCCGCAGCCCGCACAGCGTGTTGACCAGAGTCGACTTCCCGGCGCCGTTGGGCCCGATCAGCGCCACCATCTCGCCCGCCGCCACCGACAGGCTCACCCCGTCGAGCGCGGTCGCGGCACCGTACCGCACGGTCAGCCGGTCGACCCGGATCATGCGGCGCCACCCGGATCGGTGCTGTCCGGATCGATGCTGTCCGGATCGGCGCCATCCAGATCGGCGCCGCCCAGATAGGCCGCTATGACGCGCTCGTCGGCGCGGATCTCCTGGAAGGTTCCGGACGCGATGACCCGGCCGAGGTCGAGGACGGTCACCCGGTCGGCGAGCCGGGCCACGAACGCCACGTCGTGCTCGACCAGCAGGATCGACAGGCCCTCGCCGCGCAGCTGCTCGATGAGCCCGGCGAGCGCGGACCGCTCCGGCCCGCGCAGCCCCGACGCCGGCTCATCGAGCAGCAGCAACCGTGGCTTGCCGCACAGGGCGCGGGCCACCTGCAACGCCCGCTGTTGCCCGAGCGGCAGCCCGTCGGCGGGCCGGTCCGCCTGATCGGCCAGGCCGACCCGCTCGAGCGCCGCGAACGCCAGGGCCCGGATCGACTTCTCCTCCCGGCGGTGCCGCGGCAGCCGCAGCACCGCCGCGAGCGGGCCGGCCCGGGTGACGGCGTGCGCGCCGACCATCACGTTCTCGGCGACCGTCAGCCCGTGGAAGACGGGCGCGTCCTGGAACGCGATGGCGATGCCGCGCCGGGCCCGCCGGTGCGGGGCGAGCCGGTCGATGCGCTCGCCGTCGTACCCGATCGTGCCGGCGGTCGGCACCAGCTGACCGCCGATCAGCTTGAACAGGGTGGACTTCCCGGCGCCGTTCGGGCCGATCACCGCGTGCGTCTCGCCGGCCCGGACATCCAGGCCGACGTCGCGCAGCGCGAAGACCCCGCCGAAGCGCCGGGTCGCGCCCTCCACCTCGAGCAGCACGCTCACGCGGGCAGTTTCCCCTTCGCCCAGTCGGTCGGGACGAACTTCCCGTCCTTCACCTGGTTGATGGAGATGTAGTCGGAGGTCAGTCCGGCGTGGTCGGTGGCCGTGTACTTGTAGGTGCCGTTCGGGGTGAGCAGCGTCAACCCCTCGAAAGCGGCCTGGATCTTCGCGGGGTCGTCGCTGTTCGCCTTCGTGACGGCCGCGGCGAGCAGCTTCATGCCGGCGTAGCCGTCGGCCGCGAACTGCGGCGGCGGGTAGCCGTACTGGGTGGCGAAGGGTTTCGAGAGCTCCTCGATCGCCTTCTTCTGCTCGCCGTCCGGCAGGGAGTCGCCGACGACCGCGATCGAGCTGGCCACGAAGACGCCCTCGGCGGCCGGGCCGGCCGGCTTGAGCCACAACGAGCTGGCCTGCGAGCCGGTGAACATCAGCGGGATGTCGACGCCGGCGCTGGCGTACTGTTTCGCGAAAGCGACGCCGGGCGGGCCGGTCGCCCACACGGTCAGTGCCTGCGCGCCCGACGACTTGACGTGGTTGATGATCGCGCCGAACTCGGTGGTGGAGGTCTGGAACTCCTCGTCGGCGACGAGGGTCACGCCGTACTGCGCCGCTTTCGCCTTCATGCCGGCGGTGCCGGCGTTCGCGTACGAGGAGCGGCTGTCGTGCGCGACGGCAACTTTCGTGAATCCCTGTGCCTGGTAGTACTGCAGGATCCGGTCGGCGTAGGTGGCCGACGTGGCGGGGACCACGAAGACGTACGGATGAATGGGGTTGACCTGCTCGTCGGCCGGGGTGAGCGACACGTAGGGAAGTTTCGCCCGGTCGACCTGCGGGATGGTGGCCAGCGCCGAGTTGGAGAACGGCGAACCGATCACCGCGGCCACGCCGGCGCCCTTGAGGTCGTTGAAGCTGAGCACCGACTGCTCGGGCTGGCTCTTGTCGTCGCGGACGGTGAGCTCGATCTGACGGCCGAGCAGGCCGCCCGCGTCGTTGATCTGCTGGACGGCGAGCTTGACGGACTTCTCGTCCTCGCTGCCCAGCGGGGCGTAGTTGCCGGTCAGGGAAACGATCAGGCCGATCTTCAACGGGTCGCCGGCTTTGCCGCCGCCGCCGTCATTGTCATCGTTGTCGCCGCAAGCGGCGGGAAGAAGTAGGAGTAGCGCGGCCATGACGGCCAGAGGACGTCGCATGAGTACCTCCGGTGTACTCAGGAACGGGTGCCGCCAAGTTAGGCGCTTTTTTGACGCTGGTCAACAATCTGCCCGACATCACTGCACATGCCGCCAAGATCGCCGGTACTGTGCCGGTCGTGGCCCCACCATCCGCCTCCGCCTCGGCGATCATGCTGACCTTCCTCGGCGAGCACCTGTTCGACCACGGCGTCTGCGTCTACTCCGGAAGCGTCATCGACGTGCTGGCCCGCGCGGGCGTCTCCGAGGAGGCCACCCGCTCGACCCTGACCCGCATGACGGCCCGGGGCCTGCTGCGCCGCCAGCGCAGCGGCCGCCGAATGTATTTCGGGCTCACCCCGCACAGCACCCGGGTCCTGCGCGACGGCGCGGTGCGCCTGTGGCAGACCGGCGCGGTCAACCGCGACTGGGACGGCACCTGGACGCTGCTGGCCTTCTCGCTGCCCGGCGAGCGCCAGCGGGAACGCCACGACCTGCGCGCCTCGCTGGCGTGGTCGGGATTCGGCCCGGTGCAGGGCGGGCTGTGGATCGCGCCCGGCGCGCCCGACGTCTCCCACCTGCTGGCCGGCCACATCCGCGTGTTCCGCGGCACCGCCGACCCCTCCACCGACGTCGCCGAGATGATCGCCGGCGCCTACGACCTGCCCGCGCTGGCCGCCCGCTACGAGGATTTCCTCGCCCGCTGGTCGGCCGACCCCGCGTTCGACGACCCGCTCGCCACGAAGCTGCTGCTGGTCACCGACTGGCTGCAGATCATCCGCCGCGACCCGCGCCTGCCGGTCTCGCACCTGCCGTCGCAATGGCCGGCGGTCGAGGCGCAGGAAATGTTCTTCCGCCTCAACGAAACCCTCGCCGATCCGGCCGCGAAGATCGCCGCCGCGCTGCTGGAGACCGTCCCCGACACCGGCGAGTGAGACCCAGATCAACAGCGATATGCGTACGCGTCGCTGTAGCGTGGCGGCGTGTCTGAAAAAGCCGATCTGACCAGCGCCGACCTCACCGCGATCCGGCAGTCCGCCCTCGGCGCGGCCGACCCGCTCGGGGTGGCCGCCGACCTGGCCGAAGCCGCGGCGGCCGGGCGCCTCGCGGACCAGGCCGACGCCGGGTACGCCCTGGCGCTCGCCGCCGAGATCGCGGAGAGCCGGAACAAGCTCGACGCCGCCCTGCGGTACGCCGGACGGGCCGTCGAGGCGTACGGGACGGGGGACGACCCGCGGGCCGGCGCCGCCCGGGCGCTGCGGGCCCGCATCCTGTTCCGCACCGGCCGTAGCGCCGACGCGATGACCGATCTCGAGGCGCTCCGCCCGCTGCTCACCCAGCACCCGGACGCCGCCGCGTACGTCAGCGCCGCGCTCGCCGCGGGCGGGCGGACCCGGCTCGCCGAGGAGTGGCTGACCGAGGCGGTGCGGGCCGTGCTGGCCGATCGCGACCAGCCCGCCGAGCCGGCCAGTGCCGAGGACGCCGGGCTGCTGTTCTTCCTCCTCCAGCAGCGCCACCGCACCCGGCACGCGCTCGGACTGCCGCACGACCACCACGACAATCTGGCCGACCGGCTGGAGACCCGGCTCGCCGGCGCGGCCGCCCGCCCGGCCGAGGATCTGGTCTTCTTCCCGGAGGCCGAGCTCGGCAAGGTGCTCGCGCAGTGGCCGGCGCTGTCCGAGGCGTACGGCGCGGACTGGGACGAGCACCGCGCCCACCTGGAGACCGAGCTGGTCCGCCAGGCGGCGGCCGGGCGCACCGGTCTGGCCCTGCTCCCGGCGACCGCGGCCGGCCTGACCCGCTTCGCCGGCGCGGAGGGGGACCCGTCCTCGGCGCAGACCCGCGCCGGGTTCGCGCGTCAGTTGGCCGGGCGGATCCCGTGGCCGCCCGAGCGCAACGAGGCCTGCTGGTGCGGGTCGGGGCTGAAGTACAAGAAGTGCTGCCTGCCGCGGTCGCGCGGCTGACACCCACCACGCAGACGGCGGGAGGGCGGCCGGCGGGCCGCCCTCCCGGTCCGGCGAGGACGGTTACTCGCCCGACGCGTACAGCTGGCTGATCTCGTCGGCGGACAGCGCGCGGTCGTACAGGTGGACCTGGTCGACCGTGCCGTCGAGGAAGTCGACCTGGTTGCCGCCGTACTTTCCGCGGCCGATCACGGTGTTTCCGGTCGGCGCGGCCTGCGGCATGCAGGCGCTCGCGGTGCCGGCCAGCCGGCCGTCCACGTAGAGCCGCAGCTCGCCCTTGACCGTGTCGCGGACGCCGACCAGGTGGTACCAGCGGCCCACCTCCGGCTTGACCGGCGCCAGCGCGCGCACCCCGGCGAAACTCATCGCGAAACGCTGGTCGGCGCCGGAGTACTGCAGGTAGAAGTCGCTGTTGCTGGCCCCGTCCTGGCCGACCACGGTCTGGAAGGCGCCGTCGGCCTTGTCCAGCTTGACCCAGGCGGCGGCCGAGTAGTCCGACGCCGTGTTGAGCACCGGCTTGCCGGCGTCGAGGAAGCCGCCGTTGAGGTCGACGCCCTGCCCGTTGTGGCCCTCGACGAACGGGGCGTTGCCGACCGGGGTCAGCGAGCCGTACGAGCCGTCCAGCGGCCAGAAGGCGATCCCGGTCAGGCCGGGCGTGCCGGCCGGCGGCTGCGGGACGTTCGCCCCGGATCCGTCCGCCTGCTTGATGATCTTCTGGTTGATCGCGCGGACCTGCCGCAGGTCCATCTTGGCCACCTGGCGGTCGTAGGTGAAGAAGCCGTTGAGCTCCGCCTCGACGTCGGTGATCTGGGTGTAGATCGCCGCGCTGATGCCGCAGAACTTGGCCGAGGTGATGACCGCCTCCTGGTTCGCGACATATTTCGCGGTCAGGGTGGGGGAGTCGGGCTCCATCTCGTACGCCTGGCCGTCGCCGAACCACATGTGGTTCGAGACCTTGAGCCCGAAGCCGCCGTGCTCGCCGTCGATGGCGACCCGGTTGCCGGACGGCGCGGGGGTGGCCGGCCCGAGGTACTGGTGGAAGTCGATCACGTCGCCGCGGCCCGAGTCGCCGTGCGAGTTGCAGCAGTTGACGCCGCTGTGCGCGTTGACCAGCCGGGCCGGGTCCTGGGCCTTGACCTCGTCCGCGATCCGGCCGGTGTCCTCCTTGCTCCACTCGCCCCAGCCCTCGTTGAACGGGACCCAGGCGACGATCGACGTCCACGACTGGTGCTCGCGGACCATCTCGTGCAGCTCGGCCTCGAACTGCGCCCGCCAGTCGGCCGGGATCGGCCCGGTGTTCGCGGCCGGCATGTCCTGCCAGACCAGCAGGCCGAGCTTGTCGGCCCAGTAGTACCAGCGGTCGGGCTCGACCTTGATGTGCTTGCGCACCGCGTTGAAGCCGAGCGCCTTGTCCTGCTGCAGGTCCCACTTGAGCGCGTCGTCGGTGGGCGCGGTGTACAGGCCGTCCGGCCAGAAGCCCTGGTCCAGGTTTGCCATGTTGAACAGAATCTTTCCGTTCAATGTGATGCGCAGCTTTCCGTCGGCGCCGGGCGCGGTGCCGATCTGGCGCATGCCGAAGTACGAGCCGACCAGGTCGACGGTCTTGTTTCCGCGGAGCAGCTCGACCGACAGGTCGTACAGATACGGGTTGTCCGGCGACCAGAGTTTCGCGTGCGGCATCGGAAGTGTCAGGTCGGTGTCGGCCGCGCCGGTGACGGACCCGCCACCCCGGGCGGCGGCACGCACGCGCAGACCCGTACCCGCGGAGGTGTTGACCTTGATCTTGAGGTTGCCGGCCGGGACGTTCGGCGTCAGCGTGAGCGACGTGATGCTCGCGGCCGGGACCGGCTCCATCCAGACGGTGCGCCAGATGCCGGAGCTGCCCTGGTAGAAGATGCCGCGGTCGCTGGTGCGGCGCTGCTTGCCGATCGGCTGGCCGGTCGCGTCGGTGAGGTCCTCGGCCCAGACGATGAGCTCCTGCGGGCCGCCGGCCGTGAGCGCGTCGGTGACGTCCACGTCGAAGCCGTCGTAGCCGCCGCGATGCGTGGTGACTTGCGTGCCGTTGACGAAAACTTTCGCGTCGTAGTCGACCGCCCCGAAATGCAACTGCAGCCGGTTGCCGCTGCCGACCTTCCACCCGGCCGGCACCGTGAAGGTCCGGCGGTACCACATGCGGTCCTCGTGCCGCTGGATGCCGGAAAGGGCGGATTCGATCGGGTACGGGACGAGCACGCGCTCGCCGAGCGTCTTCCCGGTGGGCACCGCCTCGCCGGCGGCG
Organism: Paractinoplanes rhizophilus; assembly: GCF_042664765.1. Lineage (NCBI taxonomy): Bacteria > Bacillati > Actinomycetota > Actinomycetes > Micromonosporales > Micromonosporaceae > Paractinoplanes > Paractinoplanes rhizophilus. The sequence goes on along the minus strand of NZ_JBHTBJ010000001.1, from coordinate 3,205 downwards.
GCCTTGCCGAACTCCCAGACGCCGTTGAGGTTCTGCCACTTCGGCCGGGTGAGCTGCGGGCGGGGGTATTCGGGCAGCGCGTTGCCGGGACCGACCTCGCCGGTCCACGGCGTCGCGATCGGCGGGATGCCGGCGTGCCAGCCGCCGGCGGCCGGGATCGCCGGGGCGGGCTGCGGGATGAATGCCGTCGAATCGTGGAAACCGGAGGCGGTGGCGGAGGAGGAAACGGTGAGAACGAGGGCGGAGGCGATTCCCGCGGCTGACAACCAATGTTTTTTCACGCGCGAATTCCCTTCGGAGCGGAAGAGTGCGCTCAGGAGTAAACACAGTTGAACAAGGTTGATCAGGTTGCGTCAAGGCTTCATCCGGATCTATGTCCAACGGGGCAAGCGGTTGTGACGCGCGCAACCCAAATGCGACCGAGCCTCGATAAAGCGGCGGGCCCGGTTGCCGACTCTTAGAGCCGTGAGCATGCGCAGCGGACCCACCGCCGTCCTCGGCCCGCCGGCCGGCCCCGAGGCCACCGGCGACCCGCAGGACGCGCTGCTCGCCGAGCTGGTCACGTTCATGACCAAGGACACGCCGTCGGTGCAGCACGTGCTCGACGTCGCCGAGCCGTACCTGAAGGCCGCCGCCGGGCTCACCGCCGCGACCGTCTTCGAGCTCGACTCGGAGACCGGACTGCTCAACCCGACCGCGCAGCTCGGCGAGCCGGGCGGGCGTGACCTGCTCATCTCGGGCAAGGTGTTCCGGATGGCGGCCGGCGCCAAACCCCTGGTCGAGGCCGACCGGATGGCCATCCGCCTGCGCATCGGCGGGCAGACGGTCGGCGTGCTGCTGCTCGCCGGCGCCCACCTCGACCTGTTGCGCCTGGCCACGCTCTCCCCACTCGCCCTGCATTTCGCGACCACGCTGCAGGGACTCGCGGCCGAGAAACAGCGCCAGTTCATGGCGCACGTCTCCAGCATCGTGCGGCGGCTCTTCGAGCAGGGCATGGACGCCACCAGCGTCGAGGAGGCCGGCCGCGTCCTGGTCGACTCGGCCGTCGACGCCTTCCGCACGGAATACGGCGCGGTATGTCTTCTCGACGCGGAAAAGCGCATCCGGTACGTGCACAGCATCGGTCTCCCGGACGGCGAAGCGAAGTTCGACCACCTGATCGGCAAGCCGGCCACCGATTCGACGGTGTGGCGCGCCATCGCCGAGGGCCGGCCCGCCCTGGTCGGCAAGGCGGGCGGGTCCGGGCTGGCCGGCGGCTTCATCGAGATGATGGGGCTGACGTCGTACATCGCGATCCCGATGCTCTCCGCCCACGGCGCGGTCGGCATGATCATGTGTGGGGACGCCGGCGTCACCCGCGAGTGGAGCAGCCGCGACCGCCTGCTGGCCGAGCAACTTTCGGTCGAGGGCGCGCTCATCGTCGACAGCGCCGGGATGCGGCAGGCCGCCCAGGCGCACGTCGCGCAGCTGAGCCACCAGGCTTTCCACGACTCGCTGACCGGGCTGCCCAACCGGTCATACCTGCTCGACCGGGCCGAGCAGGCCGTCGAGCTGGCCGGCGCGACCGGCACCCGGGTCGCGCTGATGCTGCTCGACCTCAACGGCTTCAAGGAGGTCAACGACACCGCGGGCCACCAGGCCGGCGACGCGCTGCTGCAGCAGGTCGCCAAGCGGCTGCTCGGCGCGGTCCGCGACAACGACGTGGTCTCCCGCCTCGGCGGCGACGAGTTCGCCATCCTGCTCACCCGCAACCCCGACGACCACGTCGCCACCGCGGTGGCCGGCCGGATCGTGGACCGCCTGCGCGAGCCGTTCACCATCGAGGGCAACCCGGTGCGGATCGGCGGCAGCGTCGGCATCGCGCTCTTCCCGGACGACGCCCAGGAGTACGAGGCGCTGATGCGGGGCGCCGACGCCGCCATGTACGAGGCGAAGCGCGACACGAAGCGCTTGGGCGGCGGGGCGCGCCGGTTCGCCGGCTGAGGCCCGGCGGGCTTCGGGGTCTGGCCGGCCTGATGAGCCGGCGGGCTTGGCGGGCGCGGGCCGATTATGGTGGGTCGATGTTGCGTCCTGGAAGCTGGTCCAGGCCTGCGGGTGGAAGTCCCGTCCGGGTAAGTATCGGAGCGCCCGGTAGCAGGCCCCGGTTCGTCGTCGAGAGGTGGCGGGCTGAGCGGGGTGTCAAGAGCCTCTTTGGAGGGAGCAAGCACGCGGGCCGTAGCGTTAAGCGAACCCTGCAGCCTCGTCACACCCACAACGGAGGAGCCGAGCCGCTCATCTCACGGCGAAGGCCATGTCCGGCTAAGCAGTCTCCGGAACGGCGTTTCCACGCCCTGTATGACCGTATCTGCAGGGGTGACGTCCTGCGGGAGGCGTGGTTGCGGGTGCTTCGTAACAAGGGTGCGGCCGGGGTGGATCGGATCACCCTGGAGCAGGTGGAGGGGTACGGGGTCGAGCGGATGCTCGGCGAGTTGGCCCGGGACCTTCGCGCGGGCTCGTACCGTCCGGCGCCGGTGCGTCGGGTGGAGATCCCGAAATCAGATGGTGGTAGGCGTCCGTTAGGCATTCCGACCGTGCGTGATCGGGTGGCTCAGCAGGCGGCCAAACTTGTGTTGGAACCGGTGTTCGAGGCCGATTTTCTGTCGGTGTCGTATGGGTTTCGGCCGAAGCGGTCGGCGACGCAGGCGATGGAGCGAGTCCGTACGGGCTTCATCGAGGGCCGCGTGTTCGTCGCGGAGTTCGACATCGCGAGTTTCTTCACCGAGATCGACCATGCGCGTTTGCTGGCCGAGGTGGGGAGGCGGGTGTCGGATCGGCGGGTGCTGAAGTTGGTACGGATGTGGCTGCAGGCGGGGGTGATGGCCGATGGTGGGGTGCAGCGGACGGTCGCTGGTACTCCGCAGGGCGGTGTGATTTCGCCGTTGTTGTCGAACATCTTCCTGCACGTTCTGGATACCGAGTTGACCCGCCGTGGGGTGGGTGAGCTGGTGCGTTACGCCGATGACGGTGTGGTGTTGTGTCGCAGTGCGGCGCAGGCCAGGGCGGCTCTGGACGCGGTCGGGGAGATCCTGGCCGGGCTAGTACTGCTACGGCGGGTCGTAGCTTCCGAGGCGTTCGAGTCGTTTGCGGTAGTGGGCGGCTCGGGCGCGTTGGTTGCACAGTTGCCGGAAGGCTGACCAGGCCAGGACGTGTTCGACAGCGTGTCGTG